>NZ_CAMPPN010000012.1:0-155083 GCF_946900935.1 Stenotrophomonas sp. Marseille-Q5258
CTTTAAAACAATTGATATGTTGCTTGATCAAACGTCTGCAAGATGGACAAATCATCCTTCCTGCAGGCGCCTTCACAAGATACCTGCGCATACTGTCAAAGAACCTTGGAGTCGGCCTCAGCGCCTTCCTCCGTGTGCCCCGACGTTTCCGTCGTTGCGAGCCGCCCATTATAGCCGGCTTTTCCGCCTCGTCAACACCTTTTTTCAAGGCCGCCTCACCGAAGTGGACGTTGTTGCCGATGCTGCTTCGCCGTGCGACCCGGAGGTCTTTTCGTCGAAGCGAGCCGCCTATTATGTCAGGCTTTTCGTTTCCGTCAACACCTTCTTTCGAAGTGGTTGCCGTCCTGTTCCGGTGCGGTTGCCGCCTTGCGGTGGCCCCTGCGTCGGGGGAGGGAAAGTATGTCCCTATCGGCGGCATTTGTGAAGGGGGATCGTCACTTTTTTTGACGTCTTCTTCTTCCGATTCAGGTCCGGCCGCGTCACCGCGGCCGGAAACGCCTTGTGACGCTTAGGCCGCGACGAGCAGAACGCGCGCGAACGTGCGCTTGCCGACCTGCAGCAGGCCTTCAAAACCGGGCGCGAACAGCGTCTGGGCGTCGTCCACGACCTCGCCATCCACCTTCACCGCCCGCTCCTTGAGCTTGCGGGACGCCTCGGAGTTGCTCGGGGTGAGCCCGGCGGCGGTCAGCAGTGCACCGATCCGCAGGCCTTCGGCCGGAATCGTCACTTCCTGCAGCGGCAGCAGGGTCACATCGCCCTGCCCGGTCACGGCCGCGTTCCAGCCGGCGATGGCCTGGTCGGCAGCGGCCGCGTCATGGAAGCGGGTGGTCAGCTCCCGGGCGAGACGCAGCTTCACCTCGCGCGGGTTCAAACCGCCCGCCTCGACCTGCGCACGCAGGTTCCTGGCCTCGGCTTCGCTGATATCGAAGGAGAGCAGCTCGATCCAGCGCCACATGAGGTCGTCACCGATCTTCATGGTCTTGGTGACGATGTCGATGGCCGGTTCACTGATACCAATGTAGTTGTTGAGCGACTTGGACATCTTGGCCACGCCGTCCAGGCCTTCCAGCAGCGGCATGGTCAAGACGATCTGCGGCTTCTGGCCGTAGTGCTCCTGCAGGCCCCGGCCCATCAGCAGGTTGAACTTCTGGTCGGTGCCGCCCAGTTCGACGTCGGCCTCCAGGGCCACCGAGTCGTAGCCCTGCACCAGCGGGTACAGGAATTCATGCAGGGCGATCGACTGCTGGGCGGCGTAGCGCTTGGCGAAGTCGTCGCGCTCGAGCATGCGGGCCACGGTGTGCTGGCCGGCCAGGCGGATCATGTCCGCCGCGCCCATCTTGCCGAACCACTCCGAGTTGAAGCGGACTTCGGTCCTGTCGCGGTCCAGTACCTTGAAGACCTGGTCCTCATAGGTACGTGCATTGGCCAGCACGTCGTCCTTGCTGAGCGGCTTGCGCGTGACGTTCTTGCCGGAGGGGTCGCCGATCATGCCGGTGAAGTCGCCGATCAGGAAGATGACCTGGTGGCCAAGGTCCTGGAACTGGCGCAGCTTGTTCAACAGCACGGTGTGGCCCAGGTGCAGATCCGGCGCGGTGGGGTCGAAGCCGGCCTTGATCCGCAGGGGACGGCCGCTTTCCAGACGCTGACGCAGCTCCTCGGACTTGAGGATCTCATCGGCGCCGCGACCGATCAGGGCAATGGCTTCTTCAATCGAGGACACGTGACAACTCCCGGCAATGCCTTATTTACATGAATGACGTTAATTACAAGTTAACCGCAAGCGCTTCACAAAAGCCAATAGGCACAAGGGTTTGACGCACTATTTATACCTGTCTATGTTACCGACGTTTGGGCCCGCGCTCCCGGGCCAGCCAGGAACAGACCCACGATGCTGAACTCCGATCAAGGCCGCGCGCGCAAGCAGCGCTTCAAGGAACGCCTTCACGTCCTTCACGACACCGCCCTCCATCGGAAGCTCAAGCAGCATCTGCCCGCAGCCTTCAACCAGCGCTGGACCCGCCGCCACTGGATGCATGCCAGTCTGTTCGCCACCATTGGCGCGCTGGTGGCCACCATCGTCCCCGGCTTCTCGCACACCATCGAATCCCCCTACTCCGAGGGCCATGCCACGCTGGCCCTGCCGTTGCCGCCGCTCTCGCAGGAACGCCGCCTGCAGACGCCGGGCGACAGCTGGCAGGTGCTGCGCGTGCAGCGCGGCCAGACCCTCAGCAACCTGTTCGACGAGGCCGGCATCCCGGCCACGGTGATGCACCAGGTGCTGGAGCATCCTGGCGCGCGGCAGGCCCTGACCAAGCTGCGTCCCGGCGCGGAGATCGCCTTCGACCTGCCCCTGTCCGGCGACCTGCGCACGATCCGCTTCGACCGCGATGCCGACAACCGCGTCGAACTGTCATTGAAGGACAACCAGATCACCGAGAAGGTGATCAAGCGCGAGTCCTCGACCCGGCGCGTGGTCGCCAGCGGGGAAATCACCAGTTCGCTGTACGCCGCGGCGCGCAAGGCCGGGCTGTCGCCGTCGGCGATCGCCACGATGACCGACGAGATCTTCAAGTACGACATCGACTTCTCCAAGGACCTGCAGCCGGGCGACCGCTTCAGCGTGGTGCTGGATGAGACCTGGCGCGAGGGCGAGAAGGTGGACACCAGCAAGATCCTGGCGGCGACCTTCACCTCGGGTGGCAAGACCTACAGCGGGTTCCGCTTCGACCGCAACGGCAAGTCCGAGTATTTCGATGCCAGCGGCCGGCCGCTGAAGAAGAGCTTCATCCGCATGCCGATCCCGTTCGCGCGGCTGAGCTCCAGTTTTGGCGCGCGCAAGCACCCGGTGCTGGGCAAGATGCGCATGCACAAGGGCGTGGACTACGCCGCGCGCACCGGCACGCCGATCATGGCCGCCGGCGATGCCCGCGTGCAGTTCGCCGGCACGCAGCGCGGCTACGGCAATGTGGTGATCCTGGACCACGGCCGCGGCCACACCACGCTGTACGGGCACATGTCGCGCTTCGGTGCGATCAAGACCGGCCAGCGCGTGGCGCAGGGCACGGTGATCGGCTATGTCGGCTCGACCGGCCGGGCCACCGGCCCGCACCTGCACTACGAATTCCGCGTCAACGGCGTGCATCGCAATCCGCTGTCGGTGACGATGCCGCCGCCGGAGCCGCTGCAGGGCAGCGAGTTGGCCGCGTTCCGCGCGCAGACCGCGCCGGCGCTGGCCCGCATCCAGGGCATGGAGAAGCTGATCTACGCCGACGCGTCGCCGGCACCGGTGGCGGACAAGGCCGCGACGGCCACCGCCAGCGCGGCCAAACCAGCCAAGCCCAGCCGCGGTTGACCGTCGCGCCGCCGGTTCGATGCGCGCGACCACGCGCGCATTGACGACGGCCGCTGCTTGCGCGGAAGCTGGCCGCACTCCGTTCAAGCGCCTGCCATGACTGCTGTCGATCCGCATACTCCGCTTTACCTGGGCCTGATGTCCGGCACCAGCGCCGATGGCATCGATGCCGCGCTGGTGCAGTTTCCCGCCGAGGGCGGCTGCCGCTTTGTGCACGGGCATACCCATCCCTGGGACCCGACGCTGCGTGCCGACCTGATCGCGTTGGGCGAAGGCGGCGACATCACCTCGCTGGATGCGCTGGGGCGGATCGACGCCGAGGTCGGCATCCAGTTCGCCGCCGCCGCCAATGCCCTGCTGCTCGCCAGCGGGGTACAGCGCGCGCAGGTCCGTGCGATCGGCTCGCACGGCCAGACGGTGCGCCACCGCCCGCTGGGCGATCCCGCCTTCACCTGGCAGCTGGGCGATGCCAACCGCATCGCCGAGCTGACCGGGATCACCACGGTGGCCGATTTCCGCCGCCGCGACGTGGCCGCCGGCGGGCATGGCGCGCCGCTGATGCCGGCGTTCCACCTGGCGATGCTCGGCACCACCGGCGAAGACCGGGCGATCCTCAACCTGGGTGGCATCGCCAACCTGACCCTGATTCCCCGTGAGGGCGTTCCGCGCGGCTTCGATACCGGGCCCGCCAACGCGCTGATGGATGCGTGGTGCCAGCGCCATCGCGGGGTGCCGTTCGATGCCGATGGTGCGTTCGCGGCCAGCGGGCAGGTGGACGAACCCTTGCTGGCGCACTGGCGGGCCGATCCCTGGTTCGCGCTGCCGCCGCCGAAGAGCACCGGACGCGAGCAGTTCCACCTGGCCTGGGCCGAGGCGGCGATGGACGGGGAGGCCCGGTCACCGGCCGATGTACAGGCCACGCTGCTGGAGCTGACCGCCGCCACCGTGGCCGACGCGCTGCTGGCCCACCTGCCGGGCGCGGCGCGGCTGCTGGTGTGCGGGGGCGGCGTGCGCAATCCGGCGCTGCTGCGGCGACTGGGGGCGCGCCTGCCGGGCGTGGTCATCGAATCCAGCGCGGTGCATGGGCTGGACCCGGATTACCTGGAGGCGATGGGGTTTGCGTGGCTGGCGCAGCGGACGCTGGACGGCCTGCCGGGCAATCTGCCGAGCGTAAGCGGCGCACGCGGGCCGCGGATACTGGGTGCGATCCATCCGGCGTAGTGCCGGGTTTCGGGTTGGCAGGTGGGTATTGCGCCTGGAGCAGCCGGGCAGAGCCCGGCTCTACGGGGGCGTGGTGCGGAGAACAGCCGGCGGCATGGCGCGGCGCGCAGCCGGGCAGAGCCCGGCTCTACGGGGGGGCGTCGGGGAGGGCCTGGAGGGCGGCGATGGCGTCTGCGAGGGCATTCACTTCGGGGTCGTGGAAGCCGCTGCGGACGTCCAGTTCGCTGGTGAACAGGCCCTGTTCGAGCAGCACCATGCAGGTGTGTTCACGGGTCCAGCCGCGCGCCACGGCGACGCGCCGGATACGCTCGTTCAACAGCGGGTCCAGATCCCGCAGCAGCAGATCGACCATTGTTCTCCCCGTCGGCAAGCACCGCCCCCACGGCACAACAGTCCCCATCATCCAACAGCACACTGCGGGTGGCAAACCGGGGCGGCCGGCCCCCGCCGGCGGTCAGCCGGTGGCGGCGGTCTGGGTGGTGGCATCCACTTCCCGGCGCAGCCACCAGGCCATCAGCAGGCCGGGAACGCCGACCAGCACCGAGACCAGGAAGAAGGTCTGCCAGCCATAGGCATCGGCCAGCACGCCAGCGAACGGCCCCACGAACACCCGCCCCAGCGTGGCGAACGCCGACAGCAGCGCGTAGTGGGTGGCCGAGAAGCGCGTGCCGCACAACCCGCTGAGCAGGGCCACGAAGGCTGCCGTGCCCATGCCGCCCGCGAAGTTGTCCAGGCTGAGGGCAAACAGCAGCAGGCTGTCCATCAGCGTGGCGTGCTCAAGGTGCACGATCAGCAGGTTGAAGGCCGGGACGGTGACCGAGCCCCATGCCCCGGCACCTTCGCGGGCCAGCGCGTAGAAGCCCAGGTTGGACACCAGCTGCAGTACGCCAAAGCCCAGCAGGGCCTGCGACAAGCGCAGGCGCAACAGGAAGAAGCCGCCCACGATGGCGCCCACGATGGTCATCAACAGACCGATGGTCTTGTTGGCCAGGCCCACTTCGGCCTGGCTGAAGCCCATGCCCTTCAGCAGGAACGGCGTGGACAGGCTGAGGGCGAATGCATCACCGATCTTGTACAGCACCACCAGCGCGAGGAACGCACCGGCCCCGCGCATGCCGAAATAGCTGCGCAGCGAGGCGTTGAGGGTCTGGAAGGGAATCCAGCGGGTCACGCCGAGGCCGACGGTCATTGCGCCGGCGATCTGGCTGACCACGAAGGTGAGCCGGGTCCAGCGGTCGCTGCTGTCCGGGTCCAGGCCGACCAGCACCAGCAGGTAGTGCACCACCCACGCGCCGACCGCGACACCGGCCACCAGGGCCACGAACCCGCGCAGCTCGCCACCGGCACGGGACACCGGCGCGGTGAAGCGCGCGGGCAGGCGCGGCATCAGCAGCAGGGCCAGCACCCCTACCCCGACCGCCAGCCCCGCCATCACCCGGTACACCTGCGGCCAACTCTGCCACTGCTCGGCCCAGATCAGGGTGATGCCACCGGACAGGACCATCGCCAGGCGGTAGCCCAGCACGGTGAACGAGCCGCCCAGGCCGCGTTCGGCCGGTTCCAGCAGGTCGGTGCGGTAGGCGTCGATCACCACGTCCAGGGTGGCCGACAGGCAGGCCACCAGTACCGCGACCCCGGCGAACAGGGGCAGGTTGCGCGACGGCGACAGACTGCTCATCAACACCAGAGCGGCGGCCAGCGCGAACAGCAGCAGGACGATCCAGCCGCGGCGACGGCCCAGCAGCGGGATGTCGAAACGGTCGATCAGCGGCGCCCACAGGAACTTGAAGGTGTACGGGATGCCGATCAGGGACAGGAAACCGAGCGTGACCAGGTCCAGCCCGTCCACGGTCAGCCAGGCCTGCATGGCCCCGCCGGTCAGCGCCAGCGGCAAGCCGGAGGCGAAGCCCAGCAGCAGGATCACGAACAGGCGTCGTGCCCGCTGCAGGGGGGTATGCGGCACCGACACCGCCGCCGCTTCATTCATGGGGCGTAGTCCACCGTGAACGGGGCATGGTCGGAGAAGCGCTCATCGCGGTAGATCGAGCAGCTGCGCAGGCGCTCGCGCAGGCCGGGGCTGACGAACTGGTAGTCGATACGCCAACCCACGTTGTTGGCGCGGGCCGCGCCGCGGTTGCTCCACCAGGTGTAGTCCTCGCCGTCGGGGTGGAGCAGGCGGTAGGCATCGGTCCAGCCCTGGCCGGCGGCGATGTCCAGCGCCTGGCCGGCGTCCACGCACTGGCCGTTGAGCCAGTCGCGCTCGGGCGGCAGGCAGCCGGAGTTCTTCTGGTTGGACTTCCAGTTCTTGATGTCCAGCGCCGAGCGCACGATGTTCCAGTCGCCGCACAGGACGTAGTCGCGGCCGCTGGCCAGCCATTCGGCCAGGATCGGGCGCAGCCACTCCATCACCTCGAACTTGAAGCCTTGGCGCAGGTCGCCCGAGCTGCCGGAGGGGATATAGAACGAGACCACGCTGAGGTTGCCATAGCGGGCCTCGATGTAGCGGCCTTCATCGTCAAACGGCGCCCAGCCCAGCGAGGTGATCACCTGGTCGGGCTCGCGCCTGCTGTAGATGGCCACGCCGCTGTAGCCCTTCTTGGTGATGGCGTCGCGGTAGAAACAGTGGTGGCCGTCCGGGCGGAACATCGGGTCGGTCAGCTGGTCTTCCTGGGCCTTGGTCTCCTGGATGCACAGCACGTCGGCGTCCTGGGCGCGGAACCAGTCGAGGAAGCCCTTGGTGGCAGCGGAACGGATGCCGTTGGCGTTGAAGCTGATGATGCGCATGCTGACCCGGGTCTGGAGCGGTAACCGGCAAAGCATACCGGGTTGACCCCCGGCCCGGCTGGCCGGATCCGGCCGCTGCAGGCCCCGCGACCGTCTGCCGCGAGCCTGAATTGCCGCCCATGCATTAGGATTTGCGCTCCAAATGAATTGAATAGAGTCTAGATGAGCGACCATCGCCACCGTTTTCTGCAACTTGCCCTGACCGCCGATGCCCTGCGCTTCGGCCAGTTCACCCTGAAGTCCGGCCGCCTGAGCCCCTACTTCTTCAACGCCGGCCGTTTCGATTCCGGCGCCCGCATGGTCCAGCTGGCGGCCTGCTATGCCGACGCGGTGGAAGCCACCGGGCTGAAATTCGACGTGGTCTTCGGGCCGGCCTACAAGGGCATCCCGCTGGCCACCGCGACCGCCTGCGAGTTCGCCCAGCGCGGGCGCGACCTCCCGCTGAGCTTCAACCGCAAGGAAGCCAAGGCCCACGGCGAGGGCGGCAACCTGATCGGCGCGGACATGAACGGCAAGCGCGTGCTGATCGTCGATGACGTGATCACTGCCGGTACCGCGATCCGCGAGGCCCTGGCCATCATCAAGGGCGCCGGCGGCACCCCGGCCGGGATCGTGGTGGCGCTGGACCGCCAGGAGATCGCGTCGGAGACCGACCAGCGATCGGCCGCCCAGGCCGTGGCCGAGGAAGCCGGCATTCCGGTAGTGGCCGTGGCCACGCTGGCAGACCTGCTTGATTTTGCCTCCGGAAATCCGGAACTTGTCGGCTACAGGCAGCCGCTGGAGGACTATCGGTCCCGCTACGGCAGCCGTCCTACGCGCTGACAGCAGGGGGCTGTCCACCATGTCCAGGGTTTCCGCCATTGTCGTGACCGGCCTGCTGCTGGCATTGCCAGCGTCGTGGGCGCAGGCCCAGAAGGCGCGCAGCGATGTGTCCGTCAAGCCGAAGAAGCTGTTCTGCTGGAACCAGGGCAACGAGCGGATCTGCAGCGATGCGCTGCCCCAGGACGCGGTGAACGCCGCACGCGAGGAGTTCAGCGTCAACAGCGGCCTGCGTCGCGGTGAGGTGCAGCGCGCGATGACCGAAGAGGAACGCGCCGGCGCCGCGGTGGAGGCCGCCCAGCGCCGGCTGGACCTGGCCGCCGAGCAGACCCGCCAGCGCACCGAGCAGGCGATGCTGTCCACGTATGAGAACGAGGCGGACCTGCGCCGGGTGTTCGTCGAACGCACCGGCATCCTGGACAACAACATCCAGACCGCCCACTACAACGTGGCCAGCCTGCGCGATGCGCTGGTGACGCTGCTGTCGACGGCGGGCAACCGCGAGCTGGCCGGATCGCCGGTGGCCGACAAGCAGGCCGCGGAGATCCGCCAGCGCCACACCGAACTGCTGGCGCAGAAGCGAATGCAGGCCTCGTTCGAACAGCAGCGCATCGCGCTGGATGCGGAGATCGAGGAAACGCTGCAGCGGTACCGGTTGTTGAAGGGTGCGGCGAGCGATCCTCGCGGGTAGGCGACCGGGTCGCGCCCGGCGCTGAGGCCAGGACAAAAGGGGCGGATGCGACGGCATCCGCCCTTTTTTTATGCACTCTTTACGCGCTGCCCGCCTGGGGGGCGTGGAGCGTTTACGCCTTGGAGGACCACCATGCTCGCCTGACGTGGAGTGGTTCCACCTGGACGTCCCATGAGCCTGTATCCGATTGTATTCCCCGCCGCGAGCGCCGACCGGCGCCGATCGCGTGCGCGTGCTGCCGGTGCACCCCGCACCGCGCCCTCCCTTTCCCCCCTCTGAGGCCACGACCATGCCTGCCTGGCTTTCCCTGGTGTGCGGCGTGCTGGTGCTCGTCGCCGCCGCCTACCTGCTGTATGTCGTGCTTCGGCCCGAAGCGTTCTGACCGGAGCCGATCATGACCGAGATCCTGTTGATCCTGCTGGCCAGCATCGCGCTGGCCTTCCCGCTCGGGCTGTACCTGGCCCGGGTGATGCGTGGCGCGCCGATGCGCGGCGACGCCGTATTCGCGTGGGTGGAGAAACCGCTGTACCGGCTGCTCGGGGTGAACCCCGCGCGCGGCATGTCCTGGCGCGGGTACGTGGGCGCGTTCCTGCTGAGCAACGTGGTCATCGCCGCGCTGGTGCAGACCGTGTTCATGACCCAGGCCTGGCTGCCGTTCAATCCCGACCAGATTCCCAACATGCGCTGGGACACGGCGCTGCACACGATGGTGTCGTTCCTGACCAACACCAACCAGCAGCACTATTCGGGCCAGGCGCAGCTGTCCTACTTCGCGCAGATGACCGCGATCACCGGCCTGCAGGTAGTGACCCCGATGATGGGGCTGGCCCTGGCGGTGGCCACCCTGCGTGCGCTGTTCGGCGCCCGCCCGGACGAGGTGGATGCGCAACAGGCGGCCCAGCTCAGTGGCGACCGCCGCGTGGACGTGGGCAACTACTACGCCGACGTGGTGCGTGCATGCGTGCGCTTCATGCTGCCGCTGTGCCTGCTTTGGGCGGTGCTGCTGACCAGCCAGGGCGTACCGTCCACGCTGGCCGGCGGCCCACAGGCCACGCCGATCGATGCAGCGTCGGGCATGGACTCGCAGAAGCTGCCGCTGGGCCCGGTCGCGGCGATGGTTGCGGCCAAACAGCTCGGTGCCAATGGCGGTGGCTGGTATGGTCCCAACAGCAGCATGCCGTATGAAAACCCGACCCCGCTGTCCAATGCGCTCGAACTGATCGGCATCCTGCTGATCCCGATCAGCGTGATTTTCATGCTGGGCGCGTTCACCGGGCGCCGGCGCCTGGCCGGGCTGGTGTTCGGTTGCATGCTGGCGATGTCCAGCCTGTCGGTGGCGGCCACGGTGTGGCTGGAAGGCCATTCGGCGACCGCCGCCAGCCCGCTGCTGATGGAAGGCAAAGAAGTGCGCTTCGGCGCTGATGGAACCGCCTTGTGGGCCGCAGTGACCACCCAGGTCTCCAACGGCTCGGTCAACGGCATGCACGACTCGCTCAGCCCGCTGGCCGGCGCCGTGCCGATGGTCAACATGCTGATCAGCGCCATCTGGGGCGGCATCGGCTGCGGCCTGCAGCAGTTCCTGGTGTACCTGCTGCTGGGCGTGTTCCTGGCCGGCCTGATGACCGGGCGCACCCCGGAACTGTTCGGACGCAAGCTGGAAACGCCGCAGATCCGCCTGCTCGCCCTGCTGGTGCTGCTGCAGCCGATCACGCTGCTGACCCTGACCGCGGTGACGCTGGCGATCCCTTCGATCACCGGCACCTCCAATCCAGGCTTCCACGGCATCAGCCAGGTGTTCTATGAGTACACCTCGGCATATGCCAACAACGGTTCGGGCTTCGAGGGGCTGGGCGATGCGACGGTGTGGTGGAACCTGAGCTGCACGCTGGTGCTGCTGCTGGGCCGCTACCCGGTGCTGGTGATTCCGCTGATCGTGGCCGCGCAGCTGGCCGCCAAGCGCCGTGCTCCCGAATCGGCCGGCACGTTGCAGATCGAAACCCCGACGTTCGCGCTGACCCTGATCGCGCTGATCGCCATCCTGACCGTACTGCAGTTCATGCCGGCGCTGGTCCTTGGCCCGGTGGCCGACCACCTGTCGCTGACGCTGCACTGAGACATGACCCCATGAGTACCTATCCGTTGAATGCTTCCACCCACCGCCACCCGCGCCTGCTCGACGGCGCCGGCTGGCGGCGCGCCCTGCGCGATGCGGTCATCAAGCTCTCGCCCCGGCACCTGCTGCACAGCCCGGTGATGGCCGTGGTGATGGTCGGCACCGTGGTCAGCCTGCTGGTGACCCTGACCGGCAACGCGCCGCTGGGCTTCGGCCTGGCGGTCACCGGCATCCTGCTGCTGACCGTGCTGTTCGGCAACTTCGCCGAGGCCGTCGCCGAGGCGCGCGGCCGTGGCCAGGCCGCATCGCTGCGCCGTGCCCGCCAGGACCTGACCGCGCGGCGCCTGGCCGCCGCGCATGCCGGTGCGGCCGAAACGCATGTGCCGGCCGCCGAGCTGCGTCCCGGCGACCATGTGATCGTCAGCTCTGGTGAACTGGTGCCGGCCGATGGCGAGATCGTGCAGGGGCTGGCCACCATCAACGAAGCGGCCGTGACCGGCGAATCGGCGCCGGTGCTGCGCGAGGCCGGCACCGACCGCAGCGGCGTGATCGGCGGCACCAAGGTGCTGTCCGACCAGATCGTGGTGCGCATCACCGCCGAGCCCGGCCACAGCTTCCTGGACCGCATGATCGCGCTGGTCGAAGGCGCCAACCGCCAGAAGACCCCCAACGAGATCGCGCTGACCCTGCTGCTGGCGGCGATGACGCTGACGTTCCTGGTGGTGGTGGCGACCCTGCCGGCGATCGGTGCGTTCGTTGGCGTGAAGGTCGACCCGCTGCTGCTGATCGCGCTGCTGGTGTGCCTGATCCCCACCACCATCGGCGGGCTGCTGCCGGCCATCGGCATCGCCGGCATGAACCGTGCGCTGGCGGCCAATGTGCTGGCCAAGTCGGGCAAGGCGGTCGAAGTGGCCGGTGACGTGGACGTGCTGCTGCTGGACAAGACCGGCACCATCACCCACGGCGACCGCCAGGCCACCCACTTCCATGCGCTGGCCGGCATCGATGCGCCCCAACTGCGCGAGGCCGCGTTGCTGTCCTCGCTGGCCGACCCGACCCCGGAAGGCAAATCGGTCGTGCGCCTGGCACGCGAACAGGGCTGCACCACGGCCGAGCCGGCCCAGGCGCAGTACCTGGCCTTCACCGCGCAGACCCGCATGTCCGGCGTGGACCTGGACGGCGGCCGGCGTATCCGCAAGGGCGCTGCCGATGCGATCACCGCCTACGTGCGCGAGCTTGGCGGCACGGTGCCGGCTGAACTGCCCGGACGCGTGGAACAGGTGGCGCGCAACGGCGCCACCCCGCTGGTGGTGTGCGAAGGGCGGCACGTGCTGGGCGTGATCGAGCTGTCGGACGTGGTCAAGCACGGCATGCGCGAAAAATTCGCCCAACTGCGTGCGATGGGCATCCGCACGGTGATGATCACCGGTGACAACCCGCTCACCGCCGCAGCGATTGCGGCCGAAGCCGGCGTCGACGACTACATCGCCGAGGCCCGCCCCGAGGACAAGCTGGCGCGCATCCGTGCCGAGCAGGCCGGCGGACGGCTGGTGGCGATGGTCGGCGATGGCACCAACGACGCCCCCGCGCTGGCCCAGGCCGACATCGGCCTGGCGATGAACTCGGGCACGCAGGCCGCCAAAGAGGCCGGCAACATGGTCGACCTGGATTCGGACCCGGCCAAGCTGCTGGCGGTGGTGGAAGTGGGCAAGCAGCAGCTGATCACGCGCGGCGCGCTGACCACCTTCTCGCTGGCCAACGATGTGTCCAAGTACTTCGCGATCCTGCCGGCGCTGTTCGCCGCAACGCTGCCGGCAATGGCCACGTTGAACGTGATGCACCTGTCCAGCCCGCGCAACGCGGTGCTGGCGGCGCTGATCTTCAACGCGCTGGTGATCCCCGCGCTGATTCCGCTGGCCCTGCGCGGCGTGCGCTTCCGCCCGGCCACGGCGACCACGCTGCTGCGCCGGAACATGCTGGTGTATGGGCTGGGCGGCGTGCTGCTGCCGTTCGCGGCCATCAAGTTGATCGACCTCCTCCTCGTCTCGGTATTCGGCGTATGAACCGCTCGCTCGCTTCGTCCCTCTCTCCCGCGTCGCCGTCCCGCGCGACCGCCACCTCCACCCTGCAGCAGGACGGCGCGTGGCGTCCGGCGATCGTGCTGGGCCTGGGCAGCCTGCTGCTGCTCGGGCTGGCCTACGCGGTGGCCGCCACCAGCGCCAGCCGGCTGCTGTTCCCGGCGCAGGCCGATGGCAGCCTGCTGCTTCGCGATGGCCAGGTGCGCGGCTCGCAGCTGATCGCCCAGCCGTTCGTGGGCGACGGCTACTTCCAGGCGCGCCCCTCGGCAGCCAATTACGACCCGATGGCCGCCGCGGGCAGCAACCTGGCGCGCAGCAACCCGGCCCTGGAGGAACGCGTGCACGAGGCGACCCAGGCGGTCGCCCTGCGCGAAGGCATCACCGTGGCCCAGGTGCCAGGCGATCTGGTGACCCAGTCCGGCGCGGGCATGGACCCGGAGCTGTCGCCGGCGGCTGCCGCCGTACAGGTGGCACGCGTGGCACGCAGCCGCGGCCTGCCCCTCGACCAGGTGCAGGCGCTGGTGAAGGCCCATACCCAAGGCCCGCAGTGGGGCGTGTTCGGGCAGCCGCGGGTCAACGTGATGACCTTGAACGCAGCGCTGGATGCGCAGCCGCCGCGCGGCACGCCTTGATGCGCTGCGTACCGTTGCAGGCGCACAATCGCCACCCATGAGCGACTCCCGTACCCGCCAGGCCGATGCCCTGGTCGAAGGCCTGCAACGCGAAGCCGGCGGCAAACTCACCGTGTTCCTGGGTGCCGCGCCCGGCGTGGGCAAGACGTTCAGCATGCTCAGCCGCGCGCACGAACAGTTGCGTCGCGGCGTGGACGTGGTGATCGGGCTGGTGGAAACCCACGGGCGCGCCGAGACCTCGGCGCTGCTGGACGGGCTGCCGCAGGTGCCGCTGAGGCAGTGCGAATACCAGCACGTCGCGCTGCTGGAGATGGACCTGGATGCGATCCTCGCGCGCCGTCCGGCGCTGGTGCTGGTGGACGAGCTTGCCCACCGCAACGCGCCGGGCAGCCGCCACGAACGGCGCTGGCAGGACGTGATGGAACTGCTGGAAGCGGGCATCGACGTCTGGACCACGGTCAACATCCAGCATCTGGAAAGCCTCAACGACGTGGTCATGCGCATCACCGGCGTGCGGGTCGGCGAGACCGTTCCCGATGCGGTGCTGGACCGCCTGCATGACATCGTGCTGGTGGACCTGCCGCCGCGCGAGCTGATCGAGCGCCTGCAGCAGGGCAAGGTGTACGTGCCCGAACAGGCGGCGCAGGCACTGCAGGCTTTCTTCTCTCCGGCCAACCTGACCGCATTGCGCGAGCTGGCCATGCAGGAGGCGGCCGACCGGGTCGACAGCAGCCTGCGCGAGACCCGCGCCGCGCGCGGCGAAGGCAACCTGCCGCTGCGTCGCCGCGTGCTGGTGGCAATCGATGGCGGCGGCCAGAGCGAGTACCTGGTGCGGGTCGGGCGACGCATCGCCGAGCGCCGCGATGCGCCCTGGACGGTGGTGACCGTACAGGGCCGCCGCCAGGATGAGGAGACGCGGCGCGAAATCGATGCCGCGTTCGCGCTCGCGCGCCGGCTGGGAGGCGAGGCCGAGCTGCTGCACGGCAACAGCATTGCCGATGCGCTGCTCGACCATGCCGCGCACAACAGCGTGTCCACTCTGGTGCTGGGCCGCACCCGCGAGCGGCCGGTGGCACGGATGCTCAACCGCACCCTCACCCAGCAGTTGATCCAGCGCGGCGCGCATTACGAGATCACCATCATCGGCACGCCGCAGGCCCGTGCCCGCGCACGCCGCTCCGGGCTGGCCATCGCCAACCGCAGCGCCGGCCAGGACATGCTGCTGGCGGTGGGCGCCACCACGCTGGCGTGCCTGGTGGCGCTGTTCGCCGAGCGCTGGGTGGGCCTGTATGACCTGTCGATGGTGTTCATCGTGGCGGTGGTGATGGTGGCCGCGCGCAGCCGCACCAGTGCAGCAGTGATCGCCGCGGCGCTGTGTTTCCTGGCGTACAACTTCTTCTTCATCGCCCCGCGCTTCACGTTCGCCATCAGCGCGCGACAGGGCGTGATCACCGTCTTCCTGTTCCTTGCCGCCGCGCTGGTCGCCGGCCGCCTGGCCTCGCGCCTGCGCATGCAGGTCGTGGCGTTGCGCGCGGCCAACCGGCATGCCCATGCGCGGCAGGCGCTGGGACGCGAGCTGACCCGCGCACCGAGCAACGAGCAGGTTGCCCAGGCCGGCCGGGAAGCGCTGGAGCAGGCCCTGGATGCGCCGGCGTGGCTGCGCATCGGCCAGGACACCAGCACCAGTGGCAGCGCCGCGCCCGGTGACACCGACCTGGCCGCCGCGGACTGGGCTTTCCGCCACGGACAGCCCAGCGGCCGCTTCACCAATACCCTGGCCGGCGCGGAGTGGTGGTTCCTGCCGCTGCTGGATGGCGAGGACCGCGCGATTGGCGTGGCCGGCATGCGCTTTCCGCGCACCACCGCGCGGCTGGCGCCCGAGCAACGCCAACTGGCGGCGGCGATGGTGGACGACATCGCCCAGGCCGCGCTGCGCACGCAGCTGGTGGCCGACCTGGAAACCGCGCATGTCAGCAACGAGACCGAGCGCCTGCGCTCGGCGCTGCTGTCGTCGGTATCCCACGACCTGCGCTCGCCACTGGCCGCGATGATCGGCTCGGCCGACAGTCTCTCCAGCTATGCCGACGCGATGGACGCCACCGACCGCCGCGCGCTGCTGGACACCATCCTGATCGAAGGCGAGCGGCTGGACCGGTACATCCAGAACCTGCTGGACATGACCCGGCTCGGCCACGATGGCCTGAAGATCAATCGCGACTGGATCGGCGTGGATGAACTGGTCGGCTCGGCCGCACGCCGCCTGCAGCGCTACCAGCCCGAGGTGCAGCTGAAACTGGACATTCCCGCCACGCTCGCGCCGATCTGGGTACATCCGGCGCTGGTTGAGCAGGCGGTGTTCAACGTGATGGAAAACGCGGCCAAGTTCTCCCCGCCCGGTGCGGCGGTGGAGGTGCAGGCACGGCTGGTGGAGGGCGAGCTGCGCATCGATGTGCTCGATGCCGGCCCGGGCATTCCCGACGAGGAACGCGCGCGCATCTTCGACATGTTCTACAGCGTGGAACGCGGCGACCGGGGGCGCCACGGCACCGGGCTGGGCCTGACCATCTGCCAGGGCATGATCGGCGCGCATGGTGGGAGCGTGCAGGCGCTGCCGGGGCGCGATGGACGCGGTACCCTGATCCGCATCACGCTGCCGCTGCTGCAACCTCACCCTGCCGATGACAACGACGACTCCTGACCCCTCTTCCGGCGTGCCGCCCGCACGTGTGCTGGTGATCGACGACGAAGCGCAGATCCGCCGCTTCCTCGACATCAGCCTGCGCGCTCAAGGGTATGTGGTCCAGCAGGCCGCGACCGGCCAGGATGGGCTGGCGTTGCTGGCCACCGGCGGCAGCGACCTGGTGATCCTGGACATCGGCCTGCCGGACATGGAAGGCCACGAGGTGCTGGCCGAGCTGCGCCAGTGGAGCCAGGTGCCGGTGATCATGCTGACCGTGCGCGCCGGTGAGGCGGAGAAGGTGCGGGCGCTGGACAACGGCGCCAATGACTACGTGACCAAGCCGTTCGGCACCCAGGAGCTGATGGCCCGCGTGCGGGCACTGCTGCGTTCGCGCACGGTATCCGGCGACGGCGCCCTCCCGCATTTCGACGACGGGCACCTGCACATCGACCTGGCGCGCCGGGAGGTGCACCTGGACCGCGTGCCGGTGGCGCTGACGCGCAAGGAATACGCGCTGCTGTCGCTGCTGCTGCGCAATGCCGGACGCGTGGTGACCCAGCCCCAGATCCTGGCGGAGATCTGGGGACCCACCCACCAGCACGACACGCACTACCTGCGCATTCTGGTCGGCAAGCTGCGCCACAAGCTGGGCGATTCCGCACTGGACTCGCGCTATCTGTTTACCGAACCGGGCGTGGGTCTGCGGTTCAAAGGGTGATGGCCAACCACAGGTCGGGCATCACCCGGCAGGTACCGACCGCTGGCCGGTACACCGTCTAGAAACCCAGCTCCACACCCGGCAGCAGCGGCTGCAGCTGGGCGCGGAACAAGGCCTTGATCCGCTCCAGCGCCGCCTCGTCGTCGGCCTCGAAACGCAGCACCAGCACCGGCGTGGTGTTGGATGCGCGCACCAGGCCCCACCCGTCCGGGAAGTCTGCGCGCAGGCCATCGATGGTGGACAGGCGCGCACCGATGAACGGCGACTCCTCCCCCTGCGCGGCCGATACGAACAGCGACACCAGCGCATGCGGCGTGCCCGATTCGACCGGCACCTTCAGTTCCGGCGTGGACACGCTGTCGGGCAGTTCCTCGAATACCTCCGACGGCGACTCATCGCGCTGGGCCAGGATTTCCAGCAGACGCGCGGCCGCATACAGGCCGTCATCGAAGCCGAACCAGCGTTCCTTGAAGAAGAAGTGCCCGCTCATCTCGCCGGCCAGTTCGGCGTCGGTCTCGCGCATCTTGGCCTTCATCAGCGAATGGCCGGTCTTCCACATCAGCGGGCTGCCGCCATTGCGCAGCACGTAGTCGGACAGCTTGCCGCTGCACTTCACGTCGTAGATCACCAGCGCACCCGGGTTGCGCATCAGCACATCGGCGGCGAACAGCATCAGCAGGCGATCTGCGTAGATGATCTTTCCTTCACGGGTGACCACGCCCAGGCGGTCGCCATCGCCATCGAAGGCCAGGCCGATGTCCGCGTCAAACCGCTTCACGGTCTGGATCAGGTCATCCAGATTGCGCGGGTCGCTCGGATCAGGGTGATGATTCGGGAAGGTGCCATCCACATCGCAGTACAGGGGAATGACGTCGGCACCGATCGCCTCCAGCAGCGGCTGGGCCAGCTCACCGGCCACACCGTTGCCGGCATCGGCCACGACTTTGAGCGGGCGGTCCAGCTGCACATCGTCGGCGATGCGCTGGATATAGTCGGCATTGACCTCGCGGGTCTGGAAACTGCCCGGCTCGGCGGCAACATGCAGCTGGCCCTCGCGGATGCGCTGGTACAGCTCGGTGATCGCATCGCCGGACAGCGTTTCGCCGCCCACCACGATCTTGAACCCGTTGTAGTCCGGCGGGTTGTGGCTGCCGGTAACCGCCACGCAGCTGCCGGCGCGCAGGTGGTAGCTGGCGAAATACACCACCGGCGTGGGCGCCAGGCCGATGTCGATGACATCGCAACCGGCGCGGCGCAGGCCTTCGATCAGCCCGGCGGTCAGATCCGGTCCGGACAGACGGCCATCGCGGCCGACCACGATCTCGCGCAGCCCCTGTACCTGCAGCACCGAGCCGATCGCCTGGCCGATCAGCGCCGCCACCTTCGGTGTCAGGTCGCGGCCGACCACGCCACGGATGTCGTAGGCGCGGAAGATCTCCGCGGCAATGTCCTCGGCCGGTACCTGCGGCACCGGCGGCGGCGGCGTTCCGCTGCCGGCAGCCGGGACGAGCGGCGCCTGTTCCAGGCTCTCGCGCAGCGTGGGGCCCTCGCCCTGCTCATCGGTGCCGGCAACGCGGCGTCGCGGCAGCTGCACCTTGCCCTTGCCGAGCAGCAGCAGGCCGGCCATCGCCAGCAACAGCAGCGCCACCACCCCGCTCGGGATCGGGCCCAGGCCCATCGGGCCCGGCTCCACATCCGGCACGGCGGCGGCCAGGCGGAACCCGCTTGCGCCGATCGGCCGTGCCAACGCTTCGGCACCGCCCGCCATCTCGCTGGCGCCCTGCTCGATCACGTTGAAGGTGCCCTGGCGCAGCGCCAGGTAGCCGGCCGACGGCACCTGCACGGCATCGAAGGCGCTGGTCAGGCGCAGCAGCGGCTGGCGCACGTACACCACCGCCGGCGTCTGCTGGCCCAGCGTGACCCTGCTGGCCAGGCCCAGCCGCTGGCCGCCGGCATCGCGCACCACGCGCAGCACGGTCTTGCCATCATCGTCGGCAAGGGCCGCTTCAAGCAGCGCCAGGCGCGAGTAGCCAAAGGCCTTCGGGTCGGCGTAGGCCGCATCCAGGCCGGCGTCCAGCACCTGCACCTCTTCCACGCCCGGCCAGCCTTCGCGGATGGCCACGGCGCTGGCCTCGGCATCGCCGCTGGCCAGGGCCGCACCCACGCGCTCGCTCTTGAGCACCTTCTGCAGCTGCGCCGCCTGCGAGGTCAGTGCTGCCTGCAGGCCCTGCACCACGGCATCGCGCGATGCCTCCAGCGTCTGGCCCACCGAGGCCTGCCGCCACTGCCGCACACCGCTGTAGCCGAACCAGATCGCCAGCAGCACCAGCGCACCGGCCAGCAACGGTGCCGAGCGTCCGATCGCCAACGGTGACTGTCCTTCCGCCTTCGCCTTGCTCATGGATGCTTTCCCCTGTCAGCGCACCCCGGTATGGCCGAATCCACCCGTTCCCCTGGCGCTGTCGCTGAAAGTATCCACTACCTGCAGGCCCACGCGTGCAATCGGCAGCACCACCAGCTGCGCGATGCGATCGCCCGGCTGCAGGGTGAAGGGTTCGCGCCCCCGGTTCCAGGCGCTGATCAGCAGCGGGCCCTGGTAATCGGCATCGATCAGCCCGGTACCGTTGCCCAGCACGATGCCGTGGCGATGGCCCAGCCCGGAGCGCGGCAGCACCACGGCGGCCAGGTTCGGATCGGCGATGTGGATGGCGATGCCGCTGGGAATCAGCGCCGTGTCGCCCGGTTGCAGGGTCAGCTCGGTTTCCAGCGCCGCACGCAGATCCAGGCCGGCGCTGTGTTCGGTGGCGTAGGCCGGCAGCGGCCAGGTATCGCCGAAGCGCGGGTCGAGCAACTTCACCTGCAGCGGCTGCAGGGTGGAATCGATGGTCATGCGTGCAACCTCTGGGCAATCAGGGACAACAGTTGTTCGGCCAGCCGGGCCTTGGAGGTACCGGGGAACGCCTGCTCCCCACCCTGCCAGTACGCGGTGGCGGCGTTTTCATCGCTTTCAAAGCCACCGTTGCTGATGCCCACCTGGTTGGCGATCACCAGGTCCAGGCGCTTGTCCACGAGCTTGCCGCGCGCGTACTTCTCCACGTCGTGGGTTTCGGCGGCAAAGCCGACCACCAGCTTGAGTGCATTGGTCTGCGCGGCCACCTCGGCCAGGATGTCCGGCGTGCGCACCAGCTCCAGCGTCAACGTCTGGGTACCGGCGGTCTTCTTCAGTTTCTGCGGGGCCACCTGGCGCGGGGTGTAATCGGACACCGCCGCCGCACCGATATAGATGTCGGCCGGCAGCGCGCCCAGCACGGCCTCGCGCATCTGCGCGGCCGAGCGTACGTCCACGCGCTGCACGCCCGGCGGCGTGGCCAGGTGCACCGGGCCGCTGACCAGCACCACCTGCGCGCCGAGGCGCGCGGCGGCGGCGGCAAGCGCATAGCCCATCTTGCCGCTGCTGCGGTTGCCCACGTAGCGCACCGGGTCCAGATCTTCATAGGTCGGGCCGGCGCTGATCAGCACACGCAGGCCCTTCAATCCGGCGGTTTCCGGATCGGCGGCGGCAGGCGCCTGCACCTGCGCCAACGCGGCCACAATGGCGTGCGCTTCGCTCAGCCGTCCCGGGCCGGATTCGCCTTCCGCCAGCGGGCCGTCTTCCGGGCCGATCACCTGGGCGCCGCGCTCGCGCAGCAGGCCGATGTTGGCCTGGGTGGCCGGGTGCTGCCACATCCGGTGGTTCATCGCCGGGCACACCGTCAGTGGCGCGGTGGTGGCCAGGCACAGCGTGGTGACCAGATCGTCGGCATGGCCGTGCGCCAGGCGTGCCAGCAGGTCGGCGGTGGCCGGGGCGACCACGACGCGATCGGCCCAGCGGGCCAGCTCGATGTGGCCCATCGCCTGCTCGGCCGCGCTGTCCCACAGCGTGGTGCGGGTGGGTTGGCCGGACAGCGCCTGGAAGCTCAGCGGCGTCACGAACTGCTGGGCACCGGCGGTCATTGCCACCTGCACCAGGGCACCGGCATCGCGCAGGCGTCTCACCAGCTCAAGCGACTTGTAGGCAGCGATGCCGCCACCCACGCACAACAACAGCTTCTGGCCTTGCAGCGGGCGCGCGGACGCCGGAGAAGCCTGGGGGGAGTCAGCCACCTGCGGATTTCCTGTCGAACTGAGGCGTTTAGCTTACCCGATGGGGTGTGGGGGGCTCATGCCCCAGGGGCATGAGAGGGGTGTTTATGGTCATGAGGGAAGGACGTTGACGTGGTGGTCAGCTGGCTGGCCTTCCTTGGCTGGGGGCGCGTGGCCAAGGCGCACGGTGATGAAGGACGCCATGCGCGGGATGCGCGCCTGCGGATGGAACAGACCGGGGCCCAAGCGGGCGAGTACACGGGCAGTGACGCAGTGCTGCGGCAGCGGATTGCCGGCATTTCCTACGCGAGCGCGGGGCCGCCGCTTATGGGCTCCCGCCGTGTTCGGGCGGACACTGCCCACATGGCAATCAAAGATTGGCTCGAACAGGATCGGCCCCGTGAAAAGCTGCTGACGCGTGGCCCGGCGGCGCTGTCGGATTCGGAGCTCCTGGCACTGTTCATCGGCAAGGGCCCGAAGGGCTCGAACGCGGTCGAGAGCGCCCGTCTGCTGCTGGACGTACACGGCCCCTTGCGGCGCCTGATGGACCTGGATGCCAACACGCTCAAGAAGCTGCCGGCCCTCGGCCCCGCCAGCGCCTGCAGACTGATCGCCGCGCTTGAGCTGGCGAGCCGCCATCTTCTTGCCCAGCTCGAGCGGGGCGACAGTCTGTGCGACCCGGCGTCGGCGGGGCGCTACTTTCAGCACCGGCTGCGCTCACGTCCGCACGAAGTGTTCGCCGTCCTGTTCCTGGACACGCGCAACCGGACGGTGGCGTACGAAGAGCTGTTCTCCGGCACCATCGATGCAGCAGCCGTCTACCCCCGTGAAGTGGTCCGCCGTGCCCTGCTTCACAACGCCGCGGCCGTGATCGTGGCGCACAACCACCCGTCCGGGCATGCCGAGCCCTCCTCGGCCGACCAGCTCATCACTGCCGAACTGCAGCAGGCATTGGGCGTGGTGGGGGTGCGGCTGCTGGACCATGTGGTGGTGGGGGACGGGCCGCCGGTGTCGATGGCCGAGCGCGGCTGGATCACGTCGGGCCGGCGCCGGGGGAGCTGAACGGACCGCTGCGCGGGGCCGCCCTGCCAAGCGGTCGAACCGGTTGCGTGGGACGTTCCCCGCCCTGCTCTGTCCCCGTTCAATGGATCGGGGCGGCTTCTGGGCTAAAATTACCGATTCCGCCGCTCCAGTCTCAAAGCAGGCCTTGTGAAAAATCTCCTCCGCGCCCTGATCAGCCAAGGCATCGAAGCCTTGCGCGCCAACGGCACTCTGCCGGCCGATACCCTGACCCCGGAATTCGTGGTGGAACGCCCGAAGACCCGTGAGCACGGCGATTTCGCCACCAATGCCGCGATGCTGCTGGCCAAGCCGGCGCGCAGCAACCCGCGCGCCCTGGCCCAGGCGCTGCTCGATGCGCTGCCCCAGAGCGCCGATGTGCTGCGCGTTGAGATCGCCGGCCCGGGCTTCATCAATTTCCACCTCGCCCCCAGCGCCTACCAGCGCGAAGCGGCCAGCGTGCTGAAGGAAGGGGCCGATTACGGCCACAACCTGAGCGGCAACGGCCGCACCGTGGGCGTGGAATACGTCTCGGCCAACCCGACCGGCCCGCTGCATGTGGGCCACGGCCGCGCGGCGGCGATCGGCGACTGCCTGGCCCGCCTGCTGGAAGTGAACGGCTGGAACGCCAAGCGCGAGTTCTACTACAACGACGCCGGTGTGCAGATCGAGAACCTGGCGCTGTCGACCCAGGCCCGCGCCAAGGGGCTGAAGCCCGATGACGCCGGCTGGCCGGAAGCGGGCTACCGCGGCGACTACATCGAAGACGTGGCCAAGGCCTATCTGGCCGGCGCCACGGTGGAGCTGGAAGGCCATTCGGTGGTGGGCGAGCGCGACCCGGACAACCTGGACGCGATCCGCCGCTTCGCGGTGGCCTACCTGCGCAACGAGCAGAACCAGGACCTGGCCGCGTTCGGGGTGGATTTCGACATCTACTTCCTGGAAAGCTCGCTGTACAAGGATGGCAAGGTCGAAGAGACCGTGGCCCGGCTCAATGCCGCCGGACACACGTATGAGGAAGGCGGCGCGCTGTGGCTTCGCTCCACCGACTTCGGTGACGACAAGGACCGCGTGATGCGCAAGTCCGACGGCACCTACACCTACTTCCTGCCGGACGTGGCCTACCACCTGAGCAAGTGGCAGCGCGGCTACGAGCGCGCGATCACCGAGCTGGGCGCAGACCACCACGGTTCGCTGGCGCGCGTGCGCGCGGGCCTGCAGGCGCTGGACGTGGGCATTCCCAAGGGCTGGCCGGAGTACGTGCTGCACCAGATGGTGACGGTGATGCGCGGCGGCGAGGAAGTGAAACTGTCCAAGCGTGCCGGCAGCTACCTGACCCTGCGCGACCTGATCGAGGAAGCCGGGCGCGACGCGACCCGCTGGTTCCTGATCGCGCGCAAGCCCGATTCGCAGCTGACCTTCGATATCGACCTGGCGCGCCAGCAGAGCAACGACAACCCGGTGTTCTATGTGCAGTACGCGCATGCCCGCGTCTGCAGCCTGCTGCGCCAGGCGCAGGAAAAGGGTCTGGCCTACACGGCGAGCGAGGGACTGGCCGGGCTGACCACGCTCAACGACGACGCGTCGCTGTGGCTGATGATCGAAATGTCGCGCTTCGCGGAAGTGGTGGAAGCGGCCGGTCTGGCACTGGAACCGCACTTGATCGCGCAGTATCTGCGTGAATTGGCGCACGCGTTCCACACGTGGTATCACGGCACGCAGGTATTGGTAGCCGACGATGCCGAGCGCAATGCCAAGCTGACGCTGGCCTGCGCCGCGCGCCAGGTCCTGGCCAATGGCCTGAACATCCTGGGCGTTTCCGCCCCGGAAAAAATGTAAGCAGTGGAGAAGCAGTAAATGGCAGCACGACGCGGCAAGAGCCAGGCACGACGCAACAGCAATCAGGGCACGCCGGGATGGGTGTGGCTGGTCGCCGGTGTGGCGATTGCGGCCGTGGTGTTCCTGGCGGCACCGAACCTGTTCAAGAGCGACGGCGACGGCTTCCTGCGGGTGGGCCCGCAGCCCAACCCGGCGGCGCAGCCGGCGCCGGTGAGCGATGCCGAGACCGACGTGGGCAGCGAACTGCCCAAGCCGGGTGCGGCCAAGCCTGCGGAACCGGCCAAGCCGCCGGCCACGCAGTACGACTTCTACACCCTGCTGCCCGGCAAGGAAGTGGAAATGTCCGATGCGGAGCTGGCTGCCAGCGCGCGCGCCGAAGACCAGCGCCGCGCGAAGGCTGAAGCGCAGCGCGCACAGGCGGCGCTGGAAGGCCGTCCGGTGCCAGCTGCGCCGGCGACCACGACGGCGTCTCCTGCAGCGGCTGCCGTGGCCACCACCGCACCGGCCACGACCAGCCCGGCCCCGCTGCCGGCGCCGGTCAGCGAGCGTCCAGCGGCCAGCACCGCGCCGGCCACCGCGCCCGCACCAGTGGCAAGCACGACCCCGGCCGCACCGAAACCGACGACCACCGCCCCGGCGACGGCCGCCGCCGAACCGGCCAACAGCAACGTGCGCTACATCCTGCAGGCGGGCGCGTTCGGGGCCTCCGGCGATGCCGAGGCGACGAAGGCCAAGCTGGCGATGATCGGATTGGCGGCACGCGTGGAATCGGCGCAGATCAACGGCAAAACCGTCTATCGCGTGCGCATGGGGCCGTATGGCAGCGCCGGCGAGTTGGCCGAGGCCAAGCAGAAGCTGGATGGCACCGGGCTGCAGGCGATGGCGATCAAGGCGCAGTAACCGCGCGCGGGTGTTCCCACGAGCATTCGAAACGCCGGCCGCAGGTCGGCGTTTCTTTTTGTGCGAGGCGAACGATGGCCCGCACGCGCCGCTGCGCTATCGTCGGCACATGCCATTTACTTCTGACCCTGCTGACCCTCCCGGCATTGCCGGCGCCACTGGCCGCTACCGTGAATGGACGCCGCCGGCCGGGCTGCAGGGCGACTTCGGCCAACTGTGGCGCAGCGATCTGCCGGTGGATCACGGCGGTGACGTGGCGGTGCTGCCCGACGGCTGCGTGGACGTGCTGTGGCGCGATGGCCGGCTGTACGTGGTGGGGCCGGATGTGGTGGCCGCCCACCCGCAGCTGCCGCCCGGTGCGCAGGTGCTGGGCGCACGCTTCCGGCCGGGCGCCGCATGTGCCTGGCTGGGGCTGCCGTTGTCGGAGATCGTGGGAACGGCGGTGGAACTGGATGCCGTGCTGGGCGTACGGGCACGGCGGATGGCGGCGCGGTTGAATGCGGTCGGCGACGCCGACGCCCGCCAGCCCCTGTTTGCACGGGAACTGGCGCTGCTGCCGCGCAGCGCGCGCGCTCCCCATCCAACGGCGGCGGCGGTATTCGCGCAGGTGCGGGGCGGTGGCACGGATCTGTCCGCCTTGGCGACGACGCTGCAGCTGAGCACGCGCAGCCTGCGCCGTCTGTGCCACGCGCAGTTCGGCTATGGGCCGAAGATGCTGGAACGCATCCTGCGCCTGCAGCGGCTGCTGGCCCTGGCACGCGCGCGACCACGCGATGGACTGGCGATGCTGGCGCTGGAGGGCGGCTACGCCGACCAGTCGCACTTGAGCCGGGAGGTACGCGCCCTGACCGGGATCGGGGCGGCCGCGCTCTGCGCCCAGTGGCGTGACTGACTGGCCGTTTTGTTCAATACCGCTACGCTGCGACCGACGATGCTGGACCTTCCTTCACCACGAGACCCTCCATGAGCAATACACACGGCAACGACCGCCGCATCGACAACATCGAATTCAACGTCGGCGATATCGCCCGCAGCAAGGCGTTTTACGGCACCGTATTCGGCTGGACATTCACCGACTACGGCCCGGCCTACACCGAGTTCAACGATGGGCGCCTGTGCGGTGGTTTCACCACCGGCGAGCCGGTGGTGCCCGGTGGCCCGCTGGTGATTCTGTACGCCGACGATCTGGCAGCCACCCAGCAGCGCCTGGAAGCGGCCGGCGCCATCATCAGCAAACCGGTATTCGCCTTCCCCGGCGGGCGACGCTTCCATTTCCGCGACCCGGACGGCTACGAGCTGGCGGTGTGGACGGCAGCATGACGCCAGCCCGCCACGGGAAGAGCCGACCGTTGGTCGGCTCTCCCGGAGGAGCGCGCAGGCGCCCTGGCGTCCTCAGTCGCGCGCGACCTGGAAGCCGGCGAACGACTGGCTGACCGGCATCACCTCGAGGCGGTTGATGTTGAGGTGTGCCGGCAGGTTGGCAACCCACAGGATCTGCTCGGCGATATCGTCGGCGGTCATGGGGTTTGCCCCGGTGTAGAGCGTGTCCGAGGCGGCCTGGTTGCCGTGGGTGCGCACCAGGGTGAACTCGGTTTCGGCCATGCCCGGTTCGATGGTGGTCACACGCACGCCGGTGCCGTGCAGGTCCGAACGCAGACCCAGCGAGAACTGGCTGACGAACGCCTTGGTGCCGCCGTAGGCATTGCCGCCGGGGTACGGATACACCCCCGCCACCGAGCTGATGTTGATGATCGCGCCCTTGCGCGCCACCAGCTGCGGCAGCAGGCGGTGGGTCAGGGTGACCAGGGCGGTGACATTGGTGTCGATCATGGTGCGCCAGTCGTCCAGCGAGGCGCTCTGTGCCGGAGCGGTGCCCTGGGCCAGGCCGGCATTGTTGACCAGCAGGTCGATGGCGGCGAAGTCCGCCGGCAGGGCGGCCAGCGCGGCCTCCATCGCGGCGGTGTCGCGCACGTCGAAGACGGCGGCATGTACGCGCTCGGCACCATAGGCGTCAACCAGCGGCTGCAGCCGTTCGGCACGTCGCCCGGTGGCGATGACGCGCCAACCGGCCTGGGCGAAGCGATGGACGGCGGCAGCGCCAAAGCCGGAGGTGGCGCCGGTAATCAGAGCGGTACGGGTCATCGGGGTACTCCGTGGGAATCCCCTGCATTTTCGCACCGATCAGCGGATGCGGAACACGCGCGCCTTGGGCAGGTCTTCATCCACCTGCAGGAACCAGCGCCCGGCGATGCCAGGCACCACCACGATGTCGGGGTTGCTGCGACTGGCCTTGAGTGTGATCTCGCCCTTGAGCACCTGCCACTGCTGGCCGTTGTCCAGGGTGAACACGGTACCGGGCGCCCAGCCATCCACCTGGCCGGTGACCTTGGCCTTGATCGGCCCGTCATCCAGGCCGGGGAACATCGCACCCGGTGCCGGACCTCCCGCGGCAGCCATCGGCGCCGCAGCCACCGGCACCGCCGGGGTGCGGGCATCGGCCTCGCGCAGCAGGCGGTTCAGGGCCTGCAGCTGAGCCGGGCTGAGCCCCACCTGCGCCAGTTCCTGCGGGTCCACGCGCGCTTCAATTGCCACATACGGGACCTGGGCGGCGGCCGTTCCGGCCAGCCACAGCATCCCCACACCCGCCACCGACTGCCACCTGCGCATTGCCTGCTCCACTGCCTGTACGGGCTCGATGGCGGCACTGTGCTTCACTTTCATGGCAGCCAGATGACAGCCACGCCGGTCGCGCCGGGCACTGAGGCCGGCAGGGGGTAAAATGGCGGCCAGCCGCGCAGCCGCGCCGGCGGTATTGGACGTCACATGATCAACAACGATGTACTGCGCAGCATCCGCTACATGCTCGACCTCAGCGACGGCATGATCGTCGACACCTGTGCCCTTGCCGATCCGGCCTTCGTGGTCGACAAGGCCGACGTGGCCGGGTGGCTGCGCAAGGAAGACGAGGAAGGCTTCGTGGCCTGCGACGACCGCACACTGGCGCACTTCCTGGACGGACTGATCGTGCACTTCCGTGGCCGCGACGAGAGCCAGCCGCTGCGCCCCGTGGAAAAGCGCATCACCAACAACCTGGTGCTGAAGAAGCTGCGCGTGGCCTTCCAGCTGAAGGACGTGGACATGCACGAGATCTTCCAGCAGGCCGGTTTCCCGGTGTCCAAGCCGGAGCTGTCGGCGCTGTTCCGCCAGCCGGACCACAAGAACTACCGTGCCTGCGGCGACCAGCTGCTGCGCAACTTCCTCAAGGGCCTGACCCTGCGCGTGCGCGGCGCCTGAGCCCCACGCCGGTACGTGGCTCCGCCTGCGGGGCCACGTGCTGCAGCAGTTCGTCCATGAACGCCCGCGCCGCCGGTGTGGGCAGTTTCGACCACACCGCATGCACGCGCCGCACCGGCGCATCCTGGATGGCGACACAGGCCACGCCGGTAAAGCCGGCGGCGATCTGCGCGGGCACGATGCCCACCGCCAGGCCCTGCTGCACGAAGCGCTCGATCAGCGACATGTGGTTGATCTCGAACGGCACCCGGTGTGGCAACCCGGCCGCGGCAAAGGCTTCGTCGGTCTGCCGGCGCGCGCCGCTGCCGTACTGGAAATCCACCAGCGGCAGCTCGGCCAGCGCGGCCAGCGACAGCCGTCTGCGGTTGGCCAGCGGGTGCGCGGGCGGCAGCACGGCCACCATCGATTCCTCGGCCAGCAGGCGATGGCAGGCGCCGTCGATGGCGGTGCCCGGCGACAGGCCGACCAGGGCGACATCCACGCGACGCTCGCGTACGTCGTCCATCAGCACTTCGCTCCTGTCCATGCGCAGACGGAATTCCACCTGCGGGTAGCGCGTGTGGAAGGCCGCGAGGCAGGCGACCAGGTCCACGGCGGTGAGCGAGGTGATCTGGCCGATGGTGAGCGTGCCGCGCACCTGGCCCGCCACGGCCGCGACGTCTTCGCGCAAATGGCGCAGCGCGTCGAGCACCTGGCGCGCGTGAGTGAGCAGGACCTCACCGGCCGGGGTGACCCGTACCTGGCGCGGCAGGCGTTCGAACAGGGTCGCCTGCAGCTCTTCTTCGAGGTGCGCGATCTGGTGGCTGAGGGCGGACTGCACCACATGGCAACGCGCGGCGGCCCGGGTGAAGCTGCGCTCTTCGGCCAGGGCCACGCAGAATTCGAGCTGTTTGAGGTTCACGCCGGCATCTCCACTACCCATCTCATTTTCAGATGCGTTGGATGATAACTATTCATTTCCATCATCACGCAGGGAGGCGGACACTGGCGTCCCCCTGAAGTCTGGAAGCCGCATGACCGCCGATGTCCACACCCCCCTGAGCCGCTGGCAGGTGCTGCTGATGGCCTTTGCCACGGGCGTGGCGGTGGCCAGCAACTACTACGCCCAGCCACTGCTGCACACCATCGCCAGTGAGTTCGGGGTGTCGTTCGGGCGCGCCGGGATGCTGGTGACGGCCGCGCAGTTGAGCTATGGCCTGGGCGTGGTGCTGCTGGTGCCGCTGGGCGACATGTTCGAGCGGCGGCGGTTGATCGTGGTGATGTCGCTGTTGTCGGCGGCCGGGCTGGTGGTGAGCGCAGTGAGCCATACGTTCGTCTGGCTGGTGGTGGGTACGGCGATCACCGGCCTGTTCTCGGTGGTGGCGCAGGTGCTGGTACCGTTCGCGGCAACGCTGGCGCGGCCGGAAGAGCGTGGCCGGGTGGTGGGCACGGTGATGAGCGGGCTGCTGCTGGGCATCCTGCTGGCACGCACGGTGGCCGGCGCACTGTCGTCGCTGGGCGACTGGCGCTGGGTGTACTGGATGGCGGCGGGCACGCTGGTGCTCACCACGTGGGTGCTGTATCGCGTGCTGCCGCGCTTCCATCAGCACGCGGGCCTGGGCTATGGCGCGCTGCTGCGCTCGATCGGCACGCTGTTCGTGGAGGAGCCGGTGTTCCGCCTGCGCACACTGCTCGGCGCGCTGAGCTTTGCGATGTTCGCGATGTTCTGGACACCACTGGCCTTCCTGCTGGCGGGTGCGCCGTACCACTACAGCGATGCGACGATCGGGCTGTTCGGCCTGGTGGGCGCGGCGGGTACGTTGGCGGCAGGCGTGGCAGGCCGGATGGCCGACCGTGGCAAGGCGGCCCTGGCGACGACGCTGGCGCTGGTGCTGCTGGCCGCGTCGTGGCTGCCGCTGGGCTTCTCGACGCAGTCGCTGGTGGCGCTGGTGGTGGGCGTGCTGCTGCTGGACCTGGCGGCGCAGCTGCTGCACGTGAGCAACCAGAACGTGGTGTTCGCGTTGCGCCCGGAGGCGCGCAACCGGCTCAACGCGGGCTACATGACCGGGTACTTCATCGGCGGTTCGGTGGGCTCGCTGGTGTCGGCGCAGGTATACGGCGCATACGGGTGGACCGGCGTGTGCGTGACCGGCGCCGGTGTGGCGGCGATGGCGATGGCGGTATGGGCGATGGCCCGCGGGCGCGGGTAGCACCCGAGGGCAGCAGCCGACCAACGGTCGGCGCTGCCTGTTGGTGTCAGAAGGTGGTCTGCAGCGCGAACTCGACGCGGGAGCCGGCGTTGCCGGGGAACAGGCGTTGGGCGGCGCGGTCGGTGTCGTGCGCGGTCAGGCGCAGCTCCCACGGGCCGTGGACGCGCCAGACGGCGCTGAGCTGGCCATGCAGGTAGTCATCGCTCTGTGCGCTGTCGAGCCAATAGTGGCCGATGGCACCTTCAAGCCGCCACGCCTCGCCCAGCGGCAGGCGTGCGCCGAGCTGGGCATACGTGCCCCCGTGGCCGCCGGCCAATGCGTTGTCCGATACGCCCACCTGCAGCCAGTAGCGCTGCTGCCAGGTCAGCGTGCCGTTGAGCTCGGTCCAGTCCAGGTCCACGTTGGCCGACGGGTACAGGTAGCGGGTCAGGTTGACGTCCACCGCCCAGTCGTTGGCCACGGCACCGCTCCACCCGGCCACCAGATCGAATTCGCTGCGTGCACCGTTGTCGGGCTGGAACGACACGCCCGAGCCCCAGGCCGAGGCATACCAGCCGCGCGAACTGGTCAGCTTCACGCCGGCCTGCGCCGCCGGATCGCCATCGCTCTGCGAACTGCCGCGCCAGACGTAATCGGAGGTCAGGCTGGCGTTGCCCTCCACTGCGGCCGCCGCCGCACCACTCATCGCCAGGCCCACCAGCAGGCCGCTGCAGCAGCGCACCAGGCGCCCTTTCACTTGTTCAACCACCACGTTTCCACTCCAGGGACGGCGGCGCCGTCGAGGCGTGCAGTGTTCCCGGGGCGGCCGTAAAGCCGCTATGGCGCACCGGCCGGATCGGCGCAAAATCGCTGTAAATCCTCTGTTTCGGGATGGCGCGAGGAGCGCGCGGTATCATGACCGCTCCGACCTGCTGCGAGTAATCACGTGGACGCGATCCTGACCCCGGTATCGATTGGCGAGCTGATCGACAAGATCACCATCCTGGAAATCAAGGCCGAGCGCATCACCGATGCGGCCAAGAACGCCAACGTGCGCCTGGAACTGGAGGGGCTGTTGCCGCTGTGGCAGGAACTGCTGGCCGCTCAGCCGGGCCTGGAGGCGCTGAAGTCGGGGCTGAAAGTGATCAATGCCCGCATGTGGGACATCCAGGACCAGCTCCGCGACAAGGAAGCGGCCCAGGACTTCGATGCGGTGTTCATCCAGCTCGCGCGCGGTGTTTACGGCACCAATGGTGAACGCGTCAAAGTGAAGAACGAGATCAACCGCATCGCCGGCTCGCAGCTGGTCGAGGAAAAGCAGTACCAGGGCGAGTAGACCCTCGGCCCGACGCCGGGCCTACAGCCCGGTGGCGGCCATGAAGCGTTCGCGATCCTGCTGGGTACGCCGCCGGATCTCGGCGAGCGCCTCGTTCTCGGTGGCTTCCAGCATCGACTCGAACAGCCGCTGGAAGTGGTTGCGCATGGCCAGCCGGGCCGCAGCCGGGTCGCGCTGGCGCAGGGCGTCGAGAATGGCGGTGTGTTCTTCGTCGCGGGTGTCGTCGTCGTTGTGGCAGACGTTGGCATAGACCTGCTTGACGCGCGGCAGCTCGTTGCGCATCCGCCAGATCAACTGCACGCAATGCTCCACCACCGGGTTGCCGGCGATGCGGGCGATGGACAGGTGGAACTGCCGGTCGGCCTCGCTGGCGGCGGCCTCGCCCGAAGCCGGGTCGACCATCGCGGCGATCAGGCCGGCCAGATCCTGCAGTTCCTCATCGGTGATGCGGCTGGCCGCCATCGCCGCCGCTTCGGCCTCGATCACCGCGCGGGCGGCGGTGAGGTCGAAGGCCGAGACATCCGGCAATGCGCCCGGTGCCTGCGACGGACGGGCCTTCACATAGACGCCCGAGCCGGTCTTGATGGTGATCAGCCCCTGCGCTTCCAGCGCGATTTCCGCCTCGCGCACCGTCACCCGGCTGACGCCCAGGCGTTCGGCCAGGTCGCGTTCGCCGGGCAGGCGCGAGCCCGGCGGGAATTCGCCTTTCTCGATCAGCGCGACGATTTCGGCGGCAATGGACTGGTACAGACGGGGTTCGGACATCATCAAAGGCCTGGCTGACAGGTGGCTGGGGACCGACACGCGGGCCGCGCCCTCAGAGAGCGGCGCGGTCCTGGAACCGCGCCACTGACCTCAGAAGCGGTAGCGCACCCCCAGATAATAGCGCCGCCCGTAGGTGGTGTACTCGCGGAAGCTGCCGAGGATGGGCATATCCGACACCCGCGGCTCGTCGGTGAGGTTGCTGGCCGACAGCGATACCGACAGGTGCTTGTTCACCTTGTAGGTGGCGCGGAAGTCCAGCGCGCCATTGTCCCGCACGTAGCGGTTCTGCGACGGGTCGCCGACGAACTGCTGGTAGTAGTCCGAGCGGTACTTGTAGATCGCCTGCAGATCCAGCTTGCCCAGACCCCAGTAAACCTGCGCCGACGCCACATGCCTGGACAGGCCGAAGATGTTGGCCGGCTCGACGATACCCGGGGTGACCACCCCGGTGGCGGGGTTGGTGGACTCGCCCAGTCGCAGGTCTTCGGTCTTGAAGTTGGAATCGGCGTAGTTGTAGCTGGCCTTCACACCCAGCCCGGAGAAGATGCCCGGAAGGTAGGAGAAGCTGTGCGAGGCGGTGAACTCCACGCCGAACAGATCGCTCTTCTGGTCGCTGGTGGCCAGCTGTTCCACCGGCACGGTCACGCGCTGGCCGTCGATGTCGAAGGTCTCATCGACGATCACCGGCATCGAGCCGCCGTTGAACTGCTTGTAGTACACCGCCGTGGACACCATCGTGTCCGCATTGGCGTACCACTCCAGCGACACGTCGGCATTCCACGACATCAGCGGCGTGGCGCGCGGGTTGCCGGTGGCGGTGATGCTGCGCAGCGCGTCGGCGACGCTGCTGAACTCGGCATCCACCTCGCCCAGGTTGAACGTGCGGCCGAAGCCTTCGGCGGCCAGGTCCGGGCGCGACATCGCCCGGTAGGCACCCACGCGCAGCAGCAGGTCCGGGTGCAGTTCGAAGGCGGCATTGAAGCTGGGCAACCACTCGGTATTGCTGGACTTGAGCACCTGCGAGGTGAAATCGCCGGTGGGCTGCAGGGTCACGGTGCCATCGGGGTTGTTGACCACGTCCAGGCCGCTGCGCAGTCCCACCGAACGCACCTCGGTACGCACCCCGCGCACGCCGATGTTGCCGGTGACCGGCAGGCCGAACCACTCGGCGCTGTAGTCGCCCATCAGGTACAGCGCGCTGGTTTTCTCGGTCACATCGTTGTTGGCCGGGTTGCGCAGGTCGGCGCTCAGGCCGGTGTCGTCCTGGCCGGTGAAGGCCTTGAACAGGCAGCGGCTGTCGAAGCTGGCCCAGCGGTCGATGGTGTTGCCGCTGGCATTGGCCAGGAAGTCGTCCTGCGGGAAGTCCTGGCGGCAGGCGAGGTTCGCGGCGCGGATCGCGGCGACATTGGTGGTGGTCACGTCCACCGTGTCGGTGTAGTCGGTGTAGGTCGCCTCGGAGCGGCGCAGGCCACCCTTGATCGCGGTGAAGAAGCCGCTTTCCGGGGTGAACGCGGCATCGAAGCGGCCGGCGCGGATGGTGTGTTCGCGATGCTGCTGGCGGCGGCGCACCAGGGCCGAGTCGGTGAAGTTGTCCGGGTTGTTCACATCGAACGCCGGGTCCAGGGTGATGCTCGGCACATCACCGCTGTAGTCGTAGGTGTAGTCGACGTAGCGGGTGTTCTTGATGCCGCCCACCGGTCTGCCGTTGACGTCGGTGCGGCCGGCGCGCAGGCGGGTGGAGCGTTCGATCTGGTCGCGGCGCGTGTTGGAGTAGGACAGGTCGGTGGAGAGCGTCCACGCCGGGGTCGGCCGGAAGATCACGTTGAGGCCGCCGCCGGTGTACTCCTCTTTGCGCTCCAGGAAGTTGCCGGTGGAATCGACCGTGGTGCTGCCGGTGTGGTGCAGCAGCGCGCCGTCGTCACTGACCACGCGGTTGTTGAGGTTGCGCATCATCGAGGACAGCGACAGGTCCGAGCGGTCTTCGGTGTAGTCGCGCTTGGAGAACTGGTAGTCCAGGTTCACCTCGACCGCATCGTTGGGCCGCCACTGCAGCGCGGCGAACTGCGAGTCGCGCTTGTCGTGCTCGATGAACTGGCGGTAGATGCGGCTGCCGGGCACCAGGTAGTACGGCACGCCGTTGGCCACCTGGTTGCCGTTGACCTGGGTGCAGTTGCGGGTAGCGCCCACCACTTCGCGGCCATCGCAGGCCACCCAGGTGGAACTGCTGGAGAGCATTTCTTCCGGGTTGCTGCCTTCCAGCGCCTGCACGCCGATGGACACCCCGAGCTTGCCCGCTGCGCCCATGTCGAACTGGTCGATGTAGCTGGCCGTGCCGCGCCAGCCCACACCGTCCTTGTCCTTGAGCCGGTCGTCGTACTCCTGCCATGTGCCGCGGCCATCCACCTGGAAGGTGCGCTTGCCGTACTCCAGCGGTTTGACCGTTTCCATGTTGACCGTACCGGCCACGCCGCCTTCGACGAAGTCGGCGCGCTGGGTCTTGTAGATGGCCACGGTGTTGATCAGTTCGGACGGGAACTGGTTGAAGTTCACCGAGCGGTCGCCGCTGCCGTTGGTCGCCTCGCGGCCATTGAAGGTGGACGAGCCGAGGAACGGCCCCAGACCGCGGATCGAAATTTCCGACGCGCCGCCCTTCTCGCGGTGCGTGGAGGCGCCGGTGATGGTTTCGATGGCCTCACCGATCGACAGCGCGGGCAGGTCGCCGATGTCCTCGGCCGCCAGCACATCGGAGACCACGGTCTCCTCGCGCTTCTTGTCGATCGAGGTCTGGATCGTGCCGCGGATGCCCGTCACCTGGACCTGGTCCAGGGTGGTGGCCTGCGCCGGCGGGGTCGCCGGGGCATCGGCATCCTGTGCGCGGGCCAGCGGCAGGGCCGCGGTGGCGCAAAGGGCGTAGAGCAGTGCGCCATGCAGCGCGGTGTGGCGAAGGCCTCGTGGCGAGGCCGTACGGCGGTCATGCAACATCGTGATCTCCCTCCCAGGATGGATCGTCCGACTACACGGATTCGATCCGGACAATTCACGGTTGCTGGACCAATGTCAATGAATTGGTACTAAAGTCTACCCAGGTTATCCACCCAGACCACTTTGGCGACATTTAATGTGCGGATGCAGCAGAAATATGCGCAACCGGCCAACCACATGCGCCTAAAGTGGTATGCAACTGTGGTTGACGCGCGCCGCGCACAACCTGTTACGATCCGGACTCGCGTTGGACGCCACGGTTGATCTGGGAGGGTAAGCCTGTGACTTTGCACCATTCGCATGCGCCACCGGCGCTGCGCCCGCTTGCGGCGGCATTGGCCGCAGGCCTGCTGCTCGGCACCCTGCCGGCGTTGGCGGCAGATCATCTGGTCCACGACGCCGCCGGCTATGCGCAGGTGGCCGGCCGGCTGCAGCCGGGTGATACCGTGATCCTGGCCAACGGCGTCTGGCGTGATATTGACCTGCTGCTGCGCGGAACCGGCAAAATTGGTCAACCAATTAGATTGACGGCACAGACGCCGGGCCAGGTGATCCTCAGCGGCCAGTCGCAGCTCCGGCTTGCCGGCGCGTACCTGGAGGTGTCCAACCTGGTGTTCCGCGATGGCTGGGCGCCGGGTGGCGAGGTGGTCTCCTTCCGCGCCTCGTCGAAGGAGTGGGCCAACCACAGCCGGGTGACCGGGGTGGTGATCGACCGCTACAACAAGCCGGACCGTCAGCAGTCGGACAACTGGGTGGGGATGTACGGCCAGCACAACCGCTTCGACCACAACCAGCTGGTGGGCAAGACCAATGCCGGCACCACCCTCGTGGTGGTGCGCAACGCCACCAGCGGCCTCGACAACCGCCACCGCATCGACCACAACTGGTTCGGCCCGCGCCCCAACCTGGGCAGCAACGGCGGAGAAACGCTGCGCGTGGGCACCAGCCACGATTCGCAGTCCGATTCGCACACGGTGGTGGAGAACAACTGGTTCGACCACTGCGACGGCGAGGTGGAGATCGTCTCCAACAAGTCCGGCGGCAACCTGTACCGCGGCAACGTGTTCTTCGCGTCGCGCGGCTCGATGGTGCTGCGCCACGGCCACGGCAACGTGGTGGAGCGCAATGTGTTCCTGGGCAACAACAAGGCGCATACCGGCGGCGTGCGGGTGATCAACCGCGGCCAGATCGTGCGCGACAACTATTTCGAAAACCTGGCCGGCGACAACTTCGCCGCCGCGCTGGCAGTGATGGCCGGCACCCGCGACGCGCCGCTGAACCGCTACGAGCAGGTGGCCGATGCGGTGATCGAGCGCAACAGCTTCATCAACGTGCGCCAGCTGTTCCTGGGTGCCGGGCTGGATGACGAGCGCAACGCGATGCCGGTCAACAGCCGCATGACGGCCAACCTGTTCATTGGAGACGGCAAGCAGCCCCTGCTGCGCGGCCAAGGCGACCTGTCGGGCATCGCCTTCAGCGCCAACGTGCAGAGCCCCGCCGTTTCGGTCGGCTTCCCGGGCGGGGTGAGCGCGGCCAAGGTGACCCTGCAGCGCGCGGCCAACGGCCTGCAGTACCCGGTGGACCCCATCGCTGCCGGTGCGCCGCGCGACCTGGCACCGATCGCCCGCGACCAGGTCGGGGTGGCGTGGTACCCGAAGGCGCTGGACACCACCGCACTGGACAGCGGCAGCCTGCGCCAGGTGGCGCCGGGCGAGGACACCCTTACCCGCGCCATCGCGGCCAGCGCCCCGGGCGACCGCCTGCAGCTGCAGCGCGGCCAGTACCGGGTGGACCAGGTGCTGGGCGTGAACCACCCGCTGAGCGTGATCGGACCGGCACGCGGCCAGGCGCGCCTGCAGTTCACCCGCCCTTCCCTGTTCGAGATCCGTGCCGGTGGCTCGCTGAAGCTGTCGCGACTGGACATCGACGGCGCACTCGCCCCGGACACCGCCGGCAATGCGGTGGTCCGCATCGCTCCGGGCAGCCAGGCGTTCAACTACACCCTGCTGATCGAGGACAGCCGCATCCACGGGCTCACCGCCAACAAGGCGTTCGATGTGGTCAATGCCGGCAAAGGCAGCCTCGCCGCGCGCATCGGCATCAGCAACACCACGGTGGACGACATCAGCGGCAGCGTGATCGCCGCCGCCGCCGAAACCGATGACCTGGGCACATACAACGCCGAACAGGTGGACATCGTCGATTCGCGCTTCACCCGCATCGGCGGGCCGCTGCTGGACCTGTATCGCGGCGGCACCGACGAGAGCACCTTCGGCCCCTCCCTGCGTGTGCAGGGCAACCAGCTGCAGGCCGTAGGCGTGGCCGACGACACCAGCCTGCGCCTGCATGGCGTGCAGCAGGCCACCCTGGTGGACAACCAGTTCGCGCACAGCGGCCGCGTGCGCTTCAGCCACCGCGTGGGCGAACCCCGCCTGCGCGTGCGCAACAACGTGCTTACCGCCACGGCGGCAATGCAGTCCGATACTCCTGCCGAGACCCTGCCATGACGCGTTCCACGCCCCTGTTGTTGCTGCTGGCCGCTTCCCTTGGTGCGGCGGTGCTGCCCCCCGCGCACGCCGCACCGGCCCGCGCCCAGCAACCGGCGGCCGATGCCACCACCCCGGTGCTGGTGACGCCCGCCCAATGGACACAGATGCGCCAGGACGGCGCGCGCTTCCCCCTGTTCGCGCGGGAACAGCAGCGTGCCGAACAGCGCGTGCGCGCGATGATGAAGGCGGGCATCGACGTACCCGCTCCCAAGGACAAGGGCGGCGGCTACACCCATGAGCAGCACAAGCGCAATTACCAGGCCATCCAGGCTGCCGGGGCGCTGTACCGGCTGACCGGCGACACGGCCTATGCCGACTACGCGCGCGACCTGCTGCTGGGCTACGCCGCGCTCTATCCCGGGCTGGGCGCGCACCCGCAGGGACGCGGCCAGATCCCCGGCCGGCTGTTCTGGCAGACCCTCAACGATTCGGTGTGGCTGGTCAGCGCGGTGCAGGGCTACGACGCGATCCGCGACACCCTCAGCGCTGCCGACCGCGCCACCATCGACAACAACGTGTTCCGCCCGATGGCCGACTTCCTGAGCGGTACGCCGGAGAACTTCGACAAGATCCACAACCACGCCACCTGGGCAGTTGCCGCGGTGGGCATGACCGGCTACGTGCTGCGCGACCCCAGCTACGTGGACAAGGCGCTGAAGGGCAGCCGGCGCGATGGCAACGCCGGTTTCCTCAAACAGGTGGACCAGCTGTTCTCGCCGGACGGCTATTACGAAGAAGGCCCCTACTACCAGCGCTATGCGCTCGCACCGTTCATCCTGTTCGCCAACGCCATCGAGCGCAACGCGCCGCAGCAGGGCATTTTCAAGCGGCGCGACGGGGTGCTGCTGAAGGCGGTGGATGCACTGGTGCAGACCAGCTACGGCGGCTACTTCTTCCCGATCAACGACGCCATCCTGGACAAGGGCTTGGACACCGAGGAACTGGTGGCCGGCATCGACATCGCCTACGCGCAGACCGCCGATGCGCGCCTGCTCTCGGTGGCCAAGGCACAGAAGCGCGTACTGCTCTCGCCCGAGGGCCTGCAGGTGGCCCAGGCGCTGGCGCAGGACAAGGCCACGCCGTTCGACTTCGTCCCCACCCTGCTGCGCGACGGACCGGAGGGTACTGAAGGCGCGCTGGCGATCCTGCGCATGGGCGGTGCCGATGGCCAGGCGCTGGTGATGAAGAACACCAAGCAGGGCATGGGCCACGGCCACTTCGACAAGCTCAACTGGCTGTTCTACGACAACGGCCAGCGCGTGGTCACCGATTACGGCGCGGCGCGCTTCCTCAACATCGAGGCCAAGTCCGGCGGCATCTACCTGCCGGAGAACACCAGTTGGGCACGCCAGACCATCGCCCACAGCACGCTGGTGGTGAACGAGCAGAGCCATTTCGGCGGCGACTGGAAGAAGGGCCAGGCGCTGGCACCGACGCCGCTGCTGTTCGCCACCGGCCACGATACGCAGATCGCCTCGGCGCGCATGGTGGGTGCCTACGACGGCGTCGCCTTCACCCGCACACAAGCGCTGCTGTCGCACCCGGCACTGGGCGAACCGGTGGTGCTGGACCTGCTGCGTGTCACCGGCAGCAAGGCGGCACGCTACGACCTGCCGCTGCATTTCAATGGCCACATCATGGAGGTCGGGTTCAAGACCCAGTCCGCAGTGACGGCGCGGCCGGTGCTGGGCAAGGCCAACGGTTACCAGCATGTGTGGATCGATGCGGCCAGCGAGCCCACGAGCGAGGCGCGCAGCCTCACCTGGCTGCTTGGCGGCCGCTTCTACACCTACCGCTTCGCCAGCACCGCGCCCTCGCGTGCGCTGATCGGCGAGAGCGGCGCCAACGACCCCGCGTTCAACCTGCGCCGCGAACCGATGCTGCTGCAGCGCGTGGACGGCCAGGCCGCCACCACCTTCTACGGCGTGCTGGAACCGCACGGCAGGTACGACGGCACCGCCGAAACCGTGCGCGGCGCCAACAGCCGCATCGACCGTATCGCCCACTACCGCGGCAAGGATGCCGACGTGCTGGTGCTCGACCTGGCCGGCGGCCAGCGCATCGCGCTGGGCATCGCCGACGAACCGGGCAAGGCCGGCAGCCATGAGGTCAGCGGCGACGGACAGCGCTGGCGCTGGGAGGGCGGCTGGAAGCGCTTCGACACCGGCACCGCTACCGGCAAGGACAGCAAATGAAGGTCACCACGCAGGCCCGTACCTACGTCCGCTGGCTGATCGTGGGTTTGATCGCCGTGGCCACGGTGATCAACTACATCGACCGCAATGCCCTGGCCGTGATGTGGCCGCAGATATCCAAGGACGTCGGCGCGACCAAGGAAGACTACGCGCTGCTGGTCACCGTGTTCATGCTGTTCTACGCGGCCGGGCAGTTCGTGTTCGGGCGGCTGTTCGACATCATCGGTACCCGGCTGGGCTTCGCCCTGTCGATCGCGGTGTGGTCGATCTCCATCGCCCTGCATTCGGTCACCCATTCGATCCTGTCCTTCAGCCTGGTCCGCGCCCTGCTCGGCATCAGCGAAGCCGGCGCATGGCCGGGTGCGGTGAAAGCCAACGCAGAGTGGTTCCCGGCACGTGAGCGGGCGCTGGCGCAGGGCGTGTTCAATGCCGGCGCGTCGATCGGCGCAATCGTGTCGGCACCGCTGATTGCCGTGCTGTTCCTGTGGCTGGGCTGGCGCGGCACCTTCATCCTGATCGGCGCGATCGGCTTTGTGTGGCTGCTGCCCTGGCTGATCATCTACCGCGCCGGCCCCGACAAGCACCCGTGGGTGAGCGCGGCCGAGCGTGCGCTGATCCTGGATGCCCCCACCGAAACGCCGGCCGTGCCCAAGGCGGAGTACGTTCCCAACGTGCGCCAGCTGCTGGGCCATCGGCAGACCTGGGGCATCCTGATCTCGCGGTTCTTCCTGGACCCGATCTGGTGGCTGTTCGTATCGTGGCTGCCGATCTACCTGGCCGACACCTTCGGCTTCGACATCAAGCAGATCGGCATCTTCGCCTGGGTGCCCTATGTGGGCGCGATGATCGGCAGCCTGGGTGGCGGCTGGTTGTCCGGCCGCCTGATCGGCGCCGGCTGGAGCGTGGACAAGGCGCGCAAAGTGGTCATCACCCTGGGGGGCGCGATCATGGCCCCGGCGCTTCTCGGCGCCGTGCTCGCCACCGACCCGGTGTGGGCCGTCATCACCATCGCCTTCGTGCTGTTCGGCTTCCAGATCGCCATCGGCAACATCCAGACCCTGCCCGGCGACATCTTCAGCGGCAAATCCGTCGGCTCGGTGGCCGGCCTGGGCGGCATGGCCGCGGTGGCCGGCACGCTGATCACCACCTGGCTGGTACCGGCCATGACCCACCAGTCCTATGCCCCCATTTTCATCCTGGTGGCGGCGCTGGTGCCGGCCTCGCTGCTGGCGCTGTGGCTGGTCACCGGCCGCGTCGAAAAACTCGATGGGCCGGCCACGCCGCGCTGAGCCCCACCCCTTCCTTTTCCCCCAACGCACTACTGGAGCTTTTCCATGACCCAATTCAACGACAAGGTGGCCATCGTCACCGGTGGCGGCCGCGACATCGGCCGCGAGATCTCGCTCAAGCTGGCCGCTGCCGGCGCCAAGGTCTGCATCAACTACGCCAACGACGAAGCCAGCGCGCAGGACACCCTGGCGCAGATCCAGGCCGCTGGCGGCACCGCGATCGTGCACCGCGCCGACGTTACCGACGCCGCCGCCGTTGCCGGCATGGTCGCGGCCACCCAGGCCGCGTTCGGCGAGCGCATCGACGTGCTGGTCAACGTTGCCGGCGGCATGGTGCAGCGCCGCCCGCTGGCCGAGATCGACGAAGCGTTCTTCCACAAGGTGATGGACCTCAACATGAGCTCGGTCTTCCTCACCACCCACGCCGTGGTGCCGCACATGCCCGAGGGCGGCGCGATCGTGAACTTCGCGTCGCAAGCCGGCCGTGATGGCGGTGGTCCGGGTGCGTCGATCTACGCCACGGCCAAGGCAGCCGTAATGACCTTCACCCGCGCGATGGCCAAGGAACTCGGCCCCCGCGGCATCCGCGTCAACGCGCTGTGCTGCGGCATGATCGCCACCCGCTTCCACGACGAATTCACCAAGCCGGAAGTGCGTACCGCCGTGGCCGGCAACACCCCGCTGCGCCGCCAGGGTCGCCCGCAGGAAGCGGCCGATACCGCCGTGTACCTGGCCTCGGACGCCGCCGGCTTCATCACCGGTGCCAACGTCGACGTCAACGGCGGCACCTACTTCTCCTGATAGACACGTTCCGCTGACCGCCTGGGAGGGCTGCCATGCTGCGCTGGATCACTGCATTGTCGATTGCACTTGCCACCAGCGCCGCTGCGCTGCCCGCCCATGCCCAGGTCTGGGTGCCGGCGTGGACCGCCTCACCGGCACCCGACCGCAAGGACGGTACGCCCGACGCACCCGTACAGTTCGCCAACCAGACCGTACGCCAGGACATGCGCCTGGCCAGCTCGGCCACCGCACTGCGCTTCCGCATCAGCAACGAACTCGGCGATGCGCCGCTGGCCATCGGCGGGGTCACCGCGCACCGTACCGGCACGGCCACGCCGGCCAAACTGGTCACCTTCAACGGTCGCAACGCAGTGGTGGTGCCGGTGGGTGCCGCGCTGCTCAGTGACCCGGTCGCGATGACGGTGCCGGCCTTGGCCGATGTATCGCTGACCGTGTACTTCCCCGAGCCGACCCGGCCTGCGGTGCGGCGCACCGCGCTGCGCATCGCCGACGGCCGCCAGGCCGAGGTGGGCGACAAGGTGAAACTGGCCTACCGGCAGAACGTCGTATCGGCGGTGCTGGCCGAGCGCGCCACCAGGCCGGTGGTGGTGGTCGCCCTGGGCGATTCGATCACCGAAGGCGCCACCGCCACGCGCGGCAGCAACGGCGACTGGCCGGCGCTGCTGGCCAGCCGCCTGCAGCAGGCCTGCCCGGACCAGGTGGTGGTGGTCAACGCCGGCATCAGCGGCAACAAGGTCATGGACCACGGCCGCAGCCACAGCGCGCTGGCGCGTCTGGACCGCGATGTGATCGCCCTGCCCAACGTGAGCAAGGTGATCGTGTTCGAAGGCATCAACGACATCCGCCACGATGGCGGCACCCCGCCCAAGGCCGGCCGCAACGCCGAGGACATGGTGCTGGGCTACCGCCAGATCGCCGAGCGCCTGCACGGCAACGGCATCGGCGCGATCGCCGCCACCATCACCCCGTTCGGCGGCTCGGACCGCTACGAACCGCTGTCGGCGGCGACCCGCACCACGCTCAACACCTGGATGCGCGGCGGCCGCAGCGGCTACGACGCGCTGATCGACTTCGACGCGATCCTGCGCGATCCGTCCACCCCGGAGAACCTGCCCGAGGACATCACCCGAGATCACCTGCACCCCAACGACGAGGGCTACCGGCGCATGGCTGCCGGCATCGACCTGGGCCTGCTCGGGTGCAAGGCACGATGAGCGCGCAGCAGTTCGCGGTGGCGGCATCGACCGGCCAGCGCTGGGATGCCCTGGCACTGGGCGAGGTGATGCTGCGCTTCGATCCGGGCGAAGGCCGCGTGCGCAACGCGCGCCAGTTCAGCGTGTGGGAAGGCGGCGGCGAGTACAACGTGGCGCGCGGCCTGTGCAGCACCTTCGGCCATCGCAGTGCGGTCCTGACCGCGTTGCCGCGCAACGAGCTGGGCGAACTGGCCCGGCAGTTGATCCAGGCCGGTGGCGTGGATGCCAGCCAGATCCTCTGGCGCGATTACGACGGCATCGGCCGCAACACGCGCATGGGGCTCAACTTCACCGAACGCGGCTTCGGCGTGCGCGCGCCGCTGGGGGTATCCGACCGCGCGGGTTCGGCTGCCGCGCAGCTGCAGCCGCACGAGATCGACTGGGAGACGGTGTTCGGTCGCGATGGCGCACGTTGGCTGCATACCGGCGGCATCTTCGCGGCCCTCTCCGAACACAGCGCGCAGACCGCGATCACCGCCGTGCGGGCCGCGCGCCGGCACGGGGTAGCAGTGTCCTACGACCTCAACTACCGCGCCAGCCTGTGGGAAAGCCATCCCGATCCGGACGCGGCGCGCCATGCCAACTGCGCGATCGCCGCCGAGTGCGACCTGCTGGTGGGCGACGAGTATTCCTTTGCCGCGTGCCTGGGCATGGACCTGGACGACCTGGGCAAGCGGACCACACCGATGGACGTGGGCCCGGCCGATGCCGCCGCGCTGCGGGCGCTGACGCGCTTCCCGGATCTGCAGGCGGTGGCGTTCACCCTGCGCGATGCCGCCACGGCCGCGCGCCACGGCTGGGCCGGTGCGCTGCGCACCCGCGAGCGGCTGTTCCTCTCGCGCACGCGCGAGGTGGACCTGTTGGACCGGGTGGGCGGCGGCGATGCATTCGTGGCCGGCGTGGTCCACGCCCTGCTCAGCGGCAAGGGCGAACAGGCCGCCGTGGACCTGGGCGCGGCGCATGGCGCACTGGCCATGTCCACGCCGGGTGACACCGCGTGCGCCAGCCTGCAGGAAGTGGAGGCGGTGGCCCGCGGCGACGGCGCGGCGGCGCGGCGCTGAGCCGCGCCGGGTTCATCAGGCCGTTGGCCGCACCGGCAACGCCTGCATCGCCACGCTCACGGCGGCCAGCAGGCGCGCGCGGCTGGCGCCATCGCGTGCCTGGGTGGAAATGCCGTGCAGTACGGTGGCGTAGTAGTCACCCAGCGCCTGTACGTCGCTGCCGTCGGGCAGTTCGCCGGCGCTGGCCGCCTGCCGCAGGCGCGTGATGATCTGCGCGGTGCGCTGGCGGCGGTGCTCGGCCAGCCAGTCCATCACAGCCTCGTTCTCCGGTGCGGTGCTGGTGGCCGCCGACACCACCAGGCAGCCCTGCGCGCGGCCGCGCCGCGTGTAGGTCAGCACGGCATCGTGCAGCATGCGCTCGATCGCCGGGCGCACCGCCTGCTCGCGCAGTGCCCGGTCGGCAAAGCCGCCATCGCCCGCTTCGTAAAGCGCCACCGCCTCGCGGAACAACTGCTCCTTGCTGCCGAAGGCCGCATAGATACGCGCCGAGGCGATACCCAGCGCCTCCACCAGCGCCGACATCGAGGTGCCCTCATACCCGCGCTCCCAGAACAGCAGCATCGCCTGCTTGAGGGCGTGGTCCTTGTCGAATTCGCGGGGGCGGCCGGCCATGAGCATCACTACGGATTGAAGCGGTGCGGCGATTCTATCCAAACCGGGCGTTGACCGGAACGAATCTGCGGCCTATTCTTTGTCGATCGACAAATAATAAGGCAACACCTACATGCGTACCCTTAAAGGCCCCAGCCTGCATCTGGCCCAGTTCAGCGCCGATCAGGCTCCCTTCAATGACCTGCCTTCCATCGCCGCGTGGGCCGCCGGCCAGGGCTTCAAGGCCCTGCAGATTCCGGCGTGGGACGAACGTCTGTTCGATGTGGAACAGGCCGCGCACAGCCAGCAGTACTGCGACGACCTGATCGCGATGCTGGCCAGCCACGGGCTGGTGATCAGCGAACTCACCACCCACATCTTCGGCCAGCTGGTGGCGGTGCACCCTGCCTATGACGCGCTCTGCGACAGCTTCGCGCCGGCCGCCCTGCACGGCGACCCGGCCGCACGCACCGCGTGGGCGGTGGAACGGCTCAAACTGGCCGCGAAAGCCTCGCAGCGGCTGGGCCTGGACCGGATGGGCACCTTCTCCGGCGCCTTCGCCTGGCCGTACCTGTTCCCGTTCCCGCAGCGGCCGGAAGGGCTCATCGATGCCGCGTTCGAGGAACTGGCGCGGCGCTGGTTGCCGATCCTGGATGTCTGCGACGCGCACGGCATCGACCTCTGCTACGAGATCCATCCCAGCGAAGACCTGCACGACGGCACCAGCTTCGAGCGCTTCCATGCCGCCGTGGGCATGCACCGTCGCTGCCGTATCCTGTTCGATCCCAGCCACTTCGTCCTGCAGCAGCTGGACTACCTGAGCTTCCTGGACATCTACCGCGATTTCATCGGCATGGTCCACATCAAGGATGCCGAATTCAATCCGAGCGGGCGCCAGGGCATCTACGGCGGCTACAGCGGCTGGACCGAACGCGCCGGACGTTTCCGCTCCCTCGGCGACGGCCAGGTGGACTTCAAGGGCATCTTCTCCAAGCTGGCCCAGTACGACTACGACGGCTGGGCCACGCTGGAATGGGAGTGCTGCCTGAAAAACCAGGAGGACGGCGCGCGCGAGGGCGTGGCGTTCATCAATGCACACATCATCAAGGTCACCGATCGCATCTTCGACGACTTCGCCGGTGCCCCGGTCAGCCGTGCGCAGATCCACGGCATGCTGGGGATCCACTGATGAAAACCGTACACGACCATTCCACCTCCGCCGCGCTGGACGGCGTGGTGCACCGCCATGTCCGCATCGAGGGGCGCAGCGTGCACTGCGCGATCCTCGGCCAGGGGCGGCCGGTGCTGCTGATCCCCGGCTGGCCGCAGACCTGGTATGCCTGGCGGCACATCATGCAGGCGCTCGCCGCACAAGGGTTCCAGGCGATTGCCGTGGACCCGCCTGGCACCGGCGATTCGGACACGCCGGCGCACGGCTACGACACCGGCGCCACCGCCGCCACCCTGCACGTGCTGATGCAGCAGCTCGGCCACGCGCGCTACCAGGTGGTGGGCCACGATGTAGGCATGTGGGTGGCCTATGCGCTGGCCAGCGACCAGCCCGACGCCGTGCAGCGGCTGGCGATCACCGAAGCGGTGATTCCCGGCCTGGCCGAGGCGCCGCCGGTGTTCGTGGCACCGGAAGACAACATCTTCCTGTGGCACTTCATGTTCAACCAGGTACGCGACCTGCCCGAGGCGCTGATCGCCGGGCGCGAGCGTGCCTACCTGACCTTCATGTTCGACCGCTGGGCGCATCGCCGCGAAGCGGTGGCCTGCGAGGTGTACATCCGCGCGTACTCGGCACCGGGCGGGCTCAGCGGTGGCTTCGGCTACTACCGCGCCATTCCCGAAACGATCCGCCAGAACCGTCAACGTGCGCTCACCCCGCTGGCGATGCCGGTCCTGGCGATCGGGGCCGAGCACGCCACCGCCGACATGCCGATGGACACCATGCGCGCCCATGCCAGCGACCTGCGCGGGGCGATGATTGCCGACTGCGGCCACTTCGTCATGGAAGAAGCGCCCGAGGCCTTCCTGGCCCAGCTGCTGCCGTTCCTGCTGCCGGCGTGCCAGGCATGAGCCTGGACCCGGATATCGCGCGCTTCCTGGCTGCACTGCCACCGCCGTCGGCAGTGGCCGAGGCATCGCTGCTGGACCTCCGCGCGGCCAGCGAGACGGCACTGCCGGCACTGCAGGGCCCACTCGAGGACGTCGCGGCAGTCCGCGATGTCCTCGTGGCCGCCACCGATGGCCACGCCATCGGCGTACGGGTGTACTGGCCCGCCGGACACACGCCTGGCCACGCGCGGCCAGGCCTGGTGTTCGCGCATGGCGGCGGCTGGTTCCAGGGCTCGCTGGCGGTGTACGACAACCCGTGCCGTGCCCTGGCCAATGCAAGCGGCTGCGTGGTGATCGCGATGGCCTACCGGTTGGCACCGGAGCACCCCTTCCCGGTGCCGCTGGAAGACGTGTATGCGGTGCTGGACTGGAGCCACCGCACCGCCGCCGCCCTAGATGTCGATCCTTCCCGCCTGCTGGTCGGCGGTGACAGCGCCGGCGGCAACCTCGCCGCCGGCGTGGCGCTGCTGGCGCGCGACCGCGGCGGCCCGCCCATCCATCACCAGCTGCTGCTGTACCCGGCACTGGATACGGCGGTGGACACCGACAGCCACCGCCGCTACGGCGAAGGCCACTTTCTCACCACCGCACTGATGCAGCGCTGCTGGGAGGCCTATGTGGGCGCCCACAGCCTGGCCAGCCCGTACGCGGTGCCTGCACGCGCGCAGGACCTGACCGGGCTGCCCGCCGCCAGCATCCTGGTCTGCGACCACGACCCGCTGCGCGATGAGGGCGAGCACTACGCGCGCCGCCTGCAGCTGGCCGGGGTACCGGTACGGTGCGAGCGGTTGCCGGGCATGGTGCATGCGTGCCTGCACCTGCTGGGCGCCGCACCGGCATCGCGCATCCTGCTGGACCGCAGTGCGGCCCTGCTGGCCGAGGTGATGTAGGCGGTCCTGCGGCGTGCGCACAGGCGTGGTGGTAGCGCCCACGAAAAAGGCCCGGCAGTGCCGGGCCTTTTCTGCCACACCACTACGGCGCGTGGCGATGCCGTCAGACAGCGCTTACCAGCTGAAGCGCGGGCCGACCGACCATTCCTTGTAACCGTGGCGATCCATCTTGATATCGCCGTTGATGCCCCAGTTCTGGTTCAGCTTCACCTGGCCACCCAGGCGGCCGTAGAACTGGCCATCCGGATTGATGCCGTGCTTCTTGCTGTAGTCCTCGTAGCCCGCCATTGCGTAGACTTCGGCGTGCTGGCCGAACGCGGTACGGATACCGGCTTCAGCGCTGTAGCCGTTGAAGTCCAGGCCTTCCTTCGGGTCGAACTTGTTGTAGGCCACGCGGCCCACGAAGTCGGTGCTGTTGCCGATTTCCTGGTTGTAGCCCACGCCCACGCGCCACTGATCAACCTTGAAGTTGCCGATGTCGGTCTTCTGCTGGTTGTACTCGCCAAAGGCGTGGAAGTTCGGCAGGAACCCGTAGGAACCCTTCACGCCCCAACCGTCGGCCTTGCCGCCGTCGGCGTCGGTCTTGACGTAATCGCCTTCAGCGTAGTTGTAGGACAGGCCTTCGGCAGCGGACGCGGCGAACGGCAGGGCGGCGGCGAGCGCCAGAGCAATCAGGGAAGTCTTCATGGGGGTACACCTCTGTTCTTGCAGCGGCGCACTGCGTGCCGCCTTGGAAATGTAAATTCTCCGTTATTCGCCCGAACCCGCCCTGAAAGCGGCCGCTGCGCGAACCGTGAATTTTCTGCGGCGGTTCAGGCGCGCTCTGGCATACGCGCGCCTGCGCAGGTGCGTTGCTGGCGCCCTAGAACTGGGTGAAGCCCGCTGCCACCTCCACCACCTCACCGCCGATGCCGCGCTTCCCATACACGCATAGAGCGCCATAACCGAATGGATAGTCGCCAAGCACGAACCCCTCCGGAAATCCGTTCTCGTCCACCTGAAGGAGGAACTCGCAGCCATCGCGAATCAAGGTGCGTACGTAGTAATCCTCTTCCTGGATCAGTCGGCGCCCACTGCCAACCTTCACGAACCATGCCCCGTCGATGTCACCGCCCCCGGTTGCGGGAAGTCGGACCCCGCGAGGCACACGAAGAACCGTGCACCGGGACGTGCCTGCCCGGACTTCACCAGCGCATCCGGCGAACATCCGCCTACCCTGGAACTGCCCGCACCCCCGGGAACAAGATCAAAGTATCTGTCGCTTCCCATCATCGGCTCCTGCCGGACTGAGAAGTGCACAGGATAGCGGGCAAGGCGCCGCGCAAGACCCTATCGGTACACGTGCACCAACGTGATCATGAACTCGAGGAAGGACGGAGAGAAAAAGTGAAACACACCTTCATCATGATCAAACCTGACGACAGGGTACTCCCCCTCCTTCAACCCTCCCCTTGTATCAAAATAGAACGCTTCATCTGACCCCGGAATAAAAACTGGGAGAAGACCAAGCGGAGGAAATCCATTTTCCACGGCAAGGCGGGTGTTGTACACCAGATCATCATCGGCGATATCCCGGTCCTCTATGGGCGCAAGTGTGAACACCTGCGTGTCGCCAACACTCAGATTCCCGTACCTGAGCAGCCACGCCTTATACGTATCGGGCAACGGGATGCCGAGCTCACGCTCCGCATCCTCAATCAGGGCGTGGGGCACGCCCTGCCCTGGGAACACTTTCAACCGGGCAGACTTAGCTACCACGTCATCAATGACATCGAACATTGCCACGCTCCCGAACATCAATGGACACGCCACGCGTCAGAACGCAGCACGCACCTTCCTCAATACGCAACGCAACTATGTTGCGAACTGGCATCACTTCACCGCAATCCTGACAGGGATTTTCCCTGCGACAAACCACGCACTCGTGTGGCTGGTCAGATACGCACCATCGCTACCGCTGTAGTTCATGGCATCAAGCCATCGACACGACACTCCATGAGCTCTCCCGATCAAGCCGTCCAATGTTGTCCGGAATCATAGACACGTCACCAGCCGAAAACTTGATCTTCTTCGCCACCTCAGCCGCTGGCATCCAGCGCTAGACGTCGATGCCCGGCAAAAATCACCCATGAATTTAAACAATCACAAGCCTTCAAACGTAGGAAGCAGAGGAGCGTACCCGGACCTCATCACATCCTTGATGGATCCACTGCATAGTTTCTCAAGCAGTTCGCCCAGTGACTCTGCCGCATACCGAAGACCCGCCATTCGAGCACCAATACAGTAGATCGAATACTCACCCGCGCGCTTTTCGTTGATATCCCAGGCAAAGCACTCACCGTTCTCGCTGGCTGCAAAGGGATACAGGCGAGCGGCGATTTCATTATCCCCGTCCGGCTCGAACTCGAAGTAGTCATCGGCGACAGCATCATTTATGAACCCTTTGGCGCGTGCGCCCTGAACTAGAATTGAATCTTGGTGTTCGGGCACGCCCGAATAGATGATGGCCAAGCCGCCAAAGCGGCCATAACCGAGCGTCGCTGCAAATTCGCAGTAGGATCCCGGGAGCCTGAAACCTTCCACGCGAATTAGGTCAAGTGAGCTTCTAGCAGCCACTGAACTTGAAGGATCAATTGTTTGAGTATTCTTTCGTCCATCTCAGACCCCAAATCCTGAAGCTTTGCTTGACGTGTCGAGACCCATTCGTAGCAGTCGCATCCACAAGAACATTTTCCCAAGCATCTATGACGTACATAGTTACTGACCTTGGAACTAGTTCATCACCCTAGCAATCAGTGATCACTTCCATCAGCACGGCATTTCCTTTGTTCATGTGTCGACGCACAACGCCCTTTTCCTGGTGAGGTCGCCGGTAGCGCCGTCGAAGTGGCGGGTTCCTTAGAGCCTCTTCATGCGCACTCCAAAGCAAGAAGGAATATGCAAACGAACTCAATCGTCCACTTCTGCAGCCTCCTCCAACCACTGCTTGAAGATTTGCGAGTCAGTGTCGTTCAGCCGCGCCACGCGGTCTACGTTGGAAGGCACTGGAGGCATGATCTCCACTGCGACAAGTAGCTTGCTGCGACGCTGCCCTGTGCCGAATGTACCCTCTTCATCCAACTGGCGTGCGGCCTGCTCTACAGCAGCCATGCGGAACTCAATCTCCCTTTCCCACTCATCGATACTGAGGTCTTGTAGGTTCGGCCTGGCGAGGAAGGGCGCGCGAAGCTCTTCAGTGTGTTCGCTTCCAAAGTCAACGTATGGAGAATCTGCATACGACCATTTCAGTTCCGCAGCTACTTCCGGGCCTTCGCCGCTTTCGTCCACTGCCCTTGCAAGTGCCTCTTCAGACCACGCCGAAAGAAATGGCGCGTGGCCTTCCTCCGTCATGACGAAGGTGCAGTAGTAGAAGTTCTCACCACTTCTAAACAAGTGGAGTAACGCAGGCCGAAATGCCTTGACGACCAAGTTCACCAAAATATTGACATCTTCCATTCTCAAATCTCCGCGAATCGTCTTGCTAACCTCGGCACGAAGCCGTGAACTCTCTACCAATTTGCCGCAACTCTCTTCGGAGGGCACTCCTCGTCGCACGATGACCATATCCAGCTGCAGACATCCTGTCGACGACCGCAGTCAGTCGCGCCTTCACATCCATGTGGAATTTCCTCGTGTGCATTTTATTGTGCGGCCGCGGATGATCCACTGGAACACCATTAGCGGCATCATTGATCTCAATGTCATATGCCGAAAGGATATCTCTCGAGTCTGCGGCTGCAGCCCAGTGTCCCTTGGATCCTGTTGACGCAACGATGTGACCTGCGGCTTGCCCAGGAGCGACCGCTCTCCCTTCTCGGTTCATGTTTCGGCGAAGGATGTCGGCGTTTTCCCCGGTCGTTCGGCCGCCAGTCAGACCCAAAGGATCTGTCCAATTTATGTAATTGAGTCCGTAAGCGTAAAGATTTGTTCCTCCACTGAGCCCAATCGGATCGGCCGAACAGAACTGACTCGACTCCCGGTCAAAGTAGCGCGCAAGGTTGTAAACCAATCCGGTTTCCACATCGTGATACTGACCGAGCGAACGAACGCAGCTCAGTTCGTCATCGCAACCGTCATCACGCGTGTCTTCAGACGGAGCAACCCAAGCTACCCTGCCTTGAGCTGTAAAAATTCGATTGGGGCACCCATTGGGATCACACTGGTACAGGAAAAATCTATTGCTCGCTCCGTTTAGCGTCTCCGTAGATGCATGGACCGCGTCTAGTAGTCGCCCATCTGATTCGGTATGCACCAACTCATCGGGTGCCGTGCCGCTTTCGGACAATGGACGAGCCGGATTACGGTGCGTCGTAGGAGTCTGCTGCCCAAGAGGCTTAACCGCATCTTTGGGGTTCGATGCCACCGTTCTATCGAGTCCAAGACCAGTAGCCCCCAGCCTGGTACCCCAAGCACTCTCGGGCTGCAAACTGGCTTGCCCAGCTCTTTCGACAGGCAAGCCAATCGCCGCGTCTTGATTCGCAAGCGAGAGGTTGCCAAGCGTACCCAATCCGTTTGCGCTGTAGTCCGCTGAGCGTAGTCTTCCAGGCGGAGAGCTGTCACGTTCTGGACGCTGACCGGAGCCGTCGGCTGTCGTTACGACGCTAGAAAGCGAAACAGACGGGGACTGCGCGTCACGCCCAACAGTGTCAACTCGATAGTAAGGTTCTGACTCCAGTTCACTACCAGTGCCGGCAGATGAATCACCTCGCCTCTCCAGCATCGCCAACGGCACAAAGCTTCGCGGGTAGTACACATACTCCCGCACCCCCTCATGCAACTTCTCCAACCGTCGTTGCCGCCGCTTCACTTCGATCAGGCTGGCCACGTTGTCCACCCACACCGGTGCAGCGTCCTCGGCGTCGTTGGCCTGCTTCACCTCGCCCAGCAGTGCATCGCCGTCCCAGAAGAACCACGTGGTCTCCGTCGGGTTGCGCTTGAACACACGGCGGCCCAGCGGGTCGTAGCCGTAGTACGTGCTCTTGCCGTCCCGCCGGCTCTCGGCCAAACGATGGTTGGCATCCCAGATCAGCTCCAGGTCGCTCGCATCCCCGCCCCCCGGGCTGCCCTTGCGTACCATGTCGCCGGCGCGGTCGAACACGTAGTGCACGCCCTGGTAGGTGCCCTCGCGCGTCCACAGCACCTCGGCCTGGTCATCGCCGCCAGCCACCTTGCGCATACGCACTTCGCGGATGTCGGTGCGCAGGCGATCGCCGGCCGGGTCGTTGTAGTACGGGTGCAGCACGCCCTTCGGATCGGTATGCGCGAGCAGTCGCCCTATGGCGTCGTAGCGGTACTCGTCCACGCCTTGCGCACTGTCCTGGCGGCGGGTGAGGTTGCCGGTGCGATCGTAGTCGTAGCGGGTGTCGAACAGCGGGGCGGCGTCACGCAGTACGGTCTGCGCGGTGAGCAGGTTGCGCGCGTCGTAGTCGAAGCGTCGCTCAAGGTGCGGGCTCAGCTGCTCGCGCGTGGTGCGTCCCAGCGCGTCGCGCTCGAGGGTGATCGGCACTTCGTCGTTGATGCCGATCTCGCTGACCTGGTCGCACAGATCGTAGGCGAACGCGATGGCATTGCCGGCGCTGGTCTGTCGCTGGGTGCGGTTGCCGGCCTCGTCGTAGGCGTAGCCGACACGGAAGCCATCCTGGATCTCCTCCAGCAACTGGCCCAGCGGGTCGAAGCGGCGGGTGACGTGGCGGTGCGCGTTGCGCAGGTCGACAAGCTGGCCGCGCGCGTCGTACTGGAAGGTTTCCTTGACCTGGCGACCCGGCTGGCGGATGTCCGGCAGGGTCTTGGCGGTGATGCGCCCGAGCTTGTCGGTGGCGAAGACGATGCGTTGGCCAAGCGGGTCCACGGTGGTGGTGAGGCGTCCAGCGGCATCGTAGCTGTAATGGCGCGACTGGCCCCAGTAGTCGATTTCCTCGACGATCCGGCCGAGCGGATCGCGGTTGAGCAGGTAGTGCTCGCCGCGCTGGTTGACCACGCCGATCAGCTGCTCTTCGGTGTCGTAGCGGTACTCGACCACGTGCCCATCGGCCTGCACGCGCTTGCCGATCTGGCCGATGCCCACGTACTGCAGGCGGGTGCGCGCGCCCGCTTCGTCCAGGTAGGTGATGAGCTGGTCTTCGGCGTCGTACTCACAGCGCACGCCGCTGCTGTCGGGCGCCTGCACGCCCAGCAGGCGGCCCTTGGCGTCGTACTCGTAGGCCGTGGTCTGGCCAAGCGGGTCGGTCTGGTACAGCAGACGCCCCAGCGGGTCGTGCTGGTACCGGCTTTGGTGGCCAAGCGGGTCCAGCACACTGGTCACCAGGCCGTGGCGGTCGTAGCCGACGGCGGTGACGGCGCCGCGGGGGCTGGTCTGGGCCTGCAGCAGGCCGTAGGCATCGTACGTGTAGCGGGTGGCGGCCTGCAGTGGGTCGGTCTGCTCGATGAGCAGGCCGCGGGTGTCGTAGTGCTGCTGCCAGGTGTTGCCCTCCGGATCGGTGACGGCGAGCAGCTGGTCCTGGTCATCGAACTGCTGCTGCAGCGTGGTTCCATCCGCCCGCACCAGCACCACCAGGTTCCCGCGTTCGTCGTACTCGAAGCCGGTGCGCAGTCCCTCCGGGTCGGTCACCGCCACGGTGCGGCCAACATCGTCGTACTCGAAGATGGTCACCCCATCCAGCGGGTCGATCTCGCACAGCGGCAGACGGTTTTCATCGAACTTGACCAGCGACACGTTGCCCAGCGAGTCGGTGATGCGGGTTTCGCGCAGAAGCGCGTCGTAGTCGAAGTGGTAGTCGTACAGACCGCCGTCGCCCCAGGAGTGCACCACGCGCCACTGTGCGTCGAACGCGTAGTAGAAGGACAGGCCGACGCGGTCGGTGTGGCGCACCATGTGGTGCTGGGTGTAGCCGAAGGTACGCGGGGCGCCGAGCGGGTCCACGGCGGCGATCAGGTCGCCGTCGGTGTAGCGGTAGCTCGCAAGCGGGTGGTTCAGGCCGGTGGCGGGATCGTGCAGCTGCAGGTCGTCGATCCGCCCGTGGCGCGCGGTGACGGCGATGTAGCGGCCCTGCTGGTCGTCCACGCCGCGTTCGACGATGCGCACCAGATGGCCGTCGCGGCGCTCGAAGCGCCAGAAGTTGCCGCAGCTGTCTTCGATGCGCTCGATCGGCAGGTGCTGCTCCTGCGGCAGCTGGGCCACGCCGGGCGCGGCAGCGCCGTCGAAGCGGTAGTGCAGGCCGCCCTTGAACCGCACGATCCACTGGCCCTGCTGCCGCCACAGGCGCGCGCCATCGACGAAGTCCAGGACCGCCACGTCGGCGCCGTCGCGGCGCGGCAGCTCGGGGAAGAAGGCCACCTGGTCCGGGCCGGACAGCCAGGCGCTGCCATCCGGGGCCAGTGCCAGCGCGATGTCGGCCGGGGTCTGCCAGCCGAAGCCGCAGGCGCCTTGGCGCTGTGCGTGGCGCGAGGCGTACACGCGGCGCCAGGCCAGCGGCAGGCGGCCGGGGATGCTGAAGTCTTCGTGGGTGACCGAGACGCTGCCGTCGCGGATGTCCACCGGCTCGGCGCGCAGCACCTTGCACTTGAGCGTGCCCGACGGCAGGTGCCCCCAGCGGGCGCGGCGCCATTCGGCGAAGGCGTCCATCTTCTTGCGGAAGAAATCGCTTTTGCGCAGCTTGCCGAGCCCGGCAAAGGCGGCGCGGAAGGCCAGCGCGGTCCACGACACGGTGGGCGGGCCGCCGATCTTGACGCTGGTGGGAATGGCCACGTTCAAGCCGGTGGGCAGCGACATCGCGCGCAGCGGCTTCTTCGGCTTCTTGGCCCGGAACGGGTTGATCATGCCGGCCAGGTTGCAGTCCAGCACGGGCATGGCCAGGCGCGAGAACGGCTCGCCATCGGCCGACACGGTGCGGCTGCCCATGAAGATCTCCTCGCCGTCGAACTGCGGGCCCATCGGCGCGGCCAGCGGCGGGCCCCACACGCCCAGCGGGATGTGGATGTCCAGGCCACCGGTCCCGGCGGTGCCGCGGTGAACGCCGTTGACCTTGACCGTGGAGCCGATGAAGGGGATGTAGTCGAACGGGTCCAGCACCAGGCCGATGTGCGGGGTGGGCAGCGGGCACGGCGGCACCGCGTACATATGGATGTCGATGCCCAGCTGCGGATCGAAATGTTTGGCGGCGATGCTCATGGCGGCCCTCCGTGGCCTTTACAGCGCGCGCAGCAGCGCGCGCAGGAACGCCTTGACCTCGTCGCGGTACTCCACGCCGAGCCAGACCACGATGGCCATGCCCAGCAGCACAGCGACGGTCATCAGCAGGGTCTTGTTGGCATTCATGCGGCGACAACTCCGTTGGGTGCCGCAGCGGAAGCGACGGTGGGAGCATGCTGGGGATCCAGCAGCGGGGCGGGATCGGGAAGAGGCTGCATGGCCGGCGGTTCGCTCCATACCGGGATGTCGTGGTCCAGCGGGTGCTGGATCGCCGGCAGGCCGTTCCAGCCCGGGTCGAGGAAGTCGCGGCCGACCGCGACGATGCGGCGGAAGAACTCGTCGCCGCCCTGGATCAGGCGCTCGCGCTCATGCTGCACGCGGTGGAAGGTCTGCTCCAGCGCGCTGTGCAGCTGGGCCTGGATGACGTCCAATGGCGGTCGCGCCGGCTGCGTGCCGAGGTGGGCCGCGGCATCCTCGGCCTGCCCGTGCAGCGCGGTGGTCTGTTCCAGGTAGGTGCGCGCGGTGTCCTGCAGCCGCTCGCAGCGGCGTGGGTCCTGCAGCTGCAGCAGGTCCCACAGGGCCTGCGGCAGGGTGGTGGCGTGGCGGTCCTGCGGCGAGAGCGGCGTGGCAATGCGGATGGCCTCCAGCAGCTGGGTGCGGGCTTCCTCGCGCTTGCCCTGCTGGAGCAGGCAGTAGCCGGCCATGCGCTGGCCTTCAAGCTGGAACATGGGGTGCGGAATGCTGGCCGCGGCCGTGGCGGCCTGCAGGTAGCCCTGCGTGGCCTGGCCCGGATTGTTGGCGGCGAGCCAGCAGCCGGCTTCGCCGAACCAGCTCTGCATCACCAGCTCTGGTGCGGCCGCGTGGCCCTGGCTGCGCGCGGTCTGGGCGGCGCTGCGTGCCTGGCGGTACGCGTTGATCGCCTGCCCGTGGTCGCCGCCTTTGAGCCAGGCTCCAGCCACCATCATCTGCACGACCGCCTGCTGGTCCTGCCAGCCGTGGCGGTGGGCCAGCCCCAGCGCGCGCTCGGCACGGGCGGCCACCTGCTGCGGGCTGCCGCGCTCGAGCAGCAGCATCAGGTCGGCAAGCAGTTGGCGGTACAGCACCTCCGGGCCGGTGCCGGCGGACTGGGCTGCGGTGTCGCGGGCGATGGCGAACAGGTCCACCGGTGCCTCGATGCGCGCCGCCACGTGGGCATGGCGTTCCAGCAGGGGCTGCCAGCGCGGGTCTTCGTCGGTGTCCAGCAGCACCAGCCGCAGGCGCTCGCCCGGCTCGGCGGCCAAGGCGGCGTCGATCCAGCGCGCGAGACCATCGCCGGGCACGCAGCGCTCCGGGTCGATCACCACGGCCAGCAGGCGCAGATGGCGTTGATGATGGGTGGCGAAGCTGTCCAGGACCTGCACCACGCCGTGCGCACTGTCGGGGTGCGCGTCGTGCGGGCCGCGCCAGCCCAGCGCGACACCCTGCGCGCGCAGTTCGTCCTGGCTGCCGAGGTAGCGTTCAAGCAGGCTCTGCTTCACCTCGCGGCTGTAGGCGAAGCCGGTTTCAAACGCGGTATCCAGGCGCAGGAAATAGTCCGGCGTGTCGCGGCCTTCGTCGTGGCGCTGGGTCTCGAAGAACGCGGCGAGCAGGCGGCTGGCGTTGGCCGGCACGCGCCACACCAGCAGGCGCCGGGTCGGATCGGCGCTGGCGTTGAGCCAGGCCTCGCCCAGGCGTTGGATGGCGCGCAGCATGGGAGTGTCGTGCATGGAAGTCCCTCCGTTGGACCGGTCAGCAGTTGAGCTTGATCTCGCTGCCGTTGACCGACACGCCGCCGCTGTTGATGACCACCTCCGAGCCGCCGGCGGAGATCCGGATCTCACCGTCGGTGACCTCGATGAAGGCACCGCCCACCGCTGCGGTCAGCTTGCTGGCCGAGCCGAGGGTCATGTCGCCGTTGGACAGCTGGCTGTGGGTACCGGTGACTTCATGATCGAAGGTGCCGTCCACTCCCACGGTGCGTGCGCCGATGTTGGTGTCCTCCACCGCGCCCTGCACACCGCGCTTGTCCAGGCCGGTGATGGTGGTCTCGCGCCCGGCCGCGTACTCCTGGGTGACCTTGCCGAGCACCTGGCGCAGCGAGGTGGCGGTGACGGTCTCCTTCCAGGTGCCGGTGCGCTGGCTGGTGTAGTTGCCGGTGAGGGTGGTACCGAAGTCGCCGGTGATGGTCTCGGTATAGCCGGCGGCGGCAATCGTCTTGGTCTGCCCGGCCTGGTAGGCCTCGGTGACTGCGCCGGTCACGTTGGTGGTGCGCGTGCCGGTCACGCCGAGGGTGTCGGTGCCGGTCACGGTGATGCCGCGGTTGGCGCCGACGCTGATGTCCTGGTTGGCACCCACGCTCATGCGGTGGTTGACCGCCACGGCGGTGGACTTGTTGTTCTGGATGCTGGCGTTCTGGTCGTTGAGCACGGTGGTGACCATGTCGCGCTGCGCGCGCATGTTCAGCAGCTCGCCACCGGCGCTGTCGTGCATGGTGATCTCGTTCCAGCCGGCGCCCTTGACCGTCTTGGACTTGAGGCCGCTCACTTCCAGCCCGAACGGCGGCATGTTCTCTTCGTTGTAGACGCGGCCGGTGATGATCGGCCGGTCCGGGTCGCCGTCGAGAAAGTCCACCACCACCTCCTGGCCCACGCGCGGCGGCGACACGCCGCCCATGTCGGCACCTGCCCAGGGGCTGGCGCTGCGGATCCAGCAGGAGCTGTTCTCCGCGCCGTTGTCGCGGCGGTCTTCCTTGCGGTCCCAGTGGAACTGCACCTTTACCCTCCCGTAGGCATCGGCATGCAGCTCTTCGCCGGGCGGGCCGACCACGGTGGCGGTCTGCGGGCCCGGCATGCGGGGCCACGGAGTCTGGCGCAGCGGGCGGTACGGAATCCGGCGGCGGAGCACCTCGGCCTCGACCGCGTGGCTGGGCGCTTCGGCGCTGCCGAAATCGCTGGCGAAGTTGTTGCGTCCCTCACGCTGCAGGCGCACCACGAAGAACTGGCGGTCCTCGGCGCCACGGCCGATGAAGTCCGGCTGCTGCTCCAGGGAGAAGCAGCCACCGGCCTGCAGGCCGGCCACGTTGCCGGCGCACTCGAACAGCTTGGTCGGCCAGGCGGCCTCTTCGTTGCGCACGGCCGCCAGCGCCTCGCCGATGCGGCTGTCGGCAAAACGCGCGGCACCGTCGTAGCGGTACTGGGTGAATTCGGGCAGCGCGCCGCGGGGTGCCTCGTTGCCGCGCACCACCCGCAGCGGCGTGCTGGGCTGCTTGAAATCAAAACTGCTCAGCGACTGCGCCCCCGGGCCCACGCGGCGGCGCGCGCCCCAGCGATGCAGCCCGGTCTGCAGCTGCACGCCCTGGTCGGCACGGAAGTACACCGGCGCCGGTTCGCCCAGCGCCACGCTCAGGGTGGAGTCGTCGCTGAGCACCAGGCTGTGGCCGTCGGCATCGTGGCGGACGCTGTAGTAGATGCCGGCGTCTTCAAGCAGGCGCGAGACGAAAGCGAAGTCCGATTCGTTGTACTGCACGCAGTACGCGAGCCTGGTCAGCCGCCCGGCATCGAGATCCAGATCGAAACGCGCCAGGTCCGGGTAGTCGGCGAACACCGCCTCCACGATCTGCAGTGCGGTCATGTCCTGGAAGATCCTGCAGTTGCTGGTGTAGTCCAGGAAGGCGAACCAGGGCGCGATCTCGGCGCGGTAGCAGGTGAACTGCGCTTCGCGGCCGACGCTGGCAAACTCGCGTACATAGCCATGCACGCTCTGGCCGTCGAACTCGTCACCCAACTGCAGGCGCAGTGGCTGGCCCACCAGTTGCTTGAGCTCGAGGCGCGGCTCGGTGGAGAGCAGCTCGATCTGGTAGGCGAACGGCTGGGAGACCTGTTCGCTGCCCTGGAAGCGTTTGACCAGGAACGTCTGCGGGTCCAGCACGGTGTCCACACGGATCAGGCGGTGGTCCTGCTGCAACCGCGTCAGGGCATGGAGGGGCGCGAGTGATTCGGCATGCATCGGGCGTTCCTTCGTCCCATGATCGTCGAGACCCCGACTGTGCCATCGCACCATGACAGGTGCCAACTTTCTGACGCGAAGATGCGATTCATCCGATAAATGGCTTCAGCTTTGTGGAAGAAAATGCGGTTTTCATCACATTCTCCACGCGCCAATGGGCGCAGCGTGTCGACTTTCCGTGCCGTGGTTCGTCATATCACCGAGGCGCCCATTTCCGGTGCGCCCCTTCCGGAGGTGTTCCATGTCTTACATCGATGGTTTCGTCATTGCCGTCCCCACCGCAAACAAGGAAGCGTTCCTGGCCCATGCCCGCATGGGCGATGCGATCTGCATCGAGCATGGCGCCACCCGCGTGGTGGAGTGCTGGGGCGACGACGTGCCCCACGGCAAGCAGACCGACTTCTATCGCGCGGTGGAGGCCAAGGCCGATGAGACGGTGCTGTTCTCGTGGATCGAGTGGCCGGACAAGGCCACCCGCGATGCGGGCATGCAGAAGATGATGGAAGACCCGCGCATGGACCCGGCACACAATCCGATGCCGTTCGACGGCAAGCGGATGATCTACGGCGGTTTCGTGCCGGTGGTGGAACTGGGCAAGTAGGCGGCCCGGCGCAGGGCGCCGGGATCAGCGTGGGGGGTCGGGCGCGTCGTCGAGGGCCTGCCCGCCGCCCATGCCACCCATGCCGCCACCACCGCCTTTCGCACCGCCCTTGTCGGCCCCGTCGGCCTTGCCTTTGGCAGCGGCCGACGGACGCGCCGGTCCCTGCCGCGGGATCGCGACGCTGGCGGGAATCGGCGCCAGGTCGAGCGCACCACGGATGAAATCGCGCAGCGACACGACCAGTGCCGCCGTCGGCACTGCGCGCCCCTGCGCCAGTTCGGTGGCCGCGTGCGCGGCCAGGCGTACCTGTTCGTCGGTGCCGAGCAGAATGATGTCCGACAGTGCGGCCTCGACGGCATCGCGGATGCGCCGGGCGCGGTCGCTGCCGGCGGTAGCCACGGCGTCGGCCAGACGCAGCGCCGCATCGTCGGGGTGGTCCTCGTGCGGGGCATGGCGCAGGTCGCGCAGGTGGCGTGGGTCCACGTCCAGCGCGCCGGTAAAGGAGCCGCCCAAGGTCTTGTAGGCCGCGATCAGGGTGCGCAGACGTTCGTTGATCTGTCGGTTTTCGCGCTCGCGGCGCTGTTGCAGGGTCTGCATCACCAGCAGGCGGATACCCACGCCAATCAGAGTGATGACCGCCAGCCCGATCAGGGTGGACAGCATGGCCTGCCAGGAACTGAAGTCGAGACCGCGCATGAACACTCCCTCGCTTGGGAGCCTCACCGTAGCAGGCGCCAGGTGAGTGCGGCATCGGCGGGGGGCGGCGGCCTGGCCGCCGCCATGCCGCTCCCGCCCTCGGGCGGGAACGGCACGCAGGTCTTACTTGCGCGCGCGCTTGGCCGGGGCCTTGCGGGCCACGGTCTTGGCAGCGCCGGCACGCTTGGCCGGGGCGGCCTTGCGGGCAGCGGTCTTCTTGGTCACGGCCTTCTTGGCGGTGGCGACCTTCTTGCCGACAACCTTCTTGGCTGCGGCGGTCTTCCTGCCGACAACCTTCTTGGCAGCGACGGTCTTCTTGCCGACGACCTTCTTGGCAGCCGCGGTCTTCTTGCCGACAACCTTCTTGGCAGCCGCGGTCTTCTTGCCGACAACCTTCTTGGCGGCCGCGGTCTTCCTGCCGACAACCTTCTTGGCAGCCGTGGTCTTCTTGCCGACAACCTTCTTGGCAGCCGTGGTCTTCTTGGCGACGGCCTTCTTGGCGGTGGCGACCTTCCTGGTCACGGCCTTCTTGGCGGCGACAGTCTTCTTGCCAGCCACCTTCTTGGCGGTCGCGGTCTTCTTGGCGACAGCCTTCTTGGCGGTGGCGACCTTCTTGGTCACGGTCTTCTTGGCAGCGGCGGCCTTCTTGGTCACAGCCTTCTTGGCGGTGGTGGCCTTCTTGCCGGCAGCCTTGGTGGTCTTGGTCACGGCCTTTTCAGCGGCGACCTTCTTCTTGGCGACCTGCTTCTTCAGCGCGGCGGCCTCGGCCTTGGCGTTGCTCTTGGCGGTTTCCAGCTTCTTCTTGGCGGAGGCCAGGGTCTTGCCGACCGACTTGGCCGCCTTGTCGGCCTTCTTGGCGACGGTCTTCTCGGCCTTCTTGACGGCCTTCTTGACCTTGGCGACCTGGGTGGTCGCGGCCTTGCGGGCGCGCTTGACGGTCTTCTTCACCGACGCCACGGCATCTTCAGCGGTGGTGGCGATGGTCTCGCCCACTTTGCCGGCCACTTCTTTCACTTCTTCGACGCCCTGCGACAGGGTCGCGGTCACACCATTACCGTTGCTCATGATTGCCTCCTAAGGGGCCTGGTCAGTTAAATCGCTGGCGATGCTATACCGGCGCGGTCCATCGTGGAACGGTCTTGTCGCAGCCCGTGAGCCGCATCTGTGCTTGGCGCGCGGCCGACGCGGCAGCCCCTGCACCAGGTGGTGCACGGCAAACTGCTTGAAAACAGCTTCCGTGCTTGTGTCGACCGGTGCGGCAACCGTCGTTCCGTCGTCTGTCGAACGGGGTGGAGGCGGCGTGCATTTCCGCGTCGCGCATGATCGGTTCGTTGCCCCTTGCCTCCACAACTGCGCCGATTGCGAACACGAAACCGACCACGATGGGCGTGTCGGCAACCGGCGGCGGAGCCTCGGGAGGGTGGGGTGGAAGCATGCCGATCGCGATCGACCGGCCGCCGATGCGAGGGCGACGACACGGCCTCCGCGCGGGCCATCGCCACGGGGGGAGACGGGCTGTTGAAGGCAGCCTCCCCCGCTCCAGAACAGATCAACCGGCGTCGGGTGCGCGTTTTTTCATGGCGCGTTTAGCCGCGAGCGGACACACTCATTCAGCTTGCACTACCGTATAGCCGCTTTCCCGCCCTGCACCCTCGTTACGGAACCGCCGGACCATGCGACCGATCCCGACCCTGCTGACCCTTGCCCTCGCCGCCGCATTCGGTGGATTCGTCGCCACCGCCATCACCGCGCAGCTGGACAACCGCGCTGCCGCATCGCCTGCATCGTTGGCCATTCCGGCCACCGCCGCCCTGCCCGCAGCGGTAGCCGGCCAGCCGGTGCCCTCGCTGGCGCCGATGCTGGAGCGGGCGATGCCGGCGGTGGTGAGCGTCAACACCAAGCAGGTGGTCCGGGTGCGCAACCCGTACTTCAACGATCCGTTCTTCCGCCGCCTGTTCCCGGAAGTGCCGCAGGAACGCATCAACGAATCGCTCGGTTCGGGCGTGATCATCGATGCCGCCGAAGGCCTGGTGCTGACCAATCACCACGTCATCGACAACGCCGACGACGTGCAGGTCACCCTCGCCGACGGGCGCACGGTCAAAGCCGAGTTCATCGGTTCGGACCGGGATACCGACGTGGCACTGATCCGCATTCCGGCCGACAAGCTCACCGCCCTGCCGCTGGGCAACAGCGACCAGCTGCGCGTAGGCGACTTCGTGGTGGCCATCGGCAACCCGTTTGGCTTCAGCCAGACCGTCACTTCCGGCATCGTCTCGGCGGTGGGCCGCAGCGGCATTCGCGGGCTGGGCTACCAGAACTTCATCCAGACCGACGCATCGATCAACCCGGGCAACTCCGGCGGCGCGCTGGTCAACCTGCAGGGCCAGCTGGTGGGCATCAACACCGCCAGCTTCAACCCGCAGGGCAGCATGGCCGGCAACATCGGCCTGGGCCTGGCCATTCCCTCCAACCTGGCGCGCGACGTGGTGGACCAGTTGGTCAAGCACGGCGTAGTGGTGCGCGGCACCCTCGGCATCGAGGCACAGAACCTGACCCCGCAGATCGCCCAGGGCCTGGGCTTGACCGAAGTCCGCGGCGCGCTGGTGACCCGCGTGCTGGCCGGGTCCGGTGCGGCTGCCGCCGGCCTCAAGCCGGGCGATGTGGTGGTCGCCGCCAACGGTCAGCGCGTGGACAGCGCGCAGGCGCTGCACAACGTGGAAGGCCTGCAGCCGGTGGGCAGCACGCTCACGCTGGATCTGCGCCGCGACGGCAAAGCCCTGCAGCTCAAGGTGGCGCTGAAGGAACAGGCGCGCGCGGTCACGGGCGACACCCTCGACCCGCGGCTGGGCGGTGCCACCTTCGTCGACCTTCCCGAAACGCTGCGCCAGGCCGGCGTCAGCGGCGTGCTGGTCAGCGAGGTGAAGCGCGGCAGCCGCGCCGCCGCCTCCGGCCTGCAGCAGGGCGATGTGGTCACCGAGGCCACGGTGGGCGAGTTTGCCGACCTGGCCAGCTGGCGCGCCAACTTCCAGAACCGACCGCAGCAGCTGGTGCTGCGCATCGTGCGCGGCAACGTGCGCGGCGAGCTGGTGATGCGCTGAACGGGTCAGGATGCCGTAACGCCCCTTACACCCGCGCGGTGTTATTACCTTGTGTTCCTCGCCGTCCGGTTTCGTCCGCGGTCACCATCCCCCATCGCATACAGGAGATACACGATGAGCCCCACCAATACCGAGAACCTGAAGGAACACCTGGGTGAAGCCGGTTCGCACCTGAAGTCGGCGGCCACCGCCGCAGGCGGCGCGATCAAGGGCGCCACCGGTGCCGCCACCGACGAACTGCGCATCGGCAAGGCCAACGTCAAGGCCGAGCTGTCCGACACCGCGCTGTCGGGCCTGGCCGCCGCCGAGTTCGGCGGTGCCGCGGCCAAGGAGCAGGTCGATGCGCTGATGGACAAGGGCAAGGACCTGGTCGACAGCGCGGCCGAACTGATCCGTGAGCGTCCGCTGGCCTCCTTCGGCGTGGCCTTCGCGGCCGGCTGGATCATCGCCAAGCTGGCCCGCAGCGGCGGCGACAAGTAAGCGTCGGCGTGAGCGATCAAGCCCACACGGCCGCCAACGGTGGTGCGGATTCCCCGCCACCGGATGGCGGCGACACCGCACCCCGGCTCGATGAGAGCATCCGCCAGGTCGGCCAGGCCGGGCGCGCCACCGTGGACTCGGCCAAGCACACGCTGCGCTCGCTGCGGCGCTTGGCATCGGCCGATTTCGCCCTGGCGCGCAGTGCGTTCGGGCGGGCGTTGGCATGGAGCGGCGTGGCGATCGTGTTCGGTGCGTCGGCGTGGCTGCTGCTGGCCGGCACGCTGATCGCGCTGATGCAGCATTGGGGCCTGTCCTGGTTCCAGTCGCTGCTGATCACCTCGATCCTCAGCCTGGCCGTTACCGGCTATGCGATCTGGCGCGTGTCGTTCTTCTTCCGCCACACCGGCATGCATGCCACCCGCCGCCAGCTGTCGCGGCTGGGCCTGTACGACGAACCCACCGACGACGATCCCGATGCCCATGTGGGCAGGGCGGAGGGCACACCATGAATTTCGAAGCCCTGCGCCGCCGCGTCAAGCGCGCCGAACAGGTGGTGTCGATCCGGGTCGATGAGACCCAGTGCAACTGGTTCACCCTGAGCCAGGTCTGGCGCGCCGGGTGGACACCGTTGCGCATCATCACCGTGGGCCTCGCCGGCGGTTTCCTGGCCGGCAAGCTGGAGCCGGGCACCGCGAAGTTCCACGGCGCCCGGTGGCTGCAGATGATCGGCTCGGTGTCCAATCTGATGGCCAGCGCACAGGCGGCCTTCGCCTCGATGCAGGCCAGCGAAGCGGCCGATACCGCCGAGCAGGCAGCCGACAAGGTCGACGAGGCCGCCGACGACGTGGCCGCGCCTGCCGCCGCCACGCGCCCCACGTCGCCTCCACCGGCGCCACCGCGCCCGGCAGCCGCGCCGTCCCAGCAACCGCAGCCCGCAGAAGCGGCCACGGATCTGTCCGAACGTTGAACCCGGCACGCCCTGCCGCACCGTGCGGCGGGGCCTCGCCTGGTCTGCACGGCCACAACACGCCGCGCGCACCCGCCCTGCCCAATAATGACGCTCCCTTCCTGCCTGCGACCTGCATGAGCGTCCCTGCCCCCCCTTCGCCCGATGCGGTCGCCGCGCTGCCACCGCCCCGTCCACGCGCCCCGATGTCGCTGGTGGTGCTGGCCACGCTGGCCGTCGGTTTCACCTTGTGGGCGGCGCAGGAGGTGATCCTGCCGGTGCTCCTGGCCATGTTCTTCGCGCTGGTCGGCAACCCGATCCTGCGCCTGCTGCAGAGGATCTGGATCCCGCGCTTTCTTGGCGCGGTGCTGGTGTTGGGGGTGGGCCTGAGCGGTGCGGCCGCGTTGGGCGTGCAGCTGGTGGGGCCGGCGATGGAATGGGCCGAGGAAGCCCCGCAACAGCTGCGCAAGGTGGCTCGACAGGTGCAGAACCTGACCAAGCCGGTGCAGCAGGCCAACCAGGCGGCGGAGAACTTCGCGCGCGTGGCCGGCGGTGAAGGCAACCGCCGCGTGCAGGTGGTGCGTACCCAGCTCGACGATCCCTACAAGGTACTGACCCTGGCGCCACGCCTGGCGGCCTCGGTGCTGGCGGTAGTGCTGCTGACACTGTTCTTCATGATCTACGGGCAAAGCCTGCAGAAGCACGCCATCGCCCTGTTTCCCAGCCGTCAGCAGCAACGGTTCACCACCGACATCCTGCGCTCGATCGAACGTGAGGTTTCGCGCTATGTGCTGACCATCACCGTGATCAATACGCTGGTCGGCCTGGTGTTCTCCGGCGTTCTGCTGTTGCTCGGCATCAGTCTGCAGGAGGCCCTGCTGTGGGGCACGGTGGCGGCGCTGCTCAACTTCGCGCCCTACGTGGGCCCGTTGATCGGCGTGGCACTGATGCTGCTGATGGGCTTTGTGGAGTTCAGCGATCCGTTCCAGGCGCTGCTGCCGGCGGCTGCCTATCTGGCCCTGCACACGGTCGAGGGCCAGGTGGTCACGCCGATCGTGCTGGGCCGGCGCATGGCGATTTCGCCGCTGATCCTGATCCTCGCGCTGATGGTGTTCGGCTGGCTCTGGGGCATGGTCGGATTGCTGTTGGCAGTACCGCTGCTGGTGTGCATCAAGCTGGTACTGGCGCGGCTGGACGGCATGCAGGGCTGGGCGCGGCTGCTGGAATGAGCGTGTCATGCCACTGGCCACTCCCCCTGGACGCGGGTCGGCGTGACCTCAGCGTGCGGCCGGACGATGGCCACGTATCCGTTACCCGCGCCTGCCACCTGCGCTGAACGGCCGGTGCCCGCGCCTGCCCGGGTGCGCCATGAAAGCCCGCGCGGGCAGGCGTAGAATGGCGGGGTGAAATTCCCTGTCCTTGCCATCACCCTCGACCTCGACGATACGCTGTGGCCGTTCGCCCCCATCGGCGCCCGCATCGACCAGGTCCTGTACGACTGGATGCGTGAACACAGCCCCGCCACCGCCGCGATGTATCCGGTAGCGGCCATGCGGGAGCTGCGCGAGCGTTCTTTCCATGACAACCCACAGCTGCACCATGACCTGAGCGCGCTGCGCCGGCTGACCCTGCGCGAAGCGCTGGAGAACAGCGGTGCCGACCTTGCTCTGCTGGAGCCGGCCTATGAGGCCTTCTACGCCGCGCGCAACCAGGTGGAGTTCTACCCGGATGCCCTGGACGCGCTGGCCCGGATTGCCGCCAAGGTGCCGGTGGCCGCGCTCAGCAACGGCAATGCCGACCTGCAGCGCATCGGCCTGGCCCACCACTTCAGTTTCCAGCTCGGTTCACGCGAACATGGCGCGGCCAAGCCCGCGGCCAGCATCTTCCATGCCGCCTGCGACCGCCTGGGTGTGCCGCCGGCCCATGTGCTGCACGTGGGCGACCATGTGGACATGGACGTGGTCGGCGCGATGCAGGCCGGCCTGCGTGGCTGCTGGATCAACCGCGTCGAACACACCTGGAACCACCCTTCGCTGCAGCCCGACCTGCAGTTCGACACCCTGACCGGGCTGGCCGACTGGCTGGATGCAGACGCATCCGTCCCACACGCCTGACCCCGCCGCGAACGGAGCCCTCTTCCGCATGACCCCGATCAACGCTTTCACCCCCGATACCGCCCAGGCGCTGCCGCTGCATGTGATGAACCGCGAGCAGTTCGCCGCGTGGCGGGGGCAGCAGTCCCCGGCGCTGGTCGCCTGGCTCGACGCGCAGCACTTCAACGGCAGTGGCGGCAGCGTGGTGCTGCTGCCCGGCGAGCACGGTCTCGCCGGCGCGATCATCGGCGTCGGCGACGCGGGCGATGCCTACGCCTACGCGCACGCCCCCTTCGCCCTGCCCGAAGGCAGCGTGTGGCAACTGGCCGACGCGCTGCCGGCGGAGATCGAAACCCTGCTGCACCTTGGCTGGGGCCTGGGCAGTTACCGCTTCGCGCGCTACCGCACGCCGAACCGCGCACCGGCGCAGCTGGCCGCCACGCCCTCGGCCGAGGTGCGCGATGTGATCGCCGCCAGCCTGCGCGTGCGCGACTGGGTCAACACCCCCACCGAAGACATGGGCCCGCAGCAGCTGGAAGACGCCGCGCGCGAACTGGCCAGCGCACACGGTGCGCAGATCGAGGTGATCGCCGGCGATGCGCTGCTGGAGCAGAATTTCCCGTCCATCCACGCGGTCGGCCGCGCCTCGCACCGCGCGCCGCGCCTGATCGTGCTGCGCTGGGGCAACGCGGGCCAGCCGCACGTGGCGCTGGTCGGCAAGGGCGTGTGCTTCGACACTGGCGGGCTGGACATCAAGCCGGCCGACGGCATGCGCAACATGAAGAAGGACATGGGCGGCGCCGCGCACGCGCTGGGCCTGGCCGGGCTGATCATGGCGCAGGCATTGCCGGTGCAGCTGACCCTGCTGATCCCGGCGGTGGAAAACGCGATCGGCCCGGACGCGTTCCGCCCCGGCGAAGTGATCGCCACCCGCAAGGGGCTGAGCATCGAGATCGACAACACCGACGCCGAAGGCCGGGTGATCCTGGCCGATGCGCTGACCTACGCCAGCGAACAGCAGCCGGAGATCGTGCTCGATTTCGCCACCCTCACCGGTGCGGCACGCATCGCGCTGGGCCCGGACCTGCCGGCGCTCTTCAGCAACGATGACACCCTGGCCCAGCAATGGCTGCAGGCCGGTGAAAGCACCCGCGATCCGGTCTGGCGCATGCCGTTGTGGCGCCCGTACCTGCGCTACCTGCACAGCAACATCGCCGACCTGGCCAACGCCGGCTCGCGCATGGCCGGCTCGGTCACCGCCGCGCTGTACCTGGAGCGGTTCATCGCGGACGGGCAGAAATGGGCGCATCTGGATGTCTACGCCTGGAACGACGGCGAGCGCCCGGGCCGTCCGGCCGGTGGCGAAGCACTGGCGCTGCGCTCGGCATGGGCCATGCTCAAGGCCCGCTACGCGTAACCCGCGTAGAGCCGGGTTCTACCCGGCGACCTTTCGATGGGCATCGCGGGCGCTGACGCAAGCCGCGTAGAGCCGGGTTCTACCCGGCTGCCTTTCGTTGGGCATCGCGCGGACTGACGCAAGCCGCGTAGAGCCGGGTTCCACCCGGCTGCCTTTCGTTGGGTATCGCGGGGGCTGACGCAAGCCGCGTAGAGCCGGGTTCTACCCGGCTGCCTTTCGTTGGGCATCGCGCGGACTGACGCAAGCCGGGTAGAACCCGGCTCTACGGGGCTGCCTTTCGTTGGGTATCGCGGGGGCTGACGCAAGCCGGGTAGAACCCGGCTCTACGGGGCTGCCTTTCGTTGGGCATCGCGCGGACTGACACAAGCCGGGTAGAACCCGGCTCTACGGGGCTGCCTTTCGTTGGGCATCGCGAGCACTGACGCAAGCCGGGTAGAACCCGGCTCTACGGGGCTGCCTTTCGTTGGATATCACGGGAGCTGACGCAAGCCGGGTAGAACCCGGCTCTACGGAGTTGCCGTTGGTTCGGCTTTATCTGGCTTGGCTATCTGCCGACGGATTCTTGTCGAAAATGTGAATATCGGCCGCGCGGCGGTTCTGACACCATGCAGGGGTCGCCACCCACACGTATCGTGAAGGCAGGAACCCGGACATGTCGCTATTCGGCTATACCCGCGCCGGCCAGGAGCCAGGCGCCCCCCGCCCGCCTTCGCCGCTGCTGTGGCTGGCACTGATCGCACTGATCGCCGGTGTGCTGGTACTGGCGTTCGCCTGGCTGGCCGGCTGGATCGGGCGTGATCGCGCCACCGCGCAGGTCTTCACCGACAGCATCGAAGCCACCGGCCCACCGCATCCCGGCTTCCGCCGTGCGCATACCAAGGGCGTGTGCGTCAGCGGCAGTTTCCAGGGCACGCCGGAGGGTGCCGCGCTGAGTTCGGCACGGGTCTTCCGCCAGTCCCAGGTGCCGGTGCTGGGCCGTCTGTCGATCGGGGGCGGTGACCCGCATGGCGCCGACGCCAACGCGCGCGTGCGCAGCATGGCATTGCAGCTGGTCAGCGACGATGGTCAGGAATGGCGCACGGCAATGAACAGCTTCCCGTTCTTCGCCGTGCCAACCGCCGCCGCCTTCCTTGAACAGACCCGCGCGGGCATTCCCGATCCGGCCACCGGCAAACCGGACCCGGCGAAGATGGCCGCGGTGCTGGAAAAGTACCCGACGGCGCGCGCGTTCCAGCAGTGGGCCAAGACTGCCCCGTGGTCCAACAGCTGGGCCAATACCGACTACAACGGCGTCAACAGCTTCCGCTTCACCGCCGCCGATGGCAGCCACCGTTACGTGCGCTGGAGCATGCGCCCGCAGGCTCCGTTCGTGGCGATGACCGCCGAACAGCGCGCGCAGGCCGGTCTGGACTATCTGGCTGAGGAGTTCGGGCAGCGGCTGGCGCAGGGTCCGGTACGCTGGGACATGTGGGTGACAATCGCCGAGGACGGCGACCCGATCGATGATCCCTCGCAGGTGTGGCCCGCGCAGCGTCGCCAGGTGAAGGTGGGCACGCTCAGCCTGGTGGCGATGCAGCCGCAGGCCGAGGGCGCCTGCCGCGACCTCAATTACGATCCGTTGATCCTGCCCAGCGGCATTGCCGGATCGGACGACCCGATCCTGGCCGCACGGTCGGCGGTGTACTCGCAGTCCTTCAACCGCCGCGAGCGCGAAATCGCCAACGGCAAGGGTGCTGCCGCCACCGGCAGGGAGCGTGGGCAATGAAGCACGGCAACGGACACTTCAATCTCACCGCCCGCGTCCTGCACTGGCTGATGGCGGCGATGATCCTGACCATGCTGTTCGTCGGGGTGACGATGGTGGCCTCGCTGCAGTGGCGGCCGGCACTGATCGATCTGCACCGCCCGCTTGGCATCGCGATCCTCCTGCTGGCGGTGGTGCGCCTGGTCAACCGCCTGCGCCACCGTCCGCCACCGCTGCCGGCAGACCTGCCGGCGTGGCAGGCGGCCGCCGCCCATGCCTCGCACTGGGTGCTGTACGCGCTGATGCTGGCCATGCCGCTGATCGGCTGGGCGATGCTGTCGGCCGGCGGCTACCCGATCGTGATGTGGTCCGGGGTCCACCTGCCGGCAATCGTGCCGCACGACCCGGCGCTGTACGCCGCGCTGCGCAACGCGCACAGCCTGCTTGCGTACGTATTGTTCGCCACAGTGGTGGCGCATCTGTCAGCCGCGTTGTTCCACTTGTGGGTGCGCCGCGACGGCGTGTTCCAGGCAATGTCGAAGGGCCGGTAGTGCCGGCCGGGTGCCGGTCGGCCCTGCCTACAGCCAGCCTTTCTGGCGTGCCAGCCGATAGGCCTCGATGCGGTTGGCCACGCCCAGCTTGCCGATGCACTCGGAGAGGTAGTTGCGCACGGTACCGTGCGACAGCCCCAGCTGCGTGGCGATCTCGCTGGCCGAGCGGCCGTCGCCGGACAGGCGCAGCACCTGGCGCTCGCGGTCGTTGAGCGGGTCGGCCTGCGACCACGCATCCAGGGCCAGCTGCGGGTCGATCGCGCGGCCGCCGCGCTGGACCTGGCGCAGTGCATCGGCCAGGTGGTCGGCAGGTGCATCCTTGAGCAGGTAGCCGTACACACCGGCATCCAGCGCGCGGCGCAGGAAGCCCGAGCGGGCGAAGGTAGTGACGATCACCACCTTGACCGGCAGCGCATGGCGGGCGATGCGCTGGGCCAGTTCCAGGCCGGACAGGCCCGGCATCTCGATGTCGGTGACCAGCACGTCCGGGGTGAACCGCTGCACCATCCGCCACGCTTCCTCGCCATCAGCCGCGCTGCCCAGCACCTCGATGTCGGCTTCCAGCCCGAGCAGCGCCGACAGCGCGCCCCGCACCATCGCCTGGTCTTCGGCCAGTACGATGCGGATCATGGCGCACCTCCCGCCGACAGCGGCGTCGGCCCGGCAGGCGTGGCCGGCAGCGCGGCGACGGCGGTGGTGGCCGCCGGCAGCGCGATCCGGACCGAGAGGCAAGTCCCCTCACCGCGTACCGACTGCAGGTGCAGCGTGCCACGCAGCGCCGCCACGCGTTCGCGCATGCCACTGAGGCCGTTGCCATCGGACTGCACGCCGCCGCGGCCATCGTCTCTGATCTGCATCAGCAAGCTGCGGCCGTCCTCCTCGAAGTGCACCCAGGCCTGATGCGCCTGCGCATGCCGGGCGATGTTGGTGGCCGCCTCGCGCAGCACCAGCGACAGCGCGCGCTCGATTTCCACCGGCATCGGCGGCGGCGGTGTGTAGTGCAGGTGCACGTGCTGGCACTCCAGCAGCAGCCGTGCCGAGGCGAGCTCGGCGGCCAGGTCACTGGCACGGATGCCGGTGACCGCGCTGCGCACTTCGGCCAATGCCTGGCGGGCAATCGCCTCGGCTTCGGCGACCTCGCGGCGCGATGCGTCCGGATCGCGGTCGAACAGCTTGCGCGAGAGTTCCAGCTTCAGGGTAATCAACGACAGCGTGTGGCCAAGCAGGTCGTGCAGATCGCGACCGATCCGCTCGCGCTCGGCGGTGGCGGCCAGCCGCCGCACTTCCTCCTGCGACAGCTGCAGGGCCGCGTCACGTTCCTTGTTGAGGCTCTCGACGTTGATGATGATGCCGATGATCAACGCCATCGACGGAATCCACACCACCAGTTGCCATTGATACCCCACCCACAGCGCAATGCCGACGAACAGCGCGTTGAGTGCCAGCAGCTGCAGCAGATAGCGCCACAGGCCGCCGTCCCGGCAGGTGCGCAACATCACGCAACCAAAGATGAAATAACTGATGCCGGACGGGTACCACGGCAGCAGCGCCAGCCCCATCGTCACCATCGCCAGCGCATAGCGCGGGCCGTGGTGGCGCGGAGCGAGCAGCAACCGGCCGTACAACGCCAGGAACACCGGATAGGTCAGCAGCGTCAGCCAGAACCACCGCCAGGAGTAGCCGCTGCCGAAGATCGGGGTGAAGAACACCCAGCCGGTCCACAGCAGATGCACCGCGTCGGCCCAGGCCGGTTTGCCGCGGCGCAGGTTGTCGGCCACCGACGAGTCCGGCGCAGGCCGCAGCAGCGTAGCGATCCAGCGCGATGTCACGGGCGGTTCCAGGAGACGAGGGTCAGGCGCGATCATGCCATTTCAGCCCATGCGCCGCAGGCGGCGCCGTGCCAGAGCCAGGGCCACGGCGGTCACGCCCAGCAGCACCCCGACGTGCACCCATGCGCTGCCCTGCGCCGGCTGGCCCACCGCCGGCAGCGCCAGCTGCGCCAGGTGCCAGGTCGGCCACAGTGGCGCCAGGGCGCTGAACAGCGGCGGCAGCATCGACAGCGGCAGCCATAGCCCGGACAGCAACGCCAGCGGCAGGTAGACCAGATTGACCACCGCCGGCGCTGCGCCGGCACCGACATGGCTGCCGATCAGCAGGCCAATCGCCCCCAGGGGCAACGCCGCGAGCCCGGCCACTGCCAACAGATGCAGCGTTGCCACGGGCGTCACCACCACACCGGCAGCGCTCGCCACCGCAATCAGAAGGGCCGCCACCACGATCGCAAACAGTACCGTCATCAACAGCCGCGCCAGCAGCGGTGCAAGAGGCGGCATCGGCAGCGCACGCTTGAGCGTGAGCAGGCCGCCTTCGCGGTCCAGCGCCAGCTGCACGCCGAAGCCGAACAGCGCCGGTGCCATCGCACCGAACACGCAGTAGGTGGCCAGCAGATACACCGGTGCGTGGCCGCGACCGAGCAGGACCCCGAACAGCGAATAGAACAGCACCGGGAACAGCAGCGACGGCAGGACGAAGCCCGGATAGCGCCAGGCACGGCGCAGCTCGCACAGGATTTCGGCCCGGTAGATCGGCCACGCGGGAGGGAGGTGGGAGGTGGCGGATGTGGCGTGGACGTCGGTGTTCATGCGGCCTCCCGGGTCAGTTCGACGAAGGCGTCGGCCAGGCCGCCGCCATGCACGTCCAGTTCCTGCAGTTGCGGGTCTTCGGCGAGCAGCCGCGCGACCACCGGCTCGGCCGGCTCGGCCAGCAGGTGCAACCGCAGGCCATCGCGCCGCACCTCGCGTACGCCCGGCCACTGCCGCACTGCCGCCTCGTCGAGCGCGCTGCGGCAGCGGATGCGGCGCGGCGCACGCTGCGGGCGGAACTGCGCCAGCGGGCCATCGGCCAGCACCCGACCCTGCTCGATGACCACCACGCGCTGCGCCAGCGCCTCGGCTTCCTCCAGGTAATGGGTGGTCAGCAGCACCCCGCAGCCCTCGCCGGCCAGCTGCCGGATCGCCTGCCACAGGGACTGCCGGGCCTGGATGTCCAGGCCGGTGGTGGGCTCATCGAGAAACAGCAGGCGCGGCCGCCCGCAGATGGCGATGGCGAACTGCACCCGCCGTTGCTGCCCGCCGGACAGCCGGCCGTAGCGGCGCGATGCCAGGTCGGTGAGGCCGGCCAGCGCCAGACACTCGTCCAGCGGACGGGGATCGGCGTAACAGACGCGCGCCAGGTCGATCAGCTCGGCCACCTGCAGCACCGGCGGCAGCGCGGTGCTCTGCAGCATCACGCCGATGCCCGCGCGGCTGGCGCGGTCCTGTGGATCGCCCCCGAGCAGCTCGGCACTGCCGGCATCCAGGCGGCGCAGACCCAGCAGGACGGAAATCGCCGTGCTCTTGCCGGCCCCGTTGCGGCCCAGCAGCGCGAGGATCTCGCCGCGCTGCAGGGAGAATCCCACGCCCTGCAGCGCGGCCACGGCACCATAGTGAACCTGCGCCTGGTGCAGCCGGGCCAGGGGAGACGCAACGGGATCGGACATGGGACACGCTCCGGGACGGGATGGGAACAGCCTCCGCTGTCGCCTTTGCCCCGGACAGTGGCCGTCGTCAGCGCATGCGGGTGACAGCTGTCACTGCCGCTGCGCCAGTCGTACGCGCATGCTGTGCACCACCCGGCGCCCCTGCCGGATTGCCCGAGGACCGCCGTTGCGGTCACACTCGGCCCGATTCCCCGTCCAGGCTCACGATGAACGCATCTGCTGAACTGCTCAAGGAACTCCGCATCGACCGCAAGACCCCGCCGCCGCCCTCGTCCGGGCGCGGCCGCTGGATCGTGCTGGCAGTGGTGGCGGTGCTGCTGCTCGGCGTGATCGGCTGGTTTGTCGCCGGCCGCGAGCGCCCGATCGAGGTGACCACCGCGCCGGTGGTGGCGATGGGCCAGGGCGGCGGCAGCAGCACCGTGCTGGATGCCAGCGGCTACGTGGTGGCCCGGCGCATGGCCACGGTCTCGGCCAAGATCACCGGCAAGGTCCGCGAAGTGATGATCGAAGAAGGCATGCGCGTGGAGGAAGGCCAGGTCATGGCGACGCTGGATCCGATCGACGCCAACGCCCAGCGCAGCCTGTCGGCGTCGCAGCTGGAGGCCGCGCGCAGCCAGCTGGCCGGGCTGCAGGCCCAGGTGGCCCAGGCCGAGGCCGAGGCCGGACGCCTGCAGTCACTGGTCGGCCAGCAACTGGTGTCGCGCTCGCAATACGACCTGGCCATCGCCCAGCGCGAGAGCCTGCGCGCACAGCTGCGCACCGCCCAGCGCAACACCAGCGTGGCCAGCGACGCGTTGGCCATCGCCGACCTGGGTGTGGACAACAATATCGTGCGCGCGCCGTTCTCCGGCGTGGTCACTGCCAAGTCCGCGCAACCCGGCGAGATCGTGTCGCCGCTGTCGGCCGGCGGCGGGTTCACCCGCACCGGCATCGGCACCATCGTGGACATGGATTCCCTGGAGATCGAGGTCGAGGTCGGTGAGGCCTTCATCGGCCGCGTGCAGCCGAAGATGCCGGTCGAAGCCACGCTCAATGCGTACCCGGACTGGAAGATTCCCGGCGAGGTGATCGCGATCATTCCCACCGCCGATCGTGGCAAGGCGACCGTCAAGGTGCGCGTGGCGCTGAAGACCAAGGACCCGCGCATCGTGCCGGAGATGGGCGTGCGGGTGAGCTTCCTGGAAGCGGCCAAGCCCCGGTCGGCCGCGCCCAAGGGCGTGCGTGCGCCGGCCTCGGCGCTGGTCGAGCGCGGCGAGCAGACCGTGGCCTTCGTGGTGGGCGACGACCAGCGCGTGCAGCAGCGTACGGTCACCCTCGGCACGGTGTTGAACAACGACCGCCAGGTCACCGCCGGCCTGCGCGCGGGTGAGGTGGTGGTCACCGACCCGCCACCCGCGCTGCGCGACGGCAGCGCGGTCGTGGAAAAGCAATGACGGCCTGAGGCCCGCGGCAGGCGCCTGTCCTGCCGCTCGCCCGCCGATGCGTGTACGCGGCCCCGGCGTGGTTCCGGTGGCGGCGCGATGTGCGATTCCCGCGTGTCGCCCCGGCGCGCGCCTGTCCTCTTTTCACCGATCTCCGGAGAACCGTCCATGTCCACCCTGGTTTCGCTCCGCAACATCACCAAGACCTACCAGCGCGGCCCCGAGAAGGTGCAGGTGCTGCACGGCATCCACCTGGACATCCAGCGCGGCGATTTCGTCGCCCTGATGGGCCCGTCCGGTTCGGGCAAGACCACACTGCTGAACCTGATCGGGGGGCTGGACACGCCCAGCGGCGGCGAGATCGAGATCGAGGGCGAGCGCATCGACCAGATGAGTGGCGGCCAGCTGTCGACGTGGCGCAGCCACCATGTCGGCTTCGTGTTCCAGTTCTACAACCTGATGCCGATGCTGACCGCACAGAAGAACGTGGAACTGCCGCTGCTGCTGACCCACCTCGGTGCGGCCCAGCGCAGGCGCAATGCCGAGATCGCGCTGACCCTGGTCGGCCTTGCCGATCGCCGCAGCCACCGGCCCAACGAACTCTCCGGTGGCCAGCAGCAGCGCGTGGCGATCGCCCGGGCCATCGTCTCCGATCCCACCTTCCTGATCTGCGACGAGCCCACCGGCGACCTGGACCGGCAGTCGGCCGAGGAGATCCTGCACCTGCTGCAGCAGCTCAACCGCGAGCATGGCAAGACCATCATCATGGTCACCCACGATCCCAAGGCCGCCGAGTACGCCACCCACACCGTGCACCTGGACAAGGGCGAACTGGCCGACGCGCCAGCGGCCCACTGACGGAGGATGCCGCGATGAAATACCTCTCGCTGGTGTGGGCCCAGCTGTTCCGCAGCAAGACCCGCACCCTGCTGACGCTGCTGTCGGTCGTGGCCGCTTTCCTGCTGTTCGGCATGCTCGACTCGGTACGCGTGGCGTTCACCTCCGGCGGCAGCGTCGAAGGCGTCAACCGCCTGGTGGTGACCTCGCGCCTGTCGATCACCCAATCGCTGCCGATCCGGCTGGACCCGCAGATCCGCCAGGTCGACGGCGTGCGCGACGTGACCTCGGCCATGTGGTTCGGCGGCATCTACCGGGACCCGAAGAACTTCTTCGCCAATTTCTCGGTGGCGCCCAACTACTTCGACGTCTACCGGGAACTGCAGTTGCCGCCGGCCCAGCTCAAGGCCTTCCAGGACACCCGCACCGGCGCGGTGGTGGGTGAGAGCCTGGCCAAGGAGTTCGGCTGGAAGATCGGCGACACCATTCCGCTGCAGGCCACGATCTTCCCGCGGGGGGGCAGCAACGACTGGCCGCTGCAGCTGGTCGGCATCTACCGCTCCAAGGACCGGGCGCTGGCGGCCAACGAGGAACGCCAGTTGATGATGAACTGGAAATACTTCGACGAATCCAACGACTACATCAAGAACCAGGTGAGCTGGTACACGGTGACGCTGGACAACCCCGACCACGCCTCACGGGTGGCACAGGCCATCGACGCGATCTCGGCCAACTCCGACCACGAAACCAAGTCGCAGACCGAATCGGCGTTCCAGCAGGCCTTCGTCAAGCAGTTCGCCGACATCGGCATGATCGTCACCTCGATCATGGGCGCGGTGTTCTTCACCCTGCTGCTGCTCACCGGCAACACGATGGCGCAGGCGGTGCGCGAGCGCATCCCCGAACTGGCCACGCTCAAGACCCTGGGCTTCCAGGATGCGACCGTGCTGGTGCTGGTGATGGTCGAGGCGGTCCTGCTGATCGGACTGGGCGGTGCGATCGGGATGGGACTGGCCGCCCTCGTGCTGCCGATCCTCGCACCGATGACGATGGGCCTGCTGCCACCGCAGGTACCGGTGCAGACCTGGCTCATGGGCATCGGCCTGATCCTGGTCATCGGCGTGGTGGTGGGCCTGCTGCCGGCGCTGCGCGCCAAGCGGCTGAAGATCGTCGACGCATTGGCCGGGCGCTGAGCCCAGGAGAACGACATGAAGAAGCATTGGATGGGAAACGCACTGTCGATTCTGCTGCTGGGCGTGGGCCTGGCGGTCTGGGTCGCGCTGCCGTGGTTCGGCGTGCTTGTCGTCGCCGTGGCGATCGCGCTGTGGCTGGCGGTCACCCGCAGCGGGCGGCTGGCCCTGGCGGCCACCCGCATCGGCATCGCCAGCCTGCCGCAGCGGTGGGGCGCCTCCTCGGTGATCGTGGTCGGCATCGCCGGCGTGGTCGGCGTGCTGGTGGCCATGCTGGCGATGGGCGAAGGTTTCCAGGCCACGCTCAACAGCACCGGCGATGACAGCACCGCCATCGTGCTGCGAGGCGGCTCGCAGGCCGAGACCAACTCGGTCATCACCCGCGACCAGGTGCCGTTGCTGTCCACGCTGCCGGGCGTGGCCAAGGACGCGCAGGGACGCGCGCTGATCTCGCCGGAGCTGTCGCAGGTGGTCAACGTAGCCTCCCGGGCCGACGGCACCGACGTGAACGCGCAGTTCCGTGGTGTCGGCGAGATGGCGTGGGCGGTACACGACAAGATGAAGATCATCGAAGGTCGCCGTTTCAACACCGGTCTGCGCGAGATCGTGGTCGGCAAGGGCGCACAGGCGCAGTTCCAGGGGCTGGAGATTGGCAGGACGCTGACGCTGGGCAACCAGGCCTGGACGGTGGTGGGCGTGTTCGCCTCCGGCGACGCGCACGAGTCGGAACTGTGGACCGACGCGGAGACCCTGGCCGCGACCTACCAGCGCAGCGCCTGGCAGTCGATCAGCGTACGCACCGAGGGCAAGGCCGGCTTCGAGCAGTTCAAGGCGGCGGTCGCCGGCGACCCCCGCCTCAAGCTCGATGTTGAAACCACCCGCGCTTACTACGCCAAGCAGGGCGGTGGCCTCAGCACGTTGATCAGCGTGCTCGGCACCGTGATCGGCGCGATCATGGCGATCGGCGCGGTGTTCGGCGCGCTCAACACCATGTATGCCGCCGTGGCTACCCGGGCCCGCGAGATCGCCACGATGCGCGCGATCGGCTTCCGCGGCCTGCCGGTGGTCACCGCCGTGATGCTGGAGACCATGCTGCTCGCCCTGCTCGGCGGTCTGCTGGGCGGCGCGGTGGCCTGGGCGATCTTCAACGGCTACAGCGTGTCCACCATCGGCAGCAACTTCAGCCAGGTGGTGTTCCAGTTCAAGGTCTCGCCGGAGCTGCTGTGGAGCGGTTTGAAGTGGGCGCTCGGCATCGGCCTGGTCGGTGGACTGTTCCCGGCACTGCGTGCCGCACGCCTGCCGATCACCACCGCCCTGCGCGACGGTTGACGCACTGGCAATGAACACGCGTGCGCAGGCGCGCGCACGGGATAGCAATGAGGGAACCGCATGCGCAAGCGTGCGGTTCTTTTTTTTTGGCGTGTGTTCATTGCGCGTTTAGTTGCGCCGCACAGTGCGCGATACCGCTTGTTTTTCGAGGTGCGGCGCAGTGTCGCAGGCATTCAAGATGCGCACGCCGTCGCCGCTATGGATGCGTCCACGTGTCGTGGCGGCGTGCGTGCGCATGCGCGATGCGTGCAGATGAAAAAGGTTTCGTCTGAATGCGCGCATTTGTCAGCGCGTGTTCATTTAAGGCCTTTTTCATGCTTTCAGATGAAAGTAAAAATTTTGAAAAGTCATTAGAATCCCGCCCCCCACGTCGTGGTGTTGTCCCCACGCCGCCCCCAGGGCGAACGATTTTTTTGAGAAAGAGAACGCACGGATGTATTTGAAGACCAATCCGCTGCGCAACGCGATCGCCATCGCGCTTGTCGCCAGCTGCAGTGCCCCCGCCTTCGCACAGAATGCCGCGGACGGCACCACCAACCTCGACCGCATTGAAATCACCGGTTCGCGCATCCGCCAGGCCAGCGTCGAAACCGCGCAGCCGGTCGTGGCGCTGAACCGCGCCGAGATCGAGAAGAAGGGCTACGTCAACGTTGCCGACATCCTGCAGGACGTCACCGCCGCCGGTTCGCCGAGCATGAGCCGTGCGTCTTCGCTGACCTCCTCGCGCGACTTCGGCGGCATGTACGTCAGCCTGCGCAACCTGGGTCCGGAACGCAGCCTGGTGCTGATCGATGGCCGCCGCATGGGCGTCAGCGCCGGCGGTTACTCCGACCTGGCCTCCATCCCGTCCTCGATCGTGGACCGTGTGGAAGTGCTGACCGACGGCGCCTCGGCGCTGTACGGCTCGGATGCCATCGCCGGTGTGGTCAACATCATCACCCGCAAGAACTTCGACGGCGCTGAAGTCAATGCCTACGTCGGCCAGTACGGCCAGGGCGACGGTCAGAAGACCTCCTACAGCGCGACCTTCGGCAAGACCTTCGATCGCGGCTGGTTCACCGTGGGCGGCGAGTACACCGACGAAGATCCGGTGCTGGGCAGCGCGCGTGAGTTCACTGCCTACCCGAACGGCCCGGCACACCCGACCGACGGCCTGAGCGGCATCACCGAGTGGGGCTACGCCACCGTCGGCGGCACCAACATCAGCGTCGGCCCGGGCGGCGATCCGTCGCAGCCGGGCAACTTCAAGCCGGTCGACAAGGCCAACGACAGCAACGCCAAGAGCAACATGAGCCTGCTCACCGGCCTGCAGCGCAAGTCGGTGTTTGCCAACGGCGGTTTCTCCATCACCGACAATCTGCGCCTCGTCGCCGATGCGCTGTACAGCGAGCGTGAGTCGACCAAGCAGCTGGCCGGCTACCCGTACTCGGTCTCGGCCGCACAGGCCCGCAACGGCACCCGTGCCGCCCTGTCCAAGGACAGCGCGTTCAACCATTGGGGCCAGGACGTGCTGTTCGCGCACCGCACCGAGGAAATGCCGCGCGGCACCGAGAACAACCTGACCACCAAGCGTGCCAGCCTGGGTCTGGAAGGCAGCTTCGAAACCGGTTCGCGTTACTGGGACTGGAACGTCAGCTACATGTACAACCGCAATGAAGGCGAGCGCATCGGCACGGGCAGCATGTACCAGCCGAACGTGAACCTGGCCGTCGGCCCGTCGTTCATCGACAGCCAGGGCGTGGCGCACTGCGGCACCGTCGGCAATGTGATCGCCGGCTGCACCCCGTGGAACCCGTTGGCGCCGATGGGCTCCAACAGCGCCGGTTCGCTGAGCCGCCAGGAAGTGCAGGATTTCCTGTTCACCCGTTTCGTCGACAAGATGCAGAGCACCACCAAGGTGGCCAGCGCGAACATCTCCGGTTCGCTGTTCTCGCTGCCGGCCGGTGACATCATGGGTGCGATGGGCGTCGAGCACCGCAGCGAAGAGGCCAGCTACACCCCGGACCAGATGGTGCAGAACGGCCGGATCGCCGGTACCAGTGGCAAGCCGACCCGCGGCGACTACTCGCTCAACGAGGTGTACCTGGAGTTCCAGGTGCCGCTGCTGGCCGACATGGCCTTTGCCCGCGAACTGTCGCTGGACCTGGCCGGTCGCTACTCGGACTACAACAACTTCGGTGCCACCACCAACAGCAAGTTTGGCCTGAAGTGGAAGCCGATCGACAGCCTGCTGGTACGCGCCACCTACGGCACCGGGTTCCGCGCGCCGACCGTGGATGACCTCTACGGCGGCACCGTCACCACGCGCGATTCGTTCACCGATCCGTGCGACACGCTGTTCGGTGCGGCCGCCAAGAGCCCCGACGTCGCTGCGCGCTGCGCGGTCAACGTGCCGGCGAACTTCCGCCAGCAGAGCGCCGACGGCAGCAATGCGATGGTGCCGGGCCAGCAGGCGACCACCGATTTCAACTCGGGTTCCAACCCGGCGCTGAAGCCGGAAACCGCCAAGACCTGGACCGTTGGCGTTGTGTACAGCCCGGAATTCGTCTCCGGCCTGGACCTGAGCCTGGACTGGTGGAAGATCCGCATCAACGACGTGATCGTGGGTGAGTCGGCAACGGACATCCTCAACCAGTGCTACATCCAGGGCAACCAGTCCGCATGCGGCCGCTTCACCCGCTCCACCTCTGGCAAGAACATCGGCCAGGTGACCGCACTGGACCGCACTCTGAACAACGCCGGTTTCCAGGAAACCGCCGGCTATGACCTCAGCGTGCGCTACCGCCTGCCGGAACTGGCGATCGGCAAGTTCGCGATCTCCTGGAACACCACCTATGTGGATTACCTGGAGCGCAAGAGCGACAACATCGACACCACGCCGGTCGAGCAGTTCACCGGCTGGGGCGGCAACTTCCGCGTCCGTTCCAACCTCAACGTGGACTGGACCTACGGCAACCTGGGCATCGGCTGGACCGCGCGCTACTACTCCAGCATGAAGGAGAAGTGCTCGTACGACCTGACCGGCGGCCCCGAATGCAACCTGCCGGACTTCAACTCGGTCTATACCGACGCGCAGCCGAGCAACAAGGTGGGCTCCAACACCTTCCACGACCTGCAGGTGCGTTACGTGCTGCCGTGGAACGGCACCGTGTCGATGGGCGTGAACAATGTGTTCAACCACCAGGGTCCGATCATGTACAGCCAGCCGAACAGCAGCTTCACCTACTACGGTGGCTTCGACATCGGCCGCTTCATGTACATGAAGTACCAGCAGCGTTTCTGATCCAGCGTTTCTGATCCACGGCTTACTCTCTCCAAGCCGTTGATGGAAGTAAGGCGGCGCCCTCGGGCGCCGTCTTTTTTTTGCGCATCGCCTGGTAGAGCCGACCGTTGGTCGGCTGGCCGCGCGCGGCGCGGCAATGGTCGTTGCCGGCATTGCGCCGACGGCAGCCGGGTAGAACCCGGCTCTACGGGGCGGGCGCGGCGATGATCGCGGACGGCGTTGCGCCTGCGGCAGCCGGGTAGAACCCGGCTCTACGGGGGCGGGCGCGGCGATGATCGCGGACGGCGTTGCGCCTGCGGCAGCCGGGTAGAACCCGGCTCTACGGGGTGGGCGCGGCGATGATCGTGGACGGCGTTGCGCCGACGGCAGCCGGGTAGAACCCGGCTCTACGGGGTGGGCGCGGCGATGATCGTGGACGGCGTTGCGCCTGCGGCAGCCGGGTAGAACCCGGCTCTACGGGGGTGCGGCGCGGCATTCTGGCGTCAGGCGGCCCTGCGTGACCGCCACACGCTGTCGCCGACGAACAACGCCAGCCCCGTCCAGATCGCGGCGAAGCCGATCGCCTTGGCGGTGTCGAACGGTTCGCGGAAGAAAAACACGCCCAGCAGCAGGCCCAGGCTCGGTGCGATGTACTGCAGGATGCCGACCAGCGACAACGGAATGCGTTTGACTCCGTAGGCGAAACCGATCAGCGGCAGGGCCGTGACCGCGCCGCCCAGGATCAGCAGCGCATCGTTCTGCCAGCCCCATCCCCCGAAGAAGCCGCCGCCGTGCCCGTTCTCGCTCCACAGCGCGAAGCCGATGGCCGGCAGGAACAGGTACAGGCTTTCCACGCCCAGGCCCGCCACCGGGTCGACCGAGATCAGCTTGCGCAGCAGGCCGTACAGCCCGAACGAACAGGCCAGCCCCAGCGCGATCCACGGCGGCGTTCCCGCGTCGAGGGTCAGCCAGGCCACGCCCAGCCCGGCGCAGCCCACTGCCAGCCACTGAAGCCGGCGCAGGCGCTCCTTGAGCACCACCACGCCCAGCAGCACGCTGACCAGGGGATTGATGAAGTAGCCGAGACTGGTTTCGATCACATGCCCGGCGTTGATCGCCCAGATGTACAGGCCCCAGTTGAACGCGATCGCCAGGCTGCTCAGCGCCAGTGTCGGCAATGCCCGCTTCTGCGCGGCGATCGCCTTCCACCAGCCGGTGCCCCCGCTCAGCAGCAGCCAGGCCACCACCAGCACCGTGCTCCAGATGATGCGGTGGGCGATGATCTGCTGCGACGGCACCGCCTTGAGCAGGTGCCAGTAGACCGGTACCAGCCCCCACAGGGTGAAGGTGAACGCGGTGATTGCCAGTCCGCGACGTTGTTCCTGCAGGCTGTGCTGCGGCGACAGGCTCATTTCGCACGCGTCCGGGCGAGGGTCAACACCACCACGCCGGCCAGGATCACCGCCATCGCCAGCAGGTCGTGGCTGCCGAAATGCTCATTGCCGATGATCACGCCCAGGATCACCGCGATCACCGGATTGACGTAGGCATAGCTGGCCACCAGGGCCGGGCGCACGTTGTGCAGCAGCCACACGTACGCGGTGAACGCCACGATCGAGCCGAACACGCACAGGTAGGCCACCGCCGCCAGACCACTGAGGGAGGGCCAGGTGGTGGGACGCTCACCGGTTGCCAGGCCCAGCGCCACCAGCATCACGCCACCGCAGAGCATCTGCCCGGCGGCGGTCATGAACGGGCTGGGCAGGTCCAGCCCGCGCGCCCAGATCGATCCGAATGCCCAGCCGATCGGGGCAACCAGCAGCAGGATCAGTCCCTGCGGCGAGGCGGTCAGGCTGCTGCCCGCGTTGAGCCAGACCACGCCGAGAAAGCCGATCGCGATGCCCAGCCATTCGCCGCGGCTGGCATGCTGGCCGCGCATTGCGGCGAACAGCGCCATCCACAACGGCACCGATGCCACCGCAGTGGCGGCCAGACCCGAGGACACCGTGCGCTCGGCGAGCACCACCATGCCGTTGCCCAGCACCAGCATGGTCAGCCCCATGATCCCGAGATTGCGCCACTGCCGCCGGGTCGGTGCCGGCATGCCACGCCAGCGCAGCACCGCGTACATCAGCGAGCCGGCGATGATGAAGCGCGCGCCGGACACCGTCGTCAGCGGCAGCGCGCCGCCCTCCAGCGCCAGCCGGATACCGAGATAGGTGGACCCCCAGACCACGTAAACCAGCAACAAGGCGAGTACGACAAGGCCGCTCCGGGGAGCAGCCGCTGCAGGTTCAGGTGAAGACATGGCACACCACCATCCGGGGGAGTGGGAATTCTAGGGCACCGCGCTGCCGGCAATCACCCCGGGAAACGGCATGCTGTATCCGTTGCAGGGCATCTGCCGCTGCCGCGCGGGCACCTGTCGTTGACGTGCGATAAGGTAACAAGGAGCTGCCGCCCGGTCAGTTCGACCGTTTTCCAGCCAGGACCCCTACCCTGCATGAGCACGACCATCCCTCCGGCGATTCCGCACGCCGCCTCCCGCGCCGCCCTGCGCCGCTCCATTTCCAACACCCTGAAAGGCTCGGCCGGCAATCTGGTCGAGTGGTATGACGTCTACGTCTACTCGGTGTTCGCGGTGTACTTCGAATCGCAGTTCTTCTCGGCCGCCGACAAGAACTCCACGCTCTACGTCTGGGCGATCTTCGCCGCCACCTTCCTGATGCGCCCGATCGGGGCGTGGTACTTCGGCCGCTTCGCCGACCGCTACGGCCGCCGCCTGGCGCTGACCGTCTCGGTGACGGTCATGGCCGCCTGTTCGTTCCTGATCGCCATCACCCCCACCGCGTCGCAGATCGGCATCTGGGCGGCGGTGATCCTGCTGTTCGCACGCCTGCTGCAGGGCTTTGCCACCGGCGGCGAGTACGGCACCAGCGCCACCTACATGTCCGAAGCGGCCATCCCGGGCCGGCGCGGCTTCCTGTCCTCGTTCCACTACGTCACCCTGGTCGGCGGCCATGTGCTGGCACAGCTCACGCTGCTGGCCATGCTCATGTTCTGGGACAAGCCGCAGATCTCCGAATGGGGCTGGCGCATCGCCTTCGGCATCGGCGGGATCGCTGCGATCGTGGTGTTCTGGCTGCGCCGCACGATGGACGAGTCACTGGGCGAGGACTCCATCGAGGCGGCCAGGACGGGCAAGGCCAAGGCCTCCGGCTCGATGTACGAGTTGTTCGTGCACCAGTGGCGTCCGCTGCTGCTGTGCTTCCTGATCACCGCCGGCGGCACCGTGGCGTTCTACACCTACTCGGTCAACGGGCCGAAGATGATCCAGAGCGCCTTCGCCGGCGACGACGTGATGACCGGCACCCTGATCAACCTCGGCGTGCTGACCTTCCTGATGGTGCTGCAGCCGATCGGCGGCTGGCTGTCGGACATCGTCGGACGCAAGAGCCTGCTGGTGTTCTTCGGCGTCGGCGGCGTGCTGTACACCTGGTACCTGATCACCGAACTGCCCAACCAGCACGACCCGCTGATGGCCTTCCTGGTGCTGGCGATCGGCTTTGTCATCCTTACCGGCTATACCTCGATCAACGCCGTGGTGAAGGCCGAACTGTTCCCCACCCACGTGCGTGCGCTGGGCGTGGGCTTCGGCTACGCGGTGGCCAACTCGCTGTTCGGCGGCACTGCCCCGCTGCTGTACCAGGGCGCGCTGAAGACCGGCCATGTCACCTCGTTCGCGATCTACGTCACCGCCGTGATCGCGGTGTCGCTGGTGGTCTATGTGTTCTTCCTGAAGAACAAGGGCCCGAACTGGCTGGATGGCACCCGCACGCACCCGTAAGCGCGGCGACGCGACACGACAGGCATCGGGCGGTGCGGCGGCGGACGCGCCGCAGCGCCCTCGGGCGCTGCGGCTGTCGCAGGGGCGGGTCGGGGCGGCGGGAGTGGCAGCGCGGTTCCGGCGCCGGCGCTGAGGGTCAGCGGCGCGCCGACTCACTCTGCTCGCGCACCGCGCGGAACTCCGACCCCTCTTCCCAGTGCGGCCAGCGCCGGCTGTTGGCCAGTTCCGCGCCCAGGTCGTAGACCAGCAGGGTGTCGGCGGCATGGCCGCTGGCGTCCCAGCTCGGGGTCCAGGCGTCGCAGGCCTGGTGGTAGCAGGCGGCGAAGTACGCATCGCGCAGCGCGCGGCCCTTCTCCACCCCGCCGTCGGTCATGTCCAGCCCCGGGCCGATGGTGATGGCGGGCACGCCCAGACGCGCGAACGCGAAATGGTCCGCGCGGTAGAAGAAGCCGGCTTCCAGATTCGGATCCGGCGAATAAGTGCGGCCACGGGCCTTGGCCACGCGCGCCAGGTCGCCTTCCAGCGACACCCGGCCCTTGCCCCACGACGCGATGTCGCGGGTCGGGCCATCCGGGCTGAACATCTCGATGTTGAGCACGGCGGCGGTCTTGTCCAGCGGCGCCAGCGGGTGCGCCGCGTAGTAGCTGGCCCCGAGCAGGCCCTTCTCTTCGGCGGTCAGCGCCACGAAGTACAGCGTGCGCTGCGGCTGCGGGCCGGCGGCGAACACCCGGCCCAGCTCCAGCACGGTGGCCACGCCGGTGGCGTTGTCGATCGCGCCACGGCGGATGCGGTCGCCCTTCGCGTCCGGCTGGCCGATGCCGAACGCATCCCAGTGTGCGGAGAAGATCACCGCCTCATCGGCGTGCGCACCACCGGGCAGCTTGGCCACCACGTTGCGGGTGATCACCTGCTCACGCTTGAGCCTGAAGTTCACCGACAGGCGCGCGTCGCCGAGTGCGACCGGGGTGAACGCCGGCGTCATCGCCCGGCGCTTCTCGGCTTCGAAATCCAGTCCGGCATCGCGGAACAGCTGCTCGGCCAGCGCGCGCTGCATCCAGCCGCGGACCGGCACGTGCTGGGCCAGCGCCTGCTCGGGGGTGCGCTCGATGTCGAACAGCGGCGAGGTACCGGAGCTCTTCACCGTGGCCCAGCCGTACGCGGCCGGCGCGGTTTCATGCACGATCAGCACGCCCTGCGCGCCGCGCCGCGCGGCTTCCTCGAACTTGTAGGTCCAGCGGCCGTAGTAGGTCACCGCCTTGCCATCGAATGCGCCGGGCGCATCGGCCTCGAAATCGGCATCGTTGATCAGCATCACGGCGATCTTGCCGTGCAGGTCGACGTCCTTGTAGTCGTCCCACTGCCGCTCCGGCGCGTCGATGCCATAGCCGACGAACACCAGCGGCGCGTCCTGGATGTCCACCGCCGCCTGCGGCCGCAGGCTCTGCAGCGTCACGTCCTCGCCATTGACAAGCGGATGCGCTCTGCCGTTCTGGCGCAGCTGCGCGCGCACCGGGCCATCGACCTGCGCACGCACCATCGGCACCGGCTGTACCCAGGTGCCGTCTACGCCGCCGGGCTGCAGGCCGTACCTGCGGAACTCCTCGGTCAGGTACTGGACAGTCCGTTCTTCGCCCGCCGACGCCGGCGCGCGGCCTTCGAACGCGTCAGACGCAAGGATGCGCACGTGCCGCGACAGCGCGTCCGGGTCGATGCCGCCACCGGGCAGGTCGTTGGCCGCGTGGGCCAGACCGCCGACGAACAGACAGGACGACAACAGCAGCATGCGCATCGGATTCACGGCAGACACCAGGCGGAAAACGGAAGGCCCGAGTGTAACGTGACACCTGCATGACCGCTGCCCCGGCCGCCCTCAACGGCGGTCGCGATCCAGCCAACAGGCCAGGCCCTGCGCGTTGAGCTCGATGTCCATCGCCAGCACCTGCGTCACCGCCGCATCATCCAGGGGGCAGCCGTGGGCCTGCGCGCGCTCCAGGTACAGCGCGGTCAACGCGGCCACCAGACAGCGGTGGCGGTCCGGCCGTGCATCGCACTGGCGCGCGATGTCGGTCATCGCATCGATCTGCTCGACCAGGTCGGCGGCCAGGCGCGGTACGTCGTCCACGCGGCCGTAGTGGGTCAGGTACATCGCCTGCGGGGAGCGGTCGAGCATGCGCGCGATCGACTGTTTCAGCGGCTCCGGCTCGAACTGCACCGGCGAAGAGGTGGGCAGGATGAACGGCCCGCGCGCGCTGTCCAGCTCGCGGTAGGACAGGCCGAAGGTATCGCCGGTGAACCAGCTCGCGCTGCGCGCATCCCACACGCACAGATGGTGGCGTGCATGGCCAGGCGTGTGCACGCAGTCCAGCACGCGCCCGGCGAGATCGACGCGATGGCCATCCTCGGCAATCACCACGCGTTCGGCCGGCACCGCCAGGATTGGACCGTAGCTGCGCTTGATTTCCGCTTCGCCATACACCTCGGTGGCGCCGGCGATCAGCCGGGTCGGATCGACCATGTGCGGAGCACCGCGCGGGTGTACCACCAGCCTTGCGTTGGGCAATTGCTGCATCAGCAGGCCTGCGCCGCCGGCATGGTCCAGATGCACATGGGTCAGCACCAGCCAGTCGACCGCATCGACGGGTACCCCCGCGCGTGCCAGCGCCTTGAGCATGGCCGGCACGGCCAGCCCGGTACCGCAGTCGATGAGCGCAGCGCGCCCGTTTTCGACCACCAGATAGGCGGCGTCGAAGTCGTCGCGCTGGAACGCGGTATCGATGGTGTGGATGCTGGGGTCGGAGGTCATCGGCTCATCCCTGGCGGAAAATCGGCACATTACGCCACGCCCAGTCTAGGGCGAACCCGCCGCCGGCTTCGATGCGGCTTTGGTCGAACGCCGCGCCAGCACCGGCCCGCGCAGCAGGATCGCGGCCACCATCACCGCCAGGAACGCACCGTAGGCATACAGCACGGCCAGCACCTGCCGCCAGATCGGGCCGGCATCGGACTGCACCACACCGATGTGATGGCCCCACAGCATCGCCAGGATGCTCAGGGCGAAGGCCAGTGCCAGCGCGACGCCGTCGAACAGGCGGCGCGATGGGCCACATGGATGCCGCGGAAACAGCCAGTACAGCGTACCCAACAGCACGAACCAGGGCAGGAACAATACCAACGACAACCAGGCCATTGCAGTCTCCCGTGCAGGATGCCCGCATCATGCCATGCGCCGGTGCCGCCGGCGGCAGGGTACCGGCACCGGGCCGGTACCGCTGCGATCAGGCCTGCTCGCGCAACACCTGCAGGGCATCGAGCACGACCGCCACATCGACCTCGACCTTGAACAGCTCGCTCTGCAGGCCATCGCCGTGCGTGGTCTGCTTGAGCACGCCGATCAACTGGCCGGCATCACGCGGCGAATCGAAGGCCTCGCTCTGGATCAGCAGGCTGCCGTCACCGGCCAGCAGCTTGAAGTAGAACCGGCCGTCCTTTTCGCGGTACTGCTTGAACATCGGCGGCGCCGCGCGTGCTTCGCCGCTGTCTTCGCTGGCCACGCCACCGGCGCTGGACAGATCGCGCAGGCCCACCGCATGGCGCAGTTCGGCCAGCAGCGGCACCGCGTACTGCTCGCGCAACTGTTGGCCGCGGCGACGCAGCAGCGCCTCGATCTTCTCCGGCTCGGCCATCAGCGCTTCGTAGCGCTCGCGCAGCGGGGTCAGCTCGGCGTCGATACGCTCGAACAACTGCTGCTTGGCATCGCCCCAGCCGATGCCGTCGGCGAATGCCTGGGCGAACGCAGCCGTCTGCTCGGCAGTGGCGAAGGCCTGGTACATCTGGAACAGCGCCGAGCCCTCGGTGCTCTTGGGCTCGCCGGGTGCGCGCGAGTCGGTGAGGATCGAGAACACCAGCTTCTTCAGCTCCGCGCGCGGCGCGAACAGCGGAATGGTGTTGTGGTAGCTCTTGCTCATCTTGCGGCCGTCCAGGCCGGCCAGCGTGGCCACCTGTTCGTCGATCACCACCTCCGGCAACGGGAAGTACTCCTTGCCGTAGACATGATTGAAGCGCTGGGCGAAATCGCGCGCCATCTCGATGTGCTGGATCTGGTCACGGCCGACCGGTACGCGGTCGGCCTTGAAGATGAGGATGTCGGCCGCCATCAGCACCGGGTACATGAACAGGCCCGCGCTGATGCCGGCATCGTCGTCGAGCTGCTCCTCGCGGTTCTTGTCCACGGCCGCCTTGTAGGCATGGGCACGGTTGAGGATGCCTTTGCTGGCGATGACGGTCAGGAACCACATCAGCTCGGTGGTTTCGGGGATGTCGCTCTGCCGGTAGAACCACACCTTGTCCGGATCCAGCCCGCACGCCAGCCAGCTCGCGGCGATTTCCAGGGTCGAGCGCTGGGTCCGCGCCGGCTCCTGCGCCTTGATCAGGCTGTGCAGGTCGGCCAGAAAGAAGAAGCTCTCGATGCCGGAGGCCTGGCTGGCCGCGATGGCCGGACGGATGGCCCCCACGTAGTTGCCCAGGTGGGGGGTGCCGGAGGGGGTGATGCCGGTAAGAACGCGGGTGGTCATGAGGGAATCATTACGGACAGTTGAACGCCCCCAGTTTACCTGCCCGCGCGCAACCCCGTTGGACCGGCTGGGGCGTTCAATCCCGTACCCCAACCCGGATGCCTGCCATGAAACGCCTGATTCTGCCCCTGCTGGCCATGTGGATGCTGTGCGGTTTCACGCCCGTGGCCCCGTTCCCCGATGATGCCGGGCCGGTATCGCTGCAGGTGGTGGACCGCGACAGCGGCCGCACGCTTCGCCAGTATCCGGACGGCTCCCAGCGCTGGATCGCCGGTCAGCAGGGCCACCGCTACAGCGTGGCATTGCGCAACGACAGCAACGAACGCGTGCTCGTGGTGCTGTCGGTGGACGGCCTGAACGCCATCACCGGCGAGGTCGCCGCTCCCGGACAGACCGGCTATGTGCTCGACCCGTGGCAGCGGGCGGAGATCAGCGGCTGGCGCAAGTCGTCGCGCGAGGTCGCCCAGTTCGTGTTCACCGACCCTGGCCGCAGCTACGCGGCACGCACCGGCCGCCCCGACAACATCGGCGTGATCGGCATCGCTGTCTTCCGCGAAGCGGCGCGCTACGCCCCGGCGCCACCGATCGCCCGCCCCTCGCGCCCGATCCTGCGCGAGGCCCCGCAGGCCGAGGCGGCGGCCGACGTGGCTTCTGCCCGCGGCGCAGCGGCGCCCGCCCCGCAGCTCGGCACCGGGCACGGTGCGCGCGAGTATTCGCGCGCGGACAACACCACCTTCGACCGCGCCACGCGCATGCCAACCCAGCGGCTGGACGTGCGCTACGACAGCGAGCGCAACCTGATCGCGCGCGGGGTCATGCCGCGCCGTGCGCTGCGCCGCGACGATGCCCCGCAGTCCTTCCCGCAGGGCTATGTCCCGGACCCGCCGTCCTACCGCGGGCGCTGAAAAAGAAAAAGCGGGCCGCGCGATGCGGCCCGCCTGGTTTCATACCCTGGCGGCCGTGCCGCCTCACTGCACGCGGCGTACCGCGTCAGTGGAAATCCGGATAATCCTTGCGCATGGCTTTCTCGAAGTCGCGCACTTCGTTTTCAGCGCGGTCGCGCGCCCAGCCATAGCGCTCCTGCAGCCGGCCTGCCAGGTACTCGGCATTGCCCTCGGCCACCTTGAAATCGTCGTCGGTCAGATCGCCCCACTTGGCCTGCGCCTTGCCCTTGAGCTGCGTCCACTTGCCGGAAATGATGTCTTTGTTCATGGGTTGGCATCCTTGTTTGAAACGGCATCGTCGCCGCACGTACAGAGTGCGCGGGTGCGCGTTTGGTGGCGGTCAAGCGACGATGAAACGGATGCTCACGAGCTTGAATGGTTCACTACTGCACGCAACGAAAAAGGCCGGGAAATCCCGGCCTTTTTCTGGGTGTCCGATCCGGGGATCAGTTGCCCTTGGCAGCGTCTTCCACCGTCTCGCCCGCCTTCTGTACATCCTTGCCGGCACCGGCAACGGTGTTGCAGCCGGCGAGCATCGCCACCGAGAACATCGACAACAGCATCAGTGCAATAACACGCTTCATGGGGTTCTCCTGTTTGATCAACTTCATCACCGGTATCCGGTCCACCTGTCAGACGAGCGATGCTCCTCTTCCCGATCGCGGGGCGGGGGTCGAATCGACACTGCCGCCGCGTGATGTGCAATCTGGCGGCAGCGGCGTGCAGCGAATGTGAACGCGCCCTGCCACCATTCAGCCACGCGGCGCACGGCACGCCGCCACGGTGTCAATCGCGCATCAATGTCGATTTGCCAAACAGGCTTTCCACCAGGTCCACCGCCAGCTCGGCGGTGGTGTTGCGGTTGTCGAGCAGGGGATTGAGCTCCACGATGTCCAGCGAGCCCATGCGCCCGGTGTCGGCGATCATTTCCATCACCAGCTGGGCTTCGCGGTAGTTCACGCCACCCGGCACGGTGGTGCCTACGCCCGGGGCGATGCTCGGGTCCAGGAAGTCCACGTCGAAGCTGACATGCAGGTGGGTGGTGGCGTCGATCCCCTTCAGCGCCGCTTCCATCGTGCGCTTCATGCCGGCCTCGTCGATGTAGCGCATGTCGTACACATCCACCTGATGCTGCTTGATCAGGCGCTTCTCATCCTGGTCCACCGACCGGATGCCGATCTGATGCACCTGCTGCGGGCGGATCGCCGGCGCATCGCCGCCAAGCCGGGTCAGCGCATCCGGGCCCAGCCCGCACAGGCAGGCCACTGGCATGCCATGCACGTTGCCCGACGGGGTGACGTCGCTGGTATTGAAGTCCGAGTGCGCATCCAGCCACAGCACGCGCAGGGTCTTGCCCTGCTCGCGGCACCATCGCGCCACCGCCGTGATCGAGCCGATGCCCAGGCAATGGTCGCCGCCGAGCATGATCGGCATGCGGCCTGCCTGCAGTTCGGCGTAGGTGGCGTCCATCAGCGCACGGTTCCACGCCACCACTTCATCCAGGTGGCGGTAGCCGTGCACCGGCGCGGTCCACGGGTTGCGCGGGCCATCCAGGTTGCCGATGTCGCGCACGTCCACGCCGCGCGCGGCCAGGGCATCGCCGAGGCCGGCAATACGCAGTGCGTCCGGGCCCAAGCCTGCGCCGCGATGGCCTGCTCCGATGTCGGTGGGAACGCCGATCAGGGAAACCGGGGGATACATCGCCATCGCTGCTGCTCCATTGCAAAGAAGCACAGTCTAGCCAGCGCGACGGCGCGGGACTCGCGGCGCTGCAGCAGGTAACGAGGGGAAGCAGCGGACAATCAGTAGCCACCGACCGTTGGTCGGTGGTGCCGGCACCCGGATTCGAACTGGGGACCTACCGCTTACAAGGCGGTTGCTCTACCAACTGAGCTATGCCGGCATCGGCACGGCGAACGGCGCTGCCGTCGCGGAGCGTGGATTCTAGCGCAAGCGCGCACAGTCCAGCGAGCGTTGCTGCGCCGCGCCGCTGCGCTGGCGCACCGTGGCGGCGTCGGCCGGGGTGGCCAACGTCGCATCCACCCACCACTGCGCGCTGCCATCCCCGCCACTGGGCACCAGGCGGGCGTTGAAACCTGCCGCACTGAGGGCAGCCATGCGCCGTTCGGCCCCTTCGCGGTTGCGGTACTGGCCCAGCGCGATGGCGTTGGCTTCCTCGCCCTGGCCGATGATGTAGTAGTCGCTCAGGCCCGCCGCGACGATGCGCTTGACCGTGGCCTGGGCTTCCTCACGGCTGGCGGCCGGCGGCAGCAGCACCCGGTAGCGCGTGGCGCCGGCATCGGTGACCTCGCGCAGGCGCGCGCCGCGCAGCCCGGCGCCAGCCTTGGCCTGCGCGGCCTGCGCGCTGGCACGGTCGGCAAACGGACCCAGGCTGAGGCACTGGGCGGGCACGGCAGCGGCAGGCGGCGGGGTCACCGCGACCGGTGCCGGCGCCGTGACAGCGGGTGCTGCGGGCGTGGGCTCAGGCACGGGCGTGGGCGCCGCCGGCGCGGTTGCAGGCGCCGGTGCCGCCGCGGCCGGGGTGGCATCGGCCAGCGCGGGCGTGGCCACGGCCGGCGCCACAGGCGCGGCCGCCGGTACGACGGCATCCCCGGGCAACAGCTGGAGCTGCGCCACACCGCTGGGCGCCGCAGACGGCGCAACGGCGGGCTCGCCGCGCAGCATCCACCACAGTGCGACACCCCCATTGAGGATGACCAGGACAACGATCAGGGCACGGGTAAGCATGCAGGGATTCTAGGGCCAAGCGCGGGGATTGCGCGCGGCCTGGCCCGGGTCAGCGTGGCGCGTGGTGCACGGCCCAGCGGGCCAGGCCATCAAGCACCAGCGCCGGCTGGAACTGCGCATCACCGAGCAGCGGCATCAGCGCCGGTGCGCCGCCACCGTGAACCAGCAGCGCGGGCAGGCGGCCGAGCAGCGCGGCCGCGTCGGTGCGGCTGCGCTCGATCAGTGCCACGGCTGCACCATCGCAGCCGGAGGCCAGCGCGTCGGCGGTATCGGTGGCGAACGCATGGTATGCGCCCCCGCTGGCGGGCAACTGCACCGCACGCGCATGCAGCGCCTCGCGCATCGTGGTCGGCGACGCCGCGATACGCCCGCCGTGGTGCAGGCCATCGGCGTCGAGCAGGTCGATCGTCAACGCGGTACCCACCCCGGCGACCACCACGGCCTCGCCACGCCCGGCCACGGCCAGCAGCGCAAGGAAGCGATCCACGCCGAATTTTGTCGGATCGGCATACGCAACGCGCACACCGGCGCACTGCGCCTCGGTACGCACGACCCGCACCTGGGCGAAGCGGGCCTGCAACACCTCGAGCATGCTGCGGGTCAAGGCGGGTGCGGCAACGCTGGCCACATAGGCCACGTCGCCCTGCGGCAGCGCCTGCAACGCATCGGCCGGCATCGCCTCGGCGCCATGCGGCCAGGCCTGCACATCACCGGCACGCACGCCCTGCAGCGGGGCGAACTTGAAACGGGAATTGCCCAGGTCGAACAACCAGTCGCTCATTGCATCCTCACGCTGACTTCGCCGGCATGGAACACGCGCTCGCCCTGCGCGGTGCGCACCCGCAGCGCACCATCGTCGGCCAGGCCCAGTGCGTGGCCCTCGATCCACTGGCCGCCCTCCTCGACCCGCACTGCGCGCCCGGCCAGCCCGTCCAGGGCGGCATAGCGCGGCAGGAACGGGGCCAGGCCATCGGCATCGAACGCCTCCAGCGCCGGCAGGAGCGACGCCAGGATCGCCGCGACCAGCGCGTTGCGCGCCACGCCCTGCGCGCCGGCCAGTGTCGCCAGGTCGGTCCACGGCTGGGTGATCTGCGCCCCGTGGTCCGCCGGCATGCGCACGTTGACGCCCAGGCCGATCACCGCCCGCGCCGGGCCGGCGAATTCACCGCCACCTTCCACCAGCAGACCGCCGAGCTTGCGGCCCTCGACAACCAGATCATTGGGCCACTTCAGCGTGACCCCGGCGATGCCCTGCGCGCGCAGCGCCTCGGCCACGGCCACGCCGGCCACCAGGCTCAGGCCCCCCAGCCGCGACAGGCCGCCGGCAAAGCCGCGCAGTACCGACAGGTACACATGCGCGGCCAGGGGCGAGGTCCATTCGCGGCCACGCCGCCCACGGCCCCCGGTCTGGCGCTCGGCCAAGAGCACGGCCGTGCCGCGCGCCGGCGCGCTGCAGCGCAGCAATTCGGTGTTGGTGGAGCCCACGCTCCAGGCGATGTCCAGGGAGGCAAGCAGCGGAAGGACCGCCGCCGGCAGCGCCGCACGGAGGGTGTCCGCGTCGAGCAGATCCAGCGGCTGCTGCAACTGGTATCCGTCGCCGGCGCGCCCTTCAATCGCGATCCCGGCCGACCTAAGTCCTTGAATCCGCTTCCAAATGGCGGCACGCGTCTGACCCAGCTCACGCGCCAGGGCGTCCCCGGACAGGCGCCCGGCTCCCAGTTTGGCCAGCAGTTGGCGGTCGTCCACGGCAGCTTCCATCGGATTACTGGACAAAATTATGCGGGAAACCCGCCCCCAGCGCCCGCGGGGGCCTTTCAATACCGGCGCTGAATCGGGCTAGAATCGGGAACTGACCTGTTCACCCGTTCTGGATGTTGACGATGCGCCCGTTCGCCCATTGCCTGATCCTGCTGATGGCCCCCTTGGCCGCGCACGCTTCCGAAGCGATCGCCGGCCAAGCGCGGGGTGGCTGCGTCTATTCCGCCAGCGATGCCGAACGTGCGCCGCCGTCCACCCCGACCAGCGCCAGCGCACCGGCGGCGGTCAAGCCCAGCGCCAGTGGCACCGGCAGCACCGGCGGGGGTGGCGATGACGATGTGCTGCCACGCCTGCGCGCACCGAAGTGGCACAGCTTCCTGCCGGGCATGTTCCGCTGATCGAACGTATGTGGGGTTGGCTGCGGCGTACGCCGCGCGAGATCGATCCGTCTTTGTGGCAGCAGAGCTGCCAGCGTGGCCCGTGGCTGCGTGGCCTGGACCCGGCGCGCCGCGAGCGCCTGCGCGTGCTCAGCGCGCGCTTCCTGCACGAGAAGACGATCAGCCCGGTGGCGGGCCTGCAGCTGGACGAAGGCGATGGTGTGCTGCTGGCCGCGCTGTGCTGCCTGCCGCTGCTGGAGTTGGGCGAGGTCGGGTTGCGCGGCTGGTCGCAGCTGATCGTTTACCCGGACGCGTTCCGCGTGCAGCGCAGCCATGTCGATGCGGCCGGGGTACTGCACGAATGGGATGACGAACTGATCGGCGAATCCTGGGACAGCGGTCCGCTGATTCTGTCGTGGGCCGACATCCAGGCCGATATCGCCGACCCGCACGCCGGCTACTGCGTGGCGGTGCATGAAATGGCGCACAAGATCGACGCGCTGGATGGTGCGATCGACGGCACGCCGCCGTTGCCGCGCGCCTGGCAGAAACAGTGGGCCGCCGACTTCCAGCGGGCGTACGACGGCTTCTGCGAGCAGGTGGACCGGGGCCGGCATACCGCGATCGACCCGTATGCCTCGGAGGCGCCCGAAGAATTCTTCGCGGTGGCCACCGAATACCACTTCTCCGCACCCGCCCTGCTGGACAGGGAGATGCCGGAGGTGGCCGCGCATCTGCGGCGCTTCTACGGTGCGCCGCCGGCGATGTGACAGCGCATCACTGCCTCAGGGGCCGGGCGGCAGCTTCACTTCGAATCGTGCGCCACCCAGTTCCGGCGAGCGCAGAACCTGCAGTTCGCCGCGATAGTCCTTGATCAGGTCCTGCACGATCGACAGGCCGATACCGTGGCCCTGCACGCGCTCGTCGCCGCGTACGCCCCGCTGGAGCACCTTGGCGATGTCTTCCGGGGCGATGCCCGGGCCGTCGTCGTCCACCGACAGCACCAGGCCTGCGCGGCGGGCACCCGGTGCCGGCAGCGGATGGGCGCTGAGCAGCACGCGCCGCTTGGCCCACTTGAAGGCATTCTCCAGCAGGTTGCCGAGCAGTTCCTGCAGGTCGCCGGGTTCACCGTGGAAACGCGCGGCCGCATCGATGTCGAACTCGCACAGCACGCCCTTGGCGGCGTAGACCTTTTCCAGGCCACGCACGATCTCCTCGGCGTTGGATTCGATCGGCAGCGGCGCGGAGAACAGCTTGTGGCCCGACGATGCGGCGCGCGCCAACTGGTAGGACACCAGGTTGTTCATGCGCCGCAGCTGGACGTCGAACTCCTCCCGCAGGTCCTGGTCCTGGGCACCGCTGTCCAGCTGCGTACGCAGCACGGCCAGCGGCGTTTTCAGGCTGTGCGCGAGATCGGCCAGGGTGTTGCGCTGGCGCTCCAGGTTCTCGCGCTCGCTCTCGATGAAGGCGTTGATGCTGTCGGTCAGCGGTTCCAGCTCGCGCGGGTGGCGCTCGCTCATGCGCTCAGTCTCGCCGCGCTGGACCTTGGTCAGCTCGGTGATCACGCGCCGCATCGGGCGCAGGCTCCATTGCAGGATCACCGTCTGCAGCAGCAGCAGGATCAGGCCCGCGCCACCCAGGTAGAACCACACGCGCCCGCGGAACACGCGCAGCTGCGCACCGAGCGCACGCGAGTCCTCCATTACGTAGATGGTGTACGGGAATTCGGTGGCCGGGTCGGCGTCGGCATCCCACACCAGGCCCATGCCGTAGCGGTACACCGAGCCTTCGCTGCCGTCGATCTGGATCATCGGCAACGGACCTTCGAACACTTCCTGGCGCGGCGCGAGGAGGCCGCCGCCCACGGTGGGCAGCATCGGCCCTTCGGCCGACATCGAATTGCCTTTGCCGTCAGGCATCACCACCTGCAGGTACAGACCGCTGCCGGGCACGTCGAAACGGGGATCCGGTGGCTGCTCGCGGATGTACAGCGAGCGGTCGCGGGTGAAATCAATGCCGGCCGCGTACGCGGTGGCGTAGTTTTTCAACCGCTCGCGCAGATTGGCGCGCGCGGTATCGGCGAAGGCCGCGTCCAGCGAGTAGCCGGCGGTCGCCAGGAAGGCGACCAGACCCACGGAGGCCGCCAGCATCTGGCGCGCCTGCAATGAGCGCGGCCGCCAGCGTTTGAAGAACCACAGACGGCCGGACATCATGCTATCGCCAGAGTGTCGACTCAGCCCTCGTTGCGCGGAATCGCGAAACGATACCCGCGACCACGCACGGTTTCGATCGGCTTGAGCTCACCGTCCGCATCGAGCTTCTTGCGCAGGCGGCCGATGAACACTTCCAGCACGTTCGAGTCGCGATCGAAATCCTGCTGGTAGATGTGCTCGGTGAGGTCGGCCTTGGAGACCAGTTCACCGGCATGCATCATCAGGTATTCGAGCACCTTGTACTCGTAGCTGGTGAGGTCCACGTTGCTGCCACCGACGCTGACCGTCTGTGCGGCCAGATCAAGCGCGACCGGACCACATTCGAGCGTGGGCTTGCTCCAGCCAGCGGCGCGGCGCAGCAGCGCGTTGACGCGGGCCAGCAGCTCTTCGACATGGAACGGCTTGACCAGGTAATCGTCGGCGCCCTGCTTGAGGCCCTCGACCTTGTCCTGCCAGCTCGAACGCGCGGTCAGGATGAGCACGGGGAATTTCTTGCCCTCATCGCGCAGCGCCTTGATCAGTTCCATGCCCGACATCTTGGGCAGGCCCAGATCGATGATGCCGACATCGAACGGCACTTCGCGGCCCATGTACAGACCTTCCTCACCGTCCTGCGCAGCATCGACGGCAAAGCCTTCGCGCTTGAGCCGGGCTGCCAGGGTTTCCCGCAGCGGGGCTTCGTCTTCGACCAGAAGGATACGCATGAACTCTCCCTAGTGTCCTGGGTATGGCCGGGGGCCAGTGGGTAATGCAGATGACTGCGGACAACTATCCCTGTTCAGGGGTTATCGCCGCGTAGTGATGACATATCCGAGCGCGGCGTGCGGGGCTGTGAACGCGCCGGCGCCGGGTCGTCCATGTAGCGGACCCGTCCGCGGTCGTCCATGTACTTGACCCGGTTGATGTCGCGACCGTCGAACGGGACACGCTCGGCGCCGAGGATGTGGCCCCCGGTGGTCCGCTGGACCCGACGCACCGCATCGGACAGCGAACGCTCCTGCGCCCCGCCACGCGCGGCCCGCGCCATGTCGCCCCGGACGGCGTCCGGCGGCGGGATGTCCTGCGCCAGGACCGTGCCGGTGGAGGCAGCAGCGCCCAGTGCCAGGAGGGCGAGGACGGCAAGACGGCGATGGCGGGTCACGGAGTACATCGGTCTGATCCTAGCGGACGGCGGCAAAACGTTCAAAAGTTGTAAATCCGAAACCGCCCGGCGTGCCGGCGATTTACGAATCCTTTGCAAATTCTTGGTTTTACGCGGTGAATCCGGTCTGAACTTTTCCGGCGGGGGCGCCCGTTCGTTCATCTAGGTGAACATTGGCGACAAAGCATGTGCCTTGTCAAGGCAAGACGGCGTCGCAACTCACGCAGCGACGCGTTCCGCCTGCGCCCGGGTCACGGCCAGCGCCTGCTCGATCAGGCACCAGTCGGCGCCGGCGCGGTGAGCGCCCTCGCTGAGGATCTGGCGGAACGCGCGGCCACCCGGCTGGCCGTGGAACAGCCCGAGCAGGTGGCGGGTGATGTGCTTGAGCGCCAGGCCATCGGCCAACCGCGCCTCGATGTACGGCCGCATCCCGCGCAGCAGGGTCTCGCGGGACTGCAGCGGCGCGCCGGTCTGCGCGGCCTCCAGCCGGTGCAGCACGTAGGGGTCGTGGTAGGCCGCCCGGCCCAGCATCACCCCGTCCAGCGCGGGCAGCTGCGCCTGCGCCGCCTCGACCGTGGCCAAGCCGCCGTTGAGGACGATGGCCAGCTGCGGCCGCTCGGCCTTCAGGCGGTGCGCCCACTCGTAGCGGAGCGGCGGTACTTCGCGGTTCTCCTTCGGCGACAGGCCCTTCAGCCAGGCGTTGCGGGCGTGCACGATGAACATCGCACTTCCCGCGTTGGCCGACTGATCGACGAAGTTGCGAAAGATTTCGTAGTCGTTGTCTTCATCAACGCCGAGCCGGCACTTCACCGTGACCGGGATGTCGACCGCCGCGACCATCGCCGCCACGCACTCGGCCACCAGCGTCGGTTCGCGCATCAGGCAGGCACCGAAGCGCCCGGCCTGGACGCGGTCGGACGGGCAGCCACAGTTGAGGTTGACCTCGTCATAGCCCCACTCCTGGGCGATGCGCGCGGCCTGCGCCAGCAGCGCCGGATCGCTGCCGCCGAGCTGCAGGGCCAGCGGATGCTCGCTGCCATCGAAGCCCAGCAGGCGCTCGCGGTCGCCGTGGATCACCGCATTGGCATGCACCATTTCGGTGTACAGCCGCGCACCCGGGGCCAGCAACCGGTGGAAATACCGGCAATGACGGTCCGTCCAGTCCATCATCGGGGCGACGGACAGGCGCAGGGAGGCGGTGTAACGCGCCGCAGCGTCGGAGGCAGGCTGGGTCATGGGCGGGCAGGCATCGGGATCTGCTGGCAATGCCAGCGCAATCAACAGTTTACCCGCTTGCCATGAACGCTGCCCGAGGGCAGCACCGAGCGCCGTGTGCCGCAACGGCAACAGCGCATCGCGATTCACGGCTGCAATCGGAACAGCGCACAATTGCGCTCTGTCTTTCTGCAAGGCCTGCGATGCGCAGCCCCCTCCTGTCCGGTTTCGACCCTGCCACCGAACAAGGTGTGCTGCGCCTGTCCATCGCCGCGTCGCTGGCGATGGCGGTCGCGGCGGTGGTATTCGGGTTCCTGGCCAACTCCTCGCTGATCATCTTCGACGGCATCTACGGCCTGATCGACGTGGTGATGACCTGGCTGTCGTTGCTGGTGGTGCGGCTGATCAGCCTGTCGACCCAGGTGGATGCATTGCAATCGCGCCTCAACCAGCGCTTCACGATGGGCTTCTGGCACCTGGAGCCGATCGTGCTCGGGGTCAGTGGCACGCTGATGATCGGCGCGGCCCTGTATGCGGCGGTCAACGCGGTGGACGCATTGATGTCCGGGGGGCGCGCGATCGCATTGGGCCCGGCGATCCTGTTCGCGGTGCTGTCGATCATCGCCGAGATCGGACTGGCCCTGTTCGTGCGCCGTGCCAACCGCAGCATCGGCTCGGAGTTCATCGCGCTGGATGGCAAGAACTGGGGGGTGTCGGCCAGCATGTCGGCCGCCTATCTGGTCGCCTTCATCGGCGGCTGGCTGATGAGCGATACGCGCTGGGCATGGCTGGTGCCCTACATCGATCCGGCGATCCTGCTGGTGGTGTGCCTGTTCGTCATGGTCGCCCCGCTCGGCACGGTGCGGCAGGCGCTGTCGGACATCCTGCTGATCACCCCGGTGGACCTGCAGGCGCACGTGGACGAGGTGGCGCGTGCCATCGTCGCCAGGCACGGCTTCCTCGAGTACCGCAGCTATGTGGCCAAGGTCGGGCGTGGCGAGCAGATCGAGCTGTTCTTCGTGGTGCGCGCCGATGACCCGCCGCGTGCGCTGCTGGAATGGGACCGCCTGCGCGACGAGATCGGCGAGGCGCTGGGCGAGGAATCGACGGACCGCTGGCTGACGATCATGTTCACGACGGATCGGGAGTGGGCGATCTGAGGGCGTCAGGGCGCGCGTGCTGCCGCGCCCACCTGCTTCCACTGCCGCGGCGATTGCCCGGTCTGCGCTTTGAATGCGCGCGACAGTGCCGCTTCGCTGCCGTAGCCCACATCGATGGCGATGCGCTTGAGCGGTTGCCCCCTGCGCAGCGCCTGCTGCACCAGCCGCGTGCGCCAGCCCTGCAGGTACTGGCCCGGCGTGCTGCCGATGGTGTCGCGGAAGCTCTCGGCGAAGGCGCTGCGCGACATGCCGGCACGCTGCGCCAGCGATTCCAGCGTCCACTCCTCGGCCGGCGCTTCGTGCATGGCCACCAGCGCGTGGCGCAGGCGCGGGTGGGCCATGCCGGCGAGCAGGCCGACGCGTAGCTGACCGCTTTCCATCAGCGCGCGCAGGATCTGGATCAGCACCACTTCAAACAGGCGATCCAGCAGCGCCTGGCGGCCGCAGCGCTGGGCGAAGGCTTCCTCGAACAGCAGCGACAGCACAGGATGGCCCCCGTACAGGGCATCCAGCGGCAGACAGATCACTGCGGGCAGCGCGGCGGCCACCGGGTTGTTGCCGGCCCCTTCGAACTGCAGATGCGCACAGGCGAAATCGGCGCCGCGCTGCGCGTCCGTGATGAAGCGGTGGGCCAGCGGACGCGGGTAGAGCAGCACGCTGGGCTGGTCGATCTGCAGCACACTGCCATCGTCATGTTCCACCCGTACCGTCCCGTCGCGGATGAGGTGCAGCTGGCCACGCTCGCCGTCGGCAGCCAAGTGGTTGATGCCGCACAGCGGGCCGGCATGGAAGACCTCGGCACTGACCGCGAAGCGGCCAAGCAGGGATTGCAGGCGATCGACCATTCTGGACTCCAGATCAAGTTTCCTGGACGAAATGTTGCCACACGTACAGCCCAGTGGCGCACAGTACGTCTCACCTACCCGTGCCATCCCTTCACACCCCAGGAGAATTCCATGTCCATCGCAAACGTTCTGTACACCGCCACCGCCACCGCCACCGGCGGCCGCGAAGGCCACGCCACCTCGTCCGACAACGTGCTGGACGTGCAGCTGTCCACCCCGCGCGAGCTGGGCGGCGCGGGCGGTCCGGGCACCAACCCGGAACAGCTGTTCGCCGCCGGCTACTCGGCCTGCTTCCTGGGCGCGCTGAAGTACGTGGCCGGCCAGGCCAAGGTTGCGCTGCCGGCAGAGACCGCCATCACCGGCAAGGTGGGCATCGGCCAGATTCCGACCGGCTTCGGGATTGAAGTCGCGCTGGAGATCTCGGTGCCGGGCCTGCCGCGCGAGCAGGTGGAGGAACTGGTGCAGAAGGCGCACATCGTGTGCCCGTACTCCAACGCCACCCGCGGCAACATCGATGTGACGCTGACGGTCGCGTAAGCAGGATCGGGCAAAAAAATGGGCGGCTGCCTGGCTCGACCGCCTGGCAACCGCCCATCCCACCGCGGTGGATCCCCAGGGTGAGCCCCGGGGATGCGTCTGAGCGTGGTGCTGGTGTTACGTTTCGTTTGCGATCACCTGCACGACGCTGGAGAAATCCAGCTTGCCGCGACCGGCCTGGTGGTTCATCGAATACAGGTTGCGCGCGAGCTCGCCGAGTGGAATCGAGGCGCCCACGCTCATGGCCGCTTCCACCGCCAGGCCCATGTCCTTGAGCATCAGGTCGCTGCCGAAGCCGCCGCTGTAGCCGCGCGAGGCCGGCGCATTCTCCAGCACACCCGGCCACGGGTTGCACACTTCGGTGGCCCAGCTGCGGCCGGTGCTGACCGCCATCATCTGCGACAACACCTTCGGATCCAGACCGTGCGCCACGCCCAGTGCGATGGATTCGCCGGTGACCGCCATGATCACGCCCAGCGCCATGTTGTTGCACAGCTTGGCGACCTGGCCGGCGCCGCTGGCGCCGACATGGAAGATGTTCTTGCCCATTGCCTGCAGGATCGGGCGGGCGCGCTCGAGCGCCTCGGCATCGCCACCGACGATGAAGGTCAGGGTGCCGGCCTGTGCACCGGCGGTGCCGCCGGAGACCGGTGCGTCGAGCATCTGCAGACCACGTGCAGCGGCCGCTTCGGCAACCTTGCGTGCGGTGGCCGGGGCAATGGTGCTGCAGTCGATCAGCAGTGCGCCGCCGGGAATATCGGCCAGCAGACCGTCCTCGCCCAGGTACACGCCTTCGACGTGGCGGCTGGCCGGCAGCATCGAGATCACGATCTCGGCATCGGTCAGGGTGTCCAGTGCAGAGTGGGCGGCGGTGGCACCGGCATCGACCGCGGCCTGCACGGCGGCGGGCACCAGGTCGAACACGCGCACCGCGTGGCCGGCCTTGGCCAGGTTGGCGGCCATCGGGCCACCCATGTTGCCCAGCCCAATAAATGCGATACGGCTCATGCGAGGCTCCTTTCGGGGTCAGTGACACCGAGGTCGGCCAGCGGGTGCGTGGCGTCGGACCAGGGCGAAACGAAGAAGGTGTGGGCCCACGTCGCCGTGGCCTCGGCCAGGGTGGCCGGCTGCCAGTGCGGGGTGCGGTCCTTGTCGATCAACAGCGCGCGGATGCCTTCGGCGAAGTCGCCGTGGGCGGCGCTGTGCAGCGCGGCGATGTACTCCAGGCGGTAGACGTCGGCCAGCGATGCGCCGGCAGTGCGGCGCTGCAGCTCGAAGGCCAACCGCGCCGAGCCGGGTGCACCGGCGGCGAGCGTGGCCTGGGCGGCCTGCAACCAGGGATCGTCGGTTTCCAGCGCGATGATCGCGTCCACGATGGTGGCCAGATCGTCGCCGGCACAGAGCGCGTCGAGGGTGGCGGCATGGCGCAGCAGCGGGCCGGTGGCCGCGTCGGTGGCGTGCTGCTGCAACAGGGCGCTGAGCTGCTCGTGGTTGCGCTTGGCCTCCTCGCTCCAGTGCACGCCGAGCAGCGCGGTGAACACCGCTTCGCGCTGCGCTTCCGGCACGTGGATGTCGGCCAGGCCGGCGTAGATCGCATCGCCGGCATTGAGCGGCGCGCCGGTAAGGGCCAGGAACAGACCACCCTTGCCCGGCACGCGCGGCAGCAGCCAGCTGCCGCCCACGTCGGGGAACAGACCGACGGTGATCTCCGGGAACGCCAGTTTCGAGCGCTCGCTGACCACGCGATGGCTGGCGCCGGACATCAGGCCGATGCCACCGCCCATCACGATGCCGTGGCCCCAGCACAGGATCGGCTTGGGGAAGGCGTGGATGGCGTAGTCGACGCGGTACTCGACGTCGAAGAATTCGGCGGCATACGTGTTGTCGCGGATGTCGCTGCGGCCCGCCTGGCGGTACTCCACCATGCTGCGGTACAGGCTGTGCAGGTCACCGCCGGCGCAGAAGGCCTTCTCGCCTGCGCCCTGCAGCACCACCAGGGCGATGCCGTCGTCGTCGGCCCAGGCCTGCAGGCGCGCGCCCAGCAGGTGTGCCATCGGCAGCGAAAAGCCGTTGAGCGTGCGCGCGGCGTTGAGCGTGGCGATGCCGATGCGCATGCCGTTGGCGGCGGTGCGTTCCTCGAACAGCACCGGTGCGTCTTCGCTGGCGGCGACCGTGCTCATGCGTTCTTCCACTGCGCGCTGCGCTTCTCCAGGAAGGCGCTGACGCCCTCGACCTGGTCGGCGCTGTCAAACAGGTCGACGAACGCTTCGCGTTCGGCCACCAGGGCGGCGGCATGGGTGCCGGTGCGGGTGGCCTGCACCAGCGTCTTGCACGCGGCGATGCTGGTCGGGCTCTGCTTGCCGGCCTTGCGCGCCCAGTCCAGTGCCAGTGCGAGCGCTTCGCCCTTGCCGACCTTCTCTTCGGCCAGGCCGATGCGCACGGCGGTGTCGGCATCGATGCGTTCGCCGAGCAGGATCATCCGCTTGGCCCAGCCTTCACCCACCAGACGCGGTAGATTCTGCGTGCCACCGGCGCACGGCAGCAGGCCGACGGTCGCCTCCGGCAGCGCCACCTGGGCATGGTCCTCGATGATGCGCAGGTCGCAGGCGAGCGCACATTCCAGGCCGCCGCCCATCGCATAGCCGTTGATGGCCGCGATGGAGACGCCACGGAAGCCGGACAGGGCCTCGAAGGCTTCGCCGAATCGGCGTGCCGCTTCGCGCGCGGCGCCCTTGTCGCCGGAGGCGAACTGCTTGAGATCGGCCCCGGCGGAGAAGAACTTTTCGCCTCCCCCGGTGATCACCAGCGCGTAGATGCCCTTGTCGGCATTGAGCGCACCGACCAGGTCGCGCAGGGCGGACAGACTGTGCACGGTCCAGGTGTGGGCCGGCGGGTTGTCCAGCGTCACCACCGCGACGTGGCCATCGGCCTCGACCTTCAGGCCGGTGTGTTCGTGCGTGCGCCAATCCATCATCGCAGTTCCTCTTCGGTGTTGAGCAGGTGGCGGGCCACGATCACGCGCATGATCTCGTTGGTGCCCTCCAGGATCTGGTGCACGCGGCAATCGCGGAGCAGCCGTTCGATCGGGTATTCGCGGATGTAGCCATAACCGCCGTGGATCTGCAGCGCATCGTTGCAGACGTTGAAGCCGGCATCGGTGGCGAAGCGCTTGGCCATCGCACACCACACGTTGGCATCGCTGGCACCGGCGTCGAGCTTGCGCGCGGCGGTATGCACCATCTGCCGCGCGGCCACGAGCTGGGTGGCCATGTCGGCCAGCTTGAACTGCAGCGCCTGGAAGTCGGCCAGCGCCTTGCCGAACTGGCGGCGCTCGCCCATGTAGCGGCGGGCCGCGTCCAGCGCGCCCTGGGCGGCACCCAGCGAACAGGCGGCGATGTTGATGCGGCCACCGTCCAAGCCCTTCATCGCCAGCTTGAAGCCGCCGCCTTCCTCTCCCAGAAGGTGGCTGACCGGCACGCGGACGTTCTCGAAGGTGATGCCGCGGGTGGGCTGGCTGTTCCAGCCCATCTTCTCTTCCTTGCGACCGTAGCTGATGCCCGGCAGGTCGGCCGGCACCGCGATCGCGCTGATGCCGCCCGCACCGGCACCGCCGGTCCGCGCCATCACCACCAGCAGTTCGGTGGCGCCGGCACCGGAGATGAAGGCCTTGGCGCCGTTCAGCACGTAGTGTTCACCTTCGCGCACGGCGCTGGTCTTCAGCGACGCCGCGTCCGACCCGGCACCCGGCTCGGTCAGGCAGTACGAGGCCAGCTTGCTGCCCGAGGACAGATCGGTGCCCCAGGCGGCGCGCAGTGTTTCGGTACCCCACGTCGACACCATCCACGAGGCCATGTTGTGGATGCTGATGTAGGCCGCGGTGGACGGGTCCACGTTGGCGAGCTCCTCGATGACGACGGCGGCGTCCAGACGGCTCAAGCCGCTGCCGCCGACCTCGGGGTCCATGTACAGGCCACAGAACCCGAGTTCCCCTGCCTTGGCGATCGCCTCGCGCGGAAAGATGCCCTCCGCATCCCATCGCGCGGCGTGCGGCGCCAGTTCGGCCTGGGCGAAGTCGCGCGCAGCCTCTCTATAGGCCTGCTGCGCTTCGTCGAGTTCCGTCGTCATCGAGTGGCTCATGGTCGAACTCCGTTGTTGCTTACTTCAGGCTGATGGTGGTGTTGACGCCGTGACCCAGCGTCTCGTCATCGAACCAGCGCGAGGTGATGGTCTTGGTCTGGGTGTAGAACATGACCACCTGCTTGCCGTACGGGCCCAGGTCGCCGAGCTTGGAGGCGCGCGAACCGGTGAAGGAGAACAGCGGCACCGGCACCGGAATCGGCACGTTGATGCCGACCTGGCCGACGTCGATGTCTTCCTGGAACTTGCGTGCGGCCGCGCCGGACTGGGTGAACAGCGCGGTGCCGTTGCCGTTCGGATTGGCGTTGATCAGGTCGATGGCGTCTTCCAGCGTGTCCGCTTCGAGGATCACCAGCACCGGTCCGAAGATTTCCTCGTCATAGATGCGCATGCCCGGGGTGACGCCGGCGAAGATGGTCGGGCCCACGAAGTTGCCCTTCTCGAAGCCGTCCACCTGCGGGTTGCGGCCATCCAGCACCAGCTTGGCGCCCTGCTCCACACCGGAGGCGATCAGGCCTTCCACGCGCTCGCGGGCGGCGCAGGAGATGACCGGGCCGACATCGGTCCCGGCCACGCTGCCGGCGCTCACCTTCAGTGTCTTTGCCTTGGCCACCAGGTCAGGCACCCACTCGCGCGCCTCGCCGACCAGCACCAGGGTGGATGCGGCCATGCAGCGCTGGCCCGCCGCGCCAAAGGCGGCACCGACCATCGCGTTGAGGCTCTGTTCCTTGTTGGCGTCCGGCAGCACCACGGCGTGGTTCTTGGCGCCCATCATGCATTGCACGCGCTTGCCGGCCAGCGAGGCACGGTTGTACACGTGCGTGCCGACGCGGGTGGAACCGACAAAGGAGACGGCCTTGATGTCCGGGTGGTCGCAGATCGCATTGACCACGTCTTCGCCGCCGTGCACGACGTTGAGCACGCCCTTGGGAATGCCCGCTTCCAGCGCCAGTTCGACCAGGCGCATGGTGACCATCGGGTCCTGCTCGGACGGCTTCAGAATGAAGGTATTGCCGGTCGCGATCGCCATCGGGAACATCCACAGCGGGATCATCGCCGGGAAGTTGAACGGGGTGATGCCGGCACACACGCCGAGCGGCTGCAGCAGGGTGTAGGTGTCCACGCCATTGGCGACGTTGTTGGCCAGCTCGCCGAGTTGCAGGTTGCCGATCGCAGCGGCGTGCTCGACCACTTCCAGGCCGCGGAACACATCGCCTTCGGCGTCCGGCACGGTCTTGCCCTGCTCGGCGGACAGGATATGGGCCAGCTCGCTCATGTTTTCGCGGATGAGCTGCTGGTACTTCAGGAAGATGCGCGCACGGGTGCCGATGGGGGTCTTGCGCCAGGTCTTGAAGGCTTCCTTGGCCGCAGCGACGGCGGCGTCCACTTCACCGGGGGTCGCGAACGGCACCTGGGCCAGGACGTCCTGGGTGGCCGGATTGACCACGTTCTGCCAGTGCGGGCTGGCCGATTCGATGAACTGGCCATCGATCAACATACGGATGCGGGGCGCTGCAACAATCATGGACAATCCCGGGGGGTCGATAAGTTGTTGGCATTATTCACAGGGTCAACCTCGATTTCCGGGCTGTATGCGCTTAATCTGGCCAATGCCCGCTACGATTTTTGTGAATCTTGTGAACAGCCAGTCTCCACACCGCCAGATCGGCCTGCGCCTGCTGAAGCTGCGCGAGCAGCGCGGCTACAGCCAGATCGACCTGGCCCGGGCCCTCGGCCTCTCGGCCAGCTACCTGAACCAGATCGAGCGCAACAAGCGACCCCTGACCCCGGCCGTGCAGCAGAAGCTGCGTGCGGTGCTGGGCGATGTCAGCGAGCTGTTCGATGTCGATGAGCCGGGCGCGCTGCAGGATGCCCTCGGCGAGACCCTGCGCGACCTCGGCCTGGACGATGTGAGCAGCACCGAGCTGCGCGCGATGGCCGGCAACCTGCCGCAGATCAGCCGCGCCCTGCTGGACCTGCACCGGCGTCACCTGGCGCTTCGCGAGCATGCTGCCGCGCTGGAGTTCCAGCTGGGTGACGTGCATGCCGGCCAGGCGCTGCCGGCCGGCGATCAGGTGCGGGACTTCTTCAACCGCATGCACAACCACATTCCCGAACTGGACGATCTGGCCGAGCAGTTGTTCGGCGAATGGGGGCTGGTCGCCGGCCACGTGGCGCCGCGCCTGCGCCAGCTGCTGGCCGACCGGCACGGGGTGCTGGTGGAAGTGGCGCCGCTGCAGGCCGGGCGCGAGAAGCGCGTGTACGACGGCGGCAGCCGCACGTTGTGGTTGCCCGACTACCTGGAGCCGGGCCAGCAGGCCTTCCAGATGGCGGCCGAACTGGCCCTGCTGGGGTACGCGGCACAGATCGATGCGGTGATCGCGCGAGCCGGCTTCCGCGAGCCGGAACAGATCGCGCAGGCTCGGATCGGCATGTCCAACTACTTTGCCGGAGCGCTGGTGATGCCGTATGCGCGGTTCCTGCGCGCGGCCGAACACAGCGCCTACGACATCGATGCGCTGGCGCACCGCTTCGGCGTGGGCTTCGAGGCGGTCTGCCACCGCCTGAGCACGCTGGCGCGGCGCAGTGCGCCGGGGCTGCCCTTCTTCTTCATCCGCGTGGACCGCGCCGGCAATGTCTCCAAACGGCATTCCGCCACCGACTTCCACTTCTCGCAGGTGGGCGGCTCGTGTCCGCTGTGGATTGTGTATGAGGCGTTCAATCAACCCGGCCGCGTGCTGACCCAGACCGCGCGCATGCCCGATGGCCGCCGGCACTTCTGGCTGGCGCGCCAGGTGAGCAGCGGCCCGGTCGGGCACGGGCAGCCGCGCAAGACCTTCGCGGTGGCGTTGGGCTGCGACCTGCAGCATGCCGAGCGGTTGATCTATTCGCGCGGGCTGGATATCCAGAGCCCGGGCAACTCGGTCTCGATCGGCCCCGGTTGCCGGGTCTGCCCGCGCGAGGACTGCATGCAGCGCGCGTTCGTGCAGTTGCCCGGGCGCTGAGGCGGCCGGTGCGAGACCTGGGCACCGGTAGGGGTGCCGGTTTCTCCGGGCTCAATAGATCGGGGTGACCTTCATCTGCGGCAGGGGGCGAGGCGCGCCGTCGGTGAGGTCCGGGCCGAGGTCGTCCCAGCGCTGGCCCTGCTCGACCATGTGGTGCCACAGCTGCTGCGATTCGCGTCGCTTGTCCTCCGAACCCAACCGGTAGGACGGCGGCGGCGGTTCGCCGCTGGCCACGCTCTCGTACGCATCGTGCCACGCAGCCACGCGCTGCGCGGGATCGTCGGTGCGCGCGATCTCCAGGGTGTAGCGCTGGTAGGCCGAGGCCAGGTTGCGCCAGCGGATCCAGTAGTGGTTGGCGAAGGAGAAGTCACAGAATCGCTCACCGGCCACGCTGCCCTTGGCGGCGATGCGGCTGAGCACGTCCTGCGGCATGTCCAGATTCATGCCGCCTTCGTCGCCGTGCAGCGAAACGTGCACGATGCGATCGCGATAGCCCGGCGCACGCGCCTGCAGCACATCGCGCCAGTTCTGCATGGTGGAGACGATCGAGAACAGAAAACCGGACATCTCCGCCGCGGCCAGCGGCTTGGCGATGGACTGGTAGCTGCGCTGCCAGCCCTGACGGTTCTCGGTGGGCAGGAACACCGCCCGCTCGATCTGCGCCTGTTCGCCCTGCCCCTCGGCATCGGACAGGAGGACGGCATCGGCGTGGCGCGGATACACCAGGTTGATGCCGAAGGTGGGCCAGCGCGGCAGCGCGGCGTCGAACAGATGGATGGGGAAGTTGCTGCTGATCCCGCCATCGGAGAACCAGCAGACCCGGAACGCGGTGATGACCGGGCCACAGTTCTGCCCGCCACTGGTCAGCCCTTCCATGCTGTCGGCCACATTGCTGCTGTCGCGCCCGGGCGTGGGCGCCGCTGCCGGCTCGCAGCGGCGCTCACGACGCGCCGGCTCGTGCAACGGCACCGCACTGATCAGCAGCGGAAAGCTCAGGCTCATCCGGGTGGCCACCAGCACCGGCAACTGCTCGCCATCGACCAGCCGGTAGTAGTCGCGCCCGTCCACGCGCTGCGGCGCCCCGGCCTGCGCCACCAGCCAGTCCACGACACTGGCCGGGAACAGCTGCAGGAACTCCTCGCGCACGAACCAGAAGTGCGCAGCGCTGAACGGCAACGTGCGCGGCTCGGTATGCGAAACGCAGGTGGTGATCATCTGCAGGCTGATCGCGTGCGCGCCGGCCGGCTCGCCGGCATAGCGCGGTGCCTGGTGCAGGTCACCGAAAGTCAGCGGCCGGTCGGCCGGCAGGCCAGCCAGCGCCTGCAGGCGGGCATGCAGCCAGTCGGTGAGCGCCGGCGTCGATGCATCGGCCTGGGTGGCGCCGCTGCACAGGCCCAGCAGGTTGCGCCGCGCGACCCGCGCCACGCGCAGGGCCGAGGCGAGTACGCCGGCACCGTAGGCGCACAGCAGCGACGGCAGCAGCGTGGCCCAGACACCGTCCACGCCACCGGCCAACCAGCCGATGCCGAGCAGCCCCACCAGCGTGGCCAGCAGCTCCAGCGGCGCGATCGCGAACACCGCCGCGAGCAGGCAGGCGATCTTGCGCGGCAGGCTGGACTTGCCGGTGAGCATCACCAGCAACCGGTAGGCGGTGCGCGCACCGTGCGCGGGCTGGAACAGGCTGTAAATGAAGCCACGCCGCGACAGCTCGGCCGATACCGTGGCCAGGCCCGGAAAACCGACCTGCGCCTCCACCGCCTGGCCGGCATGGCGCCGGCGGTCGCCCAGCGCGGCCGCCGCCGCCACCGCCGCGGCGATGGCGCCTGCCGAGGTGCCGCCGATGTTTTTGAAACGGTACTGCCGGGCCAGCGACAGCACCGCGTTGGGATACACGATGCCGCTGGTGATGCCGCCCTTCATGACCAGATCGCAATACCTGTCCGCCACGCTGCCGTCCTCTGTCCGCCGGTGCGCAGCCGATCCGCGCACCGTCCCCGTACATGGCCCGGAGGGGCCGCCGTATCGGGAGATCGATGACGACAGTATCGCCTGCGGGCTTCTCAGGGCCTGAGAAACCGGCCACGGATCGGCCTATTCGGCCGCGCCGGACTGCGGCACGCGCCTTACCTGGGACAGGTCATAGCCAAGCGCGGCGATGCGTGTCATGGCCTTCTGGTAGTCGGCATCGGAGAGGGTCGGGGTACGCGACATCAGCCAGACATAGTCGCGCTTGCTGCGGCCGACAATCGTCTGCTGGTAGTCCGGATCCAGGTACACGATCACGTACTCGGCCTGGATCGGCCAGATGAACTGCATGCCCCAGACCGCCCCGCCGGTGCCTTCCTTGACCGTACCGATCGGATGCATGGTTTTCACCGGTGCGTCGAAGCTGCCCTTGCGGTAGCGGAAGGTGGTCTGGATGCGGCCGTCCGGTCGCAGCGCATAGGATTCCACCGCATCGTAGGCCTCGCGCTCGGGCCGGCTCGGGATATGCGCAATCACATACCAGTCGCCCATGAAGCGTGGCACGTCGACCTGCGCCACCGGGGGAATGGGGCGGGTATTGCCGCCGCAACCGCCCAGCAGCATGCCGGTGACCAGCAGCGGGATGAAAGCACGAATCGTCATGACGGCGTCCTCGGCAGGCGTGGGGGATCAGGAGCGATCGAACAGGTAGTGCGCCACCTGCCACTGCTGGCCCTGCTGGTAGCCGAACAGCTCCGCACAGGCCATCCAGAACATGCGCCAGCGCTGGTGCCACAGCGGGGCCGCAGCGTCGCCGTAGCACTGGCGCAGCACGGCCATCACCGCGTCCTTCTCGCGGTCCTGGTTGGCCAACCAGTGGTTGGCGGTGCGCTGGTAGTGGGTGCCATCGAGCAGCCAGCGCTGTTGCAGGTGCAGGTGCTGCTGGAAGAACAGCAGCGTGTCGGCGGCAGGCATCAGGCCACCGGTGAAGAAGTGCCGGCCCATCCAGTTGTCGTCGCCGTCCGTCTCGAACGGGTACATCAGCGTGCGGTGCACGAAGATGTGCACGAACAGCTTGCCCTGCGGGGTGAGCCAGCCGTGGATGCGCTGCAGCAGCTGCGGGTAGTTGCGCATGTGCTCGAACATCTCGATGGACACGCAGCGGTCGAAGCTGCCCGCCTCCAGGGTGAGATGGTTGACGTCGCGGGTAAGGACGGTGACGTTGGCCAGCCCCCGCGCCCGGCACTGCCCCAGGATGTACTCGCGCTGGCTGTTGGAGTTGGAGACCGCGGTGATCCGCGCGCCGGGGTAGCGCTCGGCCATCCACAGGGTCAGCGAGCCCCAACCGCAGCCGAGCTCGAGGATGCGCTGGCCGTCGGCGAGCTGCGCGCGCTCGCCATACAGCGCCAGCATCGCCTCTTCGGCTTCATCCAGCGTCTCGTGGCCGGTGGCGTAGTAGCAGCTGCTGTACTTCAGGCGTTTGCCCAGGCAGTGATGGAAGAAGTCCGCCGGAACCTCGTAGTGCTGGCGATTGGCTGCATCCACGTGCAGGGCCACCGCGCTGCTGGCCAGCCCGGCGATGCGGGCGGCGAAGCGCTGCGACTGGGCCTGCTGGCCCTCGGCGAGTTCGTCGCGCAGGCGCTGCTCGCATTGGCGGCGGATGCCCAGGCGCAGCAGCGCGTCGGGCAGCAGGCCGCGTTCGGCCAGGCCGGTCAGGCCGGGGGCATAGTCCGGCAGGGGCAACGGTTCACTGGCGGCATTCACGATGACATCTCCTTGCGGGAGGAAGAGCGGGAGGGGAACCACGGGAACAGCATCGGGGTGGTGCGCTGGTAGTGGCGGTAGTCCTCGCCACGGCTGCGCAGCGCCTGCGCCTCGGTGAAGGGAATGCCGCTGACCCAGCGCAGGAACACGTACATCACCAGCGGACCGGACCACGCCAGCCACCACAGCGGCGAGTGCACGGCCAGCAGCACGTAGGTGAACCAGTGCAGCCATTCGAAGAAATAGTTGGGATGCCGCGAGTAGCGCCACAGACCCTGGCGGCAGGTCGTCCCCTTGTTGGCCGGATCGGCGCGGAAGCGCGCCAGCTGGCGATCGGCGAGCGCCTCGCCGCCCACGCTCAGCAGCCACACCGCGGCCGCTGCGATCAGCCAGCCGACGTGCGTGGCCGGGGCGACCGACACCGCCACGAAGGGCAGCGCGAACAGCACGATCAGCAGTGCCTGGAACTGGAAGAAGCCGAAGATCTTGCCCTGATGGCCGTTCCAATACTGCCGCAGATGCCGGTAGCGGCCGTCCTCGGGTTCGCTGCGGACGCGGCGCCACAGGTGCAGCGCCAGCCGCGTTCCCCACAGGCCGCCAAGGGCAGCGAGGGCGAACCGCGGTGTCGACGCACCCGTGCCGAGCAGGGCAAGCAGCAGCGCCGATGCACCGACACCCTTGGCCCACAGGACGTCGACCACGCCGATATTCTCGTGGCGGCGCTGCCACCACCAGCCCCACGTCATGATCACCGCGGCATACAGCCAGATCACCCACAGCATCTTCATCGTGTCTCTCCCGCAGCGAGGGTGTTGATCGGGTCCACCGGGCGTTGCCAGTGGCGCGCGCACGCGGCCAGCAGCGGCAGGGCGACCGCCCAGCCAAGGCCCAGCACTGCCACGCCGTGCCACGGCGGCGCGGTGAATACCACCGAGGACCAGCCGCGCGCAGCCGACAGATACGCCAGCGGTGCCAGCAGCAGCCCCACCAGTGCGGCCACGCGCAGGTGCCGCTGCAGCACGGCGAAGGACACCGTCAGCGTCATGGCGAAGGCGGCCCACAGCGCGAGAATCCACGGCGGAGCCAGCCATGCCGCATCGTTGCCGGCGGCGTACACCACGCGCCCGGTACCACCCGCCAGGCCATCGACCACCAGCCCGCAGCCGATCGCCACGCCCATCAGCTTCATCTCGACCGATGGCCGCGGCGACCACGCCAGCTGGCTGGCCACGTATGCGGCGGCTGCCAGCAATGCCGGCCACCACAACCCGCGGCCGGCGCCGACCACTGCGCACAACCACACCAGCTGGTTGCCAATCACGTTGGACCAGAAGCGCAGCACTTCAGCCCTCCCCGGCGATCAGCGCAGGCCGGTAGCCGGGGCGCGCCATCAGCAGGTGCGACACGCCGATCGAGCGCTCCAGGAAGCCGCCTTCGCAATAGGCCAGGTAGAACTCCCACATCCGGATGAAACGCGCATCGAAGCCCTGCGCGCGCACGGCGGGCAGCTGGGCAAGGAAGCGGTGCCGCCAGGCCCGCAGCGTCAGCGCATAGGACGGCCCGAAATCGTGCTGACCGATCAGCTGCAGGTCGCTGCTGCGGGTCTTGGCAGCGACGATCGCGTTGATCGACGGAATGAAGCTCCCGGGGAACACGAAGCGCTTGATGTAGTCCACGCTGCGGCGGGCCTGTTCGTAGCGCTGGTCCTCGATAGTGATGGCCTGCAGCAGCGCCAGACCGTCGGGGTTGAGCAGGCGGGTGAGCGTGGCGAAGTACGTGTCCAGGTACTGTGCGCCGATCGCCTCGATCATCTCGATGGAGACCAGCTTGTCGTACTGGCCCTCCAGGTCACGGTAGTCCTTGAGCAGCAGGGTCACCCTGTCCTGCAGGCCGGCGGCTTCCACCCGCGCCTTGGCCAGCGTGTACTGCTCGACGGAAATGGTGGTGGTGGTGACATGGCAGCCGATCTCGCGCGCCGCATACAGCGCGAAACCGCCCCAGCCGGTGCCGATCTCGATGACGCGATCATCGGCGGTGAGCTGCAGCTGTTCACAGATGCGCGCGAGTTTGCGCTGCGAGGCTGCCTCCAGCGTGTCCTCGGTGCTGGCGTACAGCGCCGAGGAATACATCAGGTCCTCGGACAGGAACAGCGAGAAGAACGGGTTGCCGAGGTCGTAGTGCGCGGCGATGTTGCGCCGGCTGCCTTCGCGGGTGTTGCGGCGCAGGCGGTTCCAGCCCTTCAGCAGCCAACCACCGACACGCGCCACGCCGCGCTCCATGCTGTCGAGCAGGTCGCGGTTGCGCACCAGCAGCTGCACCAGCGCGACCAGGTCGCTGCAGCGCCAGTCGCCCCGGATGTAGGCCTCGCCGGCGCCGACGCTGCCCTGCGCGGCCACCGCGCGGTAGAACGCCGGATCGTCCACCCACACGGTAACGCGCAGCGTTGCCGTCGGATCGCCCAGCATCACATCGCCGGCGGCATCGCGCAGGTGCAGGCTGCCACCGCGCAGCGGCGCCAGCTGGGACACCAGGCGATCGCGCAGGAAGCGTTCCAGCGCGGTGGGCAGGGCGGGCAGGCGTGGCCGGGTCATGTCGTTCATGGGCGTTTTCCAGCAAGCGAAGGGTGGTCGTGGACGGGGGTGCGCTTGAGCCACAGGCGCAGCGCCTGCCAGTGGATGGCCGCGACCACCTGCAGGGTCATCAGCGGGTAGCGCAGCAGGACGCCGGCGAGGCCGCGGCGGTCCAGCGGCTGGCGCTGCAGCACCAGATCGGCATCGAACTGGCGCGCACCCTCGCGCCAGACCTGCATGTGCACGTGCAGATCCTCACCCGGCGCGGTGAAGCGCCAGCGGTAGCGGCAGTCCATCGGCATGAAGGGCGAGACGTGGAACTGCTTGTCGAACTCCCATGCCAGCGCGCGGCCGTGGGCATCGGCGGCGGCCACCGGCAGCACGTAGGCGTGCCGCTCTTTCCAGGGCGTGTTGGTGATCTCCGCGACGATGCACTCCAGCGTGGTGCCGTCGGCGGCGTAGCAGTAGTAGAAGCTGACCGGGTTGAACACGTGGCCGCCATAGCGCAGGTGCGCGAGCAGGCGGACCGGTCCGGCCGGCGCGCGGCCGAGCGCCTCGGTCACCCGCGCGCGCACGGCCTCGGCCAGCGGCACGGCCGGGTCGCCGAGGTAGTCGCTGCGGCGGAATTCGGCCAGGTTGCGGCGGCCCACCGACCACAGCCAGCGGCCACGGAACACCTGGTCCAGCTCATCCAGATCCAGCAGCAGCTGCGCCACCGGGTAGCCGAACGCGTGGGCCTGTGGCAGGTGGCGGCGATGCCGCATGCGGCCGCGGTAGATCGCGCTGGCGCTCATGCCGACACCGCCTCGGACAACGGCCAGTACGCGTCGGCATCCAGTGCGTCCAGCGCATCCACCACACGGCGCGCGCTGCGGATGCCGTCCTCATGGAAGCCCCAGCCCCAGTAAGCGCCGGCGAACCAGGTCCGGCGCCGGCCCTGTACCTCGGCCCAGCGCCCCTGCGCGCGCACCATCGCGTGGTCGTGCACGGGGTGCGAGTACTGCAGGCGGCGCAGCACCTTGGCCGGGTCGATCGCCTCGCTGCGGTTGAGCGTGACCACCAGCGGCGTGGGCGTGTCGATGCCCTGCAGCAGGTTCATGCAGTAGCTGACCGTGCACGGTGCCGTCGGCGACGCCGGCACGTGGGCGTTCCAGGCGGCCCACGCCTTGCGGTGCGTGGGCAGCAGCCGGGCGTCGGTATGCAGGACCACCTCGTTGGGCTGATAGCGGATCGCCCCGAGCACGGCACGTTCGGTCGGATCGGCATCGGACAGCATCGCCAGCGCCTGGTCGCTGTGGCAGGCCAGCACCAGCTGGTCAAACCCTTCCAGCCCGGCCGCACTGTGCACGCGGACGCCCTGCGCGTGACGTTCCACGCCGTATACCCGGCACTCCAGACGCTCCCGGACCTGCCAGCGGCGCCGCATCGCGTCGATGTAGCGGGCCGACCCGCCCTCCACCACCCGCCACGGCGCACGGCCACTGACCTGCAGCATCTGGTGGTTGGCCATGAACTGCACCAGGTAGCGTGCCGGGAACGCGGCCAGCGCCGCCGTGGGCGCCGACCAGAGCGCCGAGGCCATCGGCAGCAGGTGCTCGTCCACAAAGGCGCGTCCGTAGCCACCGTCCTGCAGGTATTCACCGAGCGATGGCCCGTCCCCGTCGCTCTGCAGCAGCGCCGGTGCCTCGCGGTAGAAGCGCCGCAGATCGCGCAGCATGCCCCAGAAGCGCGGCGAGACCAGGTTGCGGCGCTGGCAGAACAGCGCATCCAGCGAGGTGGCGTTGTACTCCAGCCCGCTGCGCTCGCTGTGCACGGAAAAACTCATGGTGGTCGCCCGCGTCGCCACGTTGAGCTGCTCGAACAGCGCGGTAAGCAGGGGATAGTGCAGCGGGTTGAACACGATGAACCCGGTGTCCACCGCCTGCGTGCGCCCGTCCACCTCCACCGTATGGGTGTGGGTGTGCCCGCCGAGGTAGTCGTTGGCTTCGAACAGGGTCACCTCGTGGCGCTGCGACAGCCACCAGGCGCTCGCAAGGCCGGCGATGCCCGATCCGATCACGGCGATGCGCATGTCAGTTCTCCGCCTTGGCCAGCACCCACGCCGGCACCGGTTTGAGATCGCGTACCAGGCCCAGCCAGCCCATCACGCGCAGGCCGTACCAGGTGATGTCCACTTCCCACCAGTAGAAGCCCTGGCGCACTGTGCCCGGGAAGAAGTGATGGTTGTTGTGCCAGCCTTCACCGAAGGTCAGCAGTGCCAGCCACAGGTTGTTGCGGCTGTCGTCGGCGGTGGCGAAGCGGCGCCGGCCGAAGCGGTGCGCCAGCGAGTTGATGGTCACCGTGGCGTGGAACAGCACCACCGTGGAGATGAAGAAGCCCCACACCAGCATCTGGCCGCCGCTGGTGCCCCACGACGGCGCGATGCGCTCGAGCACGGCCCCCAGGCCGAACAACGCGGCGGCCAACACGATCGGCACCAGAGTGTCGAAGCGGTCCAGCCAGCGCAGTTCGGGATATTTCGCCAGGTCCGGGATGCGCGCGAAGTCGGTGCGGAACCCTTCGGGGGTGAGGAACCAGCCCATGTGGCTCCACCAGAAGCCGTGCACACGCGGCGAGTGCGGATCGGCCGGGGTATCGGTATGGCGATGGTGGTGCCGATGGTGCGCGGCCCACCAAAGCGGGCCCCGCTGCACGCTGGCCGCGCCGATCACGGCGAACGCGAACTGCACCGCGCGCGAGGTCCGGAAGGTGCGGTGCGCGAAGTAGCGGTGGTAGAAGGCGGTGATCGCGAACATGCGCACGGCATACAGCGCCACCGCGACCCCGACCGCGATCCAGGACACGCCCACCCACAACACCGCCACGCAGGCCAGGTGCATCGCCGCGAACGGGATCGCGCGCAGCCAGTCCACGCGCTGCGCGGCTTCGGGCGCCACCGTCGTGTCGGCACCGGTATCAAACCAGCGCCGCACCGTGGGCCAAAGGCCCCGGCGGGCGGTGCGTCCTGTTGCAGGGGCGGGTCCGGCCGACATATCGCGCATCTCCTGGCGTGCTTGTCAGGAGATACGGGAACAGCGGCCTTCCGGATGCACGTATCCGGAAATAAAGTGCACCTTAGAGGTTGGCGATGTCGCCCTTGGCGATGACCGGGCCGGTCGGGATGCCCTGCGGGGCGCCGCCGGACGGTTCCAGCGTGATCGCCAGCACCGAACCGTTCACCAGCGCATCACGCAGCATGTCCGGTACCGCCACGGTGTGGGCGCGGTTGATCGAGACCAGGCCCAGCGAACGCGGTGCACCGCCCGCCGGGATCAGCCACAGCTCGGGCGCGCGCCCGGCGGCGTCGGCCGGCGCCGGGACCGGCACCATCAACACTTTGCCGTGGGCCTTGTCGACCGAGGCCAGCCAGCCAGGGGAACCGTCGTCGTGCAGCAGCGGCGTGACCGGCCGGGTGGCCTGTTCCGGCTCGGCCGGCGTGGTCGGGGTGACCGCCACCGGCGGCGCTACCGGTGCCACCGGTACCACGTCGCGGCGGGCAAGGACCGCCACCAGCGCGACCACCGCTGCCAGCGCCGTCATGCCCTGCCAGAAGCCGGTGCGCTGCCAGGCGCGCGGTGTGGCGCCCACCGACGGCCAGCCCAGCGAGGTGCGGATACGCGGCCACAGGTGGGCCGGGACGGCCTCGGTGCCGAGTGAGTCGAGCAGCGGCGCCAGCCGGTTTTCCCACTGGCTGACCAGGCGCGCAAAGCCCGGATCACGGGCGATGCGCTGTTCCACCTCGGCGCGCTGGGCGGCATCGAGCACCCCGAGCACGTATTCACCGGCCAGGATGTCCGCGCCGGGTGGTTCGGCGTCATGAGGCATATCGTGGAGATCGCGGACGTTCATCGTTCCAGGCACACCCGTAGTTGGCCCAGCCCACGGCGGATCCAGCTTTTCACCGATCCCAGCGGCGCACCGATCCGGCGCGCCAGTTCGTCATAGCTCGCCCCATCCAGGAAGGCCAGCCGGATCAGCGAACGCCGGCGAGGCTCCAGCGTGTCCAGGCAATCGTCCAGGCGCTCGCGATCGGAGGCGTGCTCGGCCGCCTGCGCCGGCTGCGGCGCGAAATCGGGAATCTCTTCGGCCACCGACAGATCGTCCAGCGGGCGCGGCGGTGCGGCGCGCAGGCGATCGATGGCGCGGTTGCGGGCCAGCGTGGAGAGCCAGGTCATGGCTGAGGCCTTGGCGCGGTCAAACTGCGCGGCCTTGTGCCACATCGTGACGAAGGCGTCCTGCAGCACGTCCTCGGCATCGCCGCGGTCGCGCAATATGTGCAGGCAGATCGCGAAGAGACGGCCGGAGGCCAACTGGTAAACCGATTCAAACGCCTGGCGGTCGCCGGTGGCGACCTGGACGAGCAGCTCATCGAGGCGCCGCGAGGCACCGGTATCGGCAGTGTCCAGCTCGGGCATCGCAGGCTCAATGTCGTCGGGGGAACAGCCGGCATCGTCGTCGCTGCGCGCCTGCCGCGCAAGGGGGCACTCATCCGGCACATGCGGACACCAGCGGTTGCTGCCGCGCGGAGGCCAGCTCGGCCAGCGTTGCCGCGACCGGCGCCTCGGCAAACTCGACGCGCACCTGGGGGTAGCGCCCGTGTTCATCACGCACGTTGCCGGTGCCGGAGAACTGCAGGAGGCGGGGTGTGGCGCGCGCGTAGATCAGGGTCACCGCCGGCACGGCGAAGCCGAACCAGGCATCCAGGCGCATCTGCAGCTGCTCGGCCGGCTGGCCCTGCCAGGTGACCGCACCGCTGCGCTGCAGCTTCAATGGCACCAGCCGCTGGCGGCTGGGCAGCAGGAACTGGAAAGCCACGCTGCGCCCGCCCTGGAGGGCGTCCCAGTGCTTGAGCACGGCCGCGTCGAACCCGGCATCGACCACCGCGTCGGACGGAATCGCGATGGTACGGCTCACGCGTTCGGCCTGCGCGTCCTCACGCACGTACACGGTGCGGGCGGTGGCGCTGCCCTGCAGGCCTTCCTGGTAGCCGTTGCGCGCATCTTCGAACGCGAAGTCCGGGGTCTGCGCACTGCCCTGCGGGGTCATCCATTTGCGCGCGAAGGCGCGTCCGTCCGCGCAGCGGTACAGCACCAGCCGCGAGCGCGCCTCGGGCGGGCCCTGCAGCCAATGGGTCTCGCGGTACAGCAGGCGCCCGCCGGCGGGCGCGTAGGCACGGCCTTCCTGGCGCTGCACCTGCTGGGCAGCGGCTGGCAGCGCCGGGATCAGCACCAGCAGCAGCGAGGGAAGAAGGGTTCGGCGCATGTCCGGCTCCGCAGGGGGGGTCATCGGGAGATACGCAGGCAACGGCGTCATGGATGCAGTGGCTGGCGCGCCTGCCCCACTCCCGAAGCACGTTCTGGCTGGACCGGCAGATGCCCCGTGACGCGACCCAGGACGAACCGGCCCCCCTTGACCACCGCGCCCCTTCGGCCTACCTTGTGCTCGCCGAAGGTATCCATCTCTTCATGCAGATGAAGGGATGGGTTTAAACGGGAATCCGGTGAAGGCGCCTTGCGCGCCCATTCCGGAGCTGCCCCGCAGCGGTGAATGGAAACGAATCCTGCCAACAGCACTGGGCATCCGCCTGGGAAGCGGCAGGTACTAGGAGGGCGTGCGCGCCCGTGTCCATCAGCCCGAATACCGGCCCCGGCCGGGGAACACGACCGTTCCCCGATTCGACCTGGAACGTCCGCGGGGAGGTTGCCGGGGCCTGCCGCCATGCCGCCAGCATGGCGCCGCCCCCGTGCGTCCGCTTCGCGGCATCCGGTTCGCCCGCGGGGGCGAAGGTCGCTGGCGGGGCGGGCACGGCAGCAATGGCGTGGACGGCGCGCGGTTCCTTCGTTCCTCAATGCCCCTACGCAATGAGGACACGTTCCAATGACTACCGTTACCAACCTGGGTTTTCCGCGCATCGGCGCCAAGCGCGAGCTCAAGCGCGCGCTGGAGGCGTACTGGTCCGGCGAGAGCAGCGCGCAATCGCTGCAGGACACCGCCCGCGCGCTGCGCGCCCGCCATTGGCAGCTGCAGCGCGAGGCCGGGGTGGACGTACCGCCGAGCAACGACTTCAGCCTCTACGACCAGGTGCTTGATGCCGCGTTCCTGTTCGACGCGATTCCGGCGCGCTACCGCGCGCTGGCCGATGCCGACCCGCTGGCCGGCTACTTCGCCCTGGCCCGTGGCGTGCAGCGCGATGGCCACGACCTGCACGCGCTTGAAATGACCAAGTGGTTCGACACCAACTACCACTACCTGGTGCCCGAGCTGCAGGCTGGACAGGGCTTCGCACTACGCGGCGACAAGCCGTTGGCCGAGTATCGCGAAGCCCGCGCGCTGGGCATCCAGACGCGGCCGGTACTGCTGGGCCCGGTGAGCTTCCTGCTGCTGTCCAAGACCGTGGATGGCAGCCCGGCGCTGGATCTGCTGGACGCGCTGCTGCCGGTCTACGTCGAGCTGCTTGGCGCCCTGAAGGACGCCGGCGCCGAGTGGGTGCAGCTGGACGAGCCGCTGCTGGTGCAGGATCTGGACGAGACGGCACGCGCCGCCTACGTGCATGCCTACGCCACGCTGGCCACCGCGCCGCGCCCGAAGGTGCTGCTGGCCACCTACTTCGGCGCGCTGGACGACAACCTCCCGCTGGCGGCCTCTTTGCCCGTCGATGGCCTGCACGTGGACCTGGTGCGCGCACCGGAACAGCTGGATGCGGTGATCAAGGCACTCCCGGCCGGCCGCGTGCTGTCAGCTGGCCTGGTCAACGGCCGCAACATCTGGCGTACCCATCTGGACAACGCGCTGGTGCTGGCGCGCTACGCGCATGGCCACCTGGGCGACCGGCTGTGGCTGTCCCCGTCGTGCTCGCTGCTGCACAGCCCGGTGGACCTCGCGCTGGAAACCAGGCTCGACGATGAGCTGCGCGGCTGGCTGGCCTTCGCACGACAGAAGCTGCAGGAGCTGCGCCTGCTCGCCGACGCCATCGATGGCGCCGCGCATGCCGAGGCCGGGCTGGCCGAGGCACGGGCCCGCATCGAGTCGCGCCGGCAGTCGCCGCGCGTGCACAAGCCGGCCGTCGCCGCGCGTCTGGCCGCGCTGACCCCGGCCGATGCGCAGCGCCACAGCCGCTACCCGCAACGTCACCTGGCGCAGGCGGCCGCCCTCAAGCTGCCGCGCTTCCCCACCACCACCATCGGGTCGTTCCCACAGACCCTGGAGGTGCGTGAAGCGCGTGCGCGCAACAAGACCGGCAAGCTCTCCGATGCCGACTACGATGCCTTCCTCGCCACCCAGACCGAACACTGCGTGCGCGTGCAGGAGCAGATCGGGCTGGACGTGCTGGTGCACGGCGAGTTCGAGCGCAACGACATGGTCGAGTACTTCGGCGAGCAGCTCGATGGTTTCGCGTTCACCAGGAGCGGGTGGGTGCAGAGCTACGGTTCGCGCTGCGTGAAACCGCCGGTGATCTACGGCGATGTGACCCGTCCCCAGCCGATGACGGTGCGCTGGTCGCAGTACGCGCAGTCGCTCACCGACCGGCCGATGAAAGGCATGCTGACCGGCCCGGTGACGGTGCTGCAGTGGTCGTTCGTGCGCGATGACCAGTCGCGTGCCGCGACCTGCCGGCAGATCGCGCTGGCCCTGCGCGATGAGGTGCTGGACCTGGAAGCGGCCGGCATCGGTGTGATCCAGATCGACGAACCGGCCATCCGCGAGGGCTTGCCGCTGCGTCGCGCGCAGTGGCGCGAGTACCTGGACTGGGCGGTGGAAGCGTTCCGGATCAGCGCCAGCGGCGTGCGCGACGCGACGCAGATCCACACCCACATGTGCTACTCCGAGTTCAACGACATCATCCATTCGGTCGCCGCAATGGATGCCGACGTGATCTCCATCGAGACCTCGCGGTCGCGCATGGAGCTGCTGGATGCGTTCGTCCGCTTCCAGTACCCCAACGAGATCGGTCCGGGCGTGTACGACATCCATTCGCCGCGCGTGCCGGACAAGGAGGAGATGCTCGCGCTGCTGCGCAAGGCCGCCGAGGTCCTGCGTCCGGAGCAGATCTGGGTCAACCCGGACTGCGGGCTCAAGACACGCGGCTGGAAGGAAACCCGCGCCGCCCTCGACGCACTGGTGGCCGCAGCGCGCCAGCTGCGCGAGGAAAGCGCCGACGCCAACGCCGCCTGACCCACCGCCACGCCTGGCCCCAAAGACCGCGCCGCCGCCGTTGCCGGCGGTGCGGTCGACGAGACATCGCATGACACTGCCTCACACCCCCCCGATCGACCGCCCCACTCTCACCCTGCCGGGTGGCCACACCAGGCTGCTGCTGCATTCGTGCTGCGCCCCGTGCTCCGGCGAAGTCATGGAGGCGATCACCGCCTCGGGCATCGATTACACGATCTTCTTCTACAACCCCAACATCCACCCGGTGAAGGAGTACGAACTGCGCAAGCAGGAGAACATCCGCTTTGCCGAGAAACACGGCGTGCCGTTCGTCGATGCCGACTACGACACCGACAACTGGTTTTCACGCGCACGCGGCATGGAGAACGAGCCCGAGCGCGGCATCCGCTGCACGATGTGTTTCGACATGCGCTTTGTGCGCACGGCGCTGTACGCGCACGAACACGGCTTCCAGGTGATCAGCAGTTCGCTGGGCATCTCGCGCTGGAAGGACATGAACCAGATCAACGACTGTGGCCACCGCGCCGCCGCGCACTACCCGGGTATCCAGTACTGGGATTACAACTGGCGCAAGGGCGGTGGCGCCGCGCGCATGATCGAGATCAGCAAGCGCGAGCAGTTCTACCAGCAGGAGTACTGTGGCTGCGTGTACTCGCTGCGCGATGCCAACCGCCACCGCCGCGAGAACGGCCGCGAGCGGATCAGAATCGGGGTGCTGTACTACGGCGACGGCACATCGCGACCGGGCGACGACGACTGACCGCCACCGGGGCGTCGGCTAGACTGGACGCCCCGCCTGCGTGATGCTGCCATGAACCGCTTTCCCACCGATGTCGCCCTGATCGTGGTCGATCTGCAGCCGGACTTCATGCCCGGCGGCGCGTTGCCCTGCGAAGACGGCGATGCGATCGTAGCGGACATCGCCGCGCTGCTGGCACAGGGCCGCTATGCCACCGTGGTGGCGACCCAGGACTGGCACCCGGCCGATCATGCGTCGTTTGCCAGCCAGCATCCCGGCCACGCCCCGTTCGAGCAGATTGCCCTGCACGGCCACCCGCAGACGCTGTGGCCGGACCACTGCGTGCAGGGCACGCCCGGCGCCGCATTGCACGCCGGCGTGGACTGGACGCCGGCGGCGATGATCCTGCGCAAGGGACGCAACCGCCACGTCGATTCGTACAGCGCCTTCCAGGAGAACCACGACGCCGATGGCCAACGGCCACCCACCGGGCTGGCCGGCTGGCTGCGCGAACGCGGTATCGCCGAGGTGCATGTGTGCGGCCTGGCACGCGACTACTGCGTGCTGTGGACCGCACAGGATGCGGCCGCCGCCGGCTTCCGCGTGGGCTATCTGTGGGCGCTGACGCGCCCGGTCAGTGCCGCCAACGACGATGCCACGCGCGCGGCGCTGGCGGCCAGCAGCATCACGCTGCGCTGAGGGGTACGCCGCCGGCTCAGGCCTGTGGCGGCTGCTTGGCGGCGGCCTTGCGCTGGCGCTCGGCTTCCAGCCGTGCATTGCGCTGGAACACCCACACCAGCAACCAGATCGAACCGCCCACCACCACCGCGCATGCACCCAGTACGGCCAGCAGCTTCACCCACACCATCGGATCGGTATTCATCGCGCACTCCATTGCAGGACAGGGACCGGAGCATAGCACCGGCCACCGCGATCAGCGGAACACCACCGTGCGGTGTCCATTGCGCAGGATGCGATGCTCGACATGCCGCCGTACCGCGCGCGCCAGCACCTGCGACTCGGTATCGCTGCCCAGCCGCACCAGATCCCGCGGGGTCATCGCGTGGTCCACGCGCGCCACGTCCTGTTCGATGATCGGACCTTCGTCCAGATCGTCGGTCACATAGTGCGCGGTCGCACCGATGATCTTGACCCCGCGTGCGTGCGCCTGGTGGTACGGCTGCGCGCCCTTGAAGCTGGGCAGGAAGCTGTGATGGATGTTGATCGCCCGCCCTGCCAGCGCCTGGCACAGGCGCGGCGACAGGATCTGCATGTACCGCGCCAGTACCACCAGATCGATCTTCTCGCGTTCGACCAGGTCAATGATCTGCTGCTCCTGCACGGCGCGGTTGTCGGCGTTCACCGGCAGGTGGTGGAACGGGACACCGTAGGAGCCGGCGAGAGCGGCGAAGTCGGTGTGGTTGGAGGCCACCGCCGCGATATCCACCTGCAGCTGGCGGCTGTGCGCACGGAACAGCAGGTCGTTGAGGCAATGCCCCTGCCTGCTGACCAGCACCAGCAGCCGTGCCCGACGACGCGCATCGTGCAGTTGCCAGTCCATCGTGAACTCGCTGCCCAGCGTGGCCATGCGCGCTTCCACGTCTGCCAGCGACCGTTCGGCGGCGCGATCGAAATGCACGCGCAGGAAGAACCGGCCGCTCTCCTCGTCGCCGAACTGCTGGGCATCGAGGATGTTGCAGCCCAGCTCGAACAGCAGGCCGGACACGCGGTAGACGATCCCGGTACGGTCCGGGCATGACAGGGTGAGGATGGAATCGGGGCGCATCACGGCAGTGTAAGTGAGCGCCCTCCGTAGCGGGATGGTTGCTCTCAGCTGCAACCATTGGCCTGCGGTGCGTTCAACGCGGCGGATGCACGGTCAGTGCCACCAGCCGCATCACCAGCGGGCGCACCACCAAGATGCAGCAGAACGCAGTGGGCATGGCCAACCGGTACGCACCGAACACGCGGGCGGGATAGTGCGCGTCCAGCCCGGCGTTGGCGGCGGTGATCACCAAGCACATCAGCATCGCCATGATCGAGGCCATGAAGAAGGCGAACACGTAGGGCGTGGAGCGGCTGCCGAGCTTCCAGCGACGGGCCGGCAGGGTCTGCGGAGGGAGCGACATGCGGAGCGATCCGATCAAGGGCAACCGGCGGTTGCGGGACCGGCACGATAGTCAGGGCAGCGGGGGGCCGGTAGACCGCGACGGATTGGCTCTTTATAAAGACAATCTTTGCAATGACCGGCCTTGATTGGCGCCATCATGAACATTCTCCAGTCAATCCGCAGTTTCATCCGGACCGCCGACGCCGGCAGCCTGGCCGCCGCCGCGCGTACGCTCGGGATCAGCCCGGCGGCGGTGGGGCAGAACATTGCGCGGCTGGAAGCCCACCTGGGCGTGCGCCTGTTCAACCGCACCACCCGCACGCTGGCGTTGACAGAACGCGGCGCGCTGTACCTGGCCGAAGTACGCCACATCGAGCGCGATCTGCAGCGGGCGCAGGCTGCCGTGACCGATCCGGAGGCGACCCCGCAGGGCCGCCTGCGCGTGGCCAGTACCGCTGCATTCGGTCGGCACGTGCTGGCCCCGCTGCTGCCGGCCCTGCAGGCGCGCCATCCGCGGCTGGAGATCGAACTGCTGCTCACCGACCGCGCAGTGGACCACGCACGCGAAGACGTGGATGTCAGCCTGCGGATCGAACAGCAACTGGTGGACGGGATCGTGGCGCGGCCCATCGCGCAGGTCCCGTTCGTGGTCTGCGCGGCGCCCTCGTACCTGGCGCAGGCAGGGACCCCGTCCACGCCGGATGCGCTGCGCGACCATCGCTGTCTGGTGTTCCGCTACCCGGTGGACGGGCGCCTGCTGCCGTGGGGCTTCGTGCGCGACGGCATCCGGTTCGACGCCGGGATGCGCCCTGCGCTGGTCTGCGACGACATCGATGCGCTGGCCGCGATGGCGGCCGCAGGCGGCGGCATTGCCCGGTTGGCCGCGTTCGTGGCGGCGCCGTGGCTGTCGCGTGGCGAACTGCAGGTGCTGTTCGCCACCGGCGACGGTGCCCGCACCTCACCCGAGCCGATGCGGCTGTTCCTGTGCGTCAGCGACCGTCGCGACCTCACGCCCAAGGTGCGGGCGTTGATGCAGGCCCTGCTCGATGCGCTGCCCGAGGCCTGGCGGGTGGACACGGTCTAGGGGGCCGGCGCTGCCGGAAGAACCCCGGCAGCGAAGAGTACGGCTGAGCAGTATCGAGCGATGTGTTTCAGTCCCTTCCCCTCACGCATGTCGCGGCAAGCGAGCCGCACGTGCCGTTCTACGCGAGGGGAATTCTCTCGTCTGTGACTCTGATGGCCGACATCAACGTATCGATGGGGAGTGGATTGGACATATGCACTTCCAACCAGATCCGCTGACGCCGCCCTGGACACGTGCGTCCGTGCCGGCCCTCCGGTCTCAGCCCTCCGGCGCGAGAAACACGCCGCGTGCTTCGCGCGGCTCGCAGCGCAGGTACTGCGGTGCCGGGGCGAGTGAGTCGCCCAGGGCGGCGGCGGCGTGCCACGGCCAGCGCGGGTCGTAGAGGATGCCGCGGGCGAGCGCGATGGCGTCGGCGTGGTTGTGGCGCAGGATCGATTCGGCCTGCGACGGATCGGTGATCAGACCCACCGCGATGACGGGCATTTTGACCTTGGCCTTGATCGCCGCCGCAAACGGCACCTGATAGCCCGGCTCCTGCGGGATCTTCTGGCGCGCATCGAGGCCGCCGCTGGAGACGTGCAGGAACTGGCAGCCGCGCATGTCCAGGATCTGGGCCAGGGTGCTGCTCTGCTCGATGTCCCAGCCACCGTCGACCCAGTCACTGGCCGAGATGCGCACGCCCACACTGATGCGGTCGGAAACCGCTTCGCGCACGGCGTCGAACACACGCACGAGCAGGCGCATGCGGTTTTCCAGCGAACCGCCGTACGGGTCCTGGCGCTTGTTGCTCAGGGGCGACAGGAACTGGTGCAGCAGGTAGCCGTGCGCGGCATGCAGCTCGATCAGATCCAGCCCGGCGCGCTCGGCGCGGCGCGCGGCGGTGGCGAAGGCCTCGACCACGGCATCGATGCCGGCCTCGTCCAGCGCCTCGGGCACGGGGCCATTGGCCGCGAACGGGAGCGCGGACGGGGCGTGGGTGGTCCAGGCGCGCGGGTCGCTGGCCGGCAGTGCGCCGCCGCCGTCCCACGGCCGCGCCGAGGACGCCTTGCGCCCGGCGTGGGCGAGCTGCACGCCCAGCGGCATCGGCGACCAGCGCTTCACCGCATCAATCACCTTCGTGAGCGCGGCCTCGGTGGCGTCGTCCCACAGGCCCAGGTCGGCCCAGCTGATGCGGCCCTCGGGCAGCACGGCGGTGGCTTCCAGGATCAACAGGCCGGCCCCGGACTGCGACAGCTGACCCAGGTGGATCTGGTGCCAGTCGTTGGCCAGGCCATCGGTGGAGGAGTACTGGCACATCGGCGCGATGACGATGCGGTTGGACAGCGACAGCGGGCCAAAAGAGACGGGAGAGAAGAGCTGACTCAAGGGGGACTCGGGGGAGGAAGAATGAAACCGGGGCGTTATTGCACTCCGATGTGGGCGTGCAGGCAACCTTGTGTGTGGAACGGTGTGGCCAGCGGGGCAGAGCCCCGCTCTACCAGAGCGGGGGACGGGCGGCTCATTGGGTGGAACGGTGTGGCCAGCGGGGCAGAGCCCCGCTCTACGAGGCGGGCCGTGCGCTTCAGGCCGATGCGTTCGCCGGCAGCAGGAATGAGAGGGCGGCCGCGCAGGGCTGCTCCACCTTGAGGGTGAGCAGGTCGTCTGCACGGGTGCGGCCCAGGTTCAGCGCGGCCACCGGCAGGCCCGCGTTGGCGGCGGCCTGCACGAACCGGAAGCCGGAGTAGACCATCAGCGACGAACCCACCACCAGAACGGCGTCGGCCTGCTGCAGGTGGGCGTGCACGGCGGCCACGCGCTCGCGGGGCACGCTCTCGCCGAAGAACACCACGTCGGGCTTGAGGAGGCCGCCACACTGCGCGCAGGCAGGTACCTGGAAGGTGTCGAACGCCACGCCCTCCAGATCGGCGTCGCCGTCCGGGGCCTGCGCTGCGTCCAGGTGCTGCCAGTCGGGGTTGTGTGCCAGCAGGATGTACTGGAACGCCTCGCGCGGAATGCGCGCCTCGCAGCCCATGCAGCGCACCTGGTCCAGCCGGCCGTGCAGGTCGATGACGCCCACGCTGCCGGCGCGCTGGTGCAGCCGGTCCACGTTCTGGGTCAGCAGCACCTCCACCTGCCCGCGCGCCTCCAGCGCCGCCAGCGCGGCGTGGGTGCCGTTGGGCTGGGCCTGGCCGAAGCGGGGCCATCCCGCCAGGCTGCGCGCCCAGTAACGCTGGCGGGTGGACAGCTCACCCATGAAGGCCTGGTAGGTCACCGGCGGGGTGCGCTTCCACTGGCCATCGGCATCGCGGTAGTCGGGGATGCCCGAGTCGGTGCTGCAGCCGGCGCCGGTAAGCACGAACAGGCGCCGGGCGCGGTCGATGAAATCGGCGAGTGCGGGGGTCATGGCGATCAGATGGGGGCGCTGCCGGGCCGGCGCAATTGCCCTCAGGGCCCGGGAATGGGCTCGGGCAATGCCGGCACGGCGACCGGCTGGCCGGCGTCGTCCAGGGCGATCATCACGAAGTGGCCACGCGTGCAGAGTTTGCGCTCGCCGTTGTGCAGGTCTTCGGCGATCAGCTCCACTTCCACCTTCATCGAGCTGCGGCCCACCTCGACGATGCGGCCGACGGTCTCCACCATCTGTCCGATGCGGATGGGCAGCTTGAAGTCGACCTGGTCCGAGCGGGCGGTGACCACGGTGCGGCGCGAATAGCGCGCGGCGGCAAGGAAGGCGGCCTTGTCCATCCACGCCAGCGCCTGGCCACCGAACAGGGTGCCCATGTGGTTGGTGTGGTTGGGGAAGACGATCTCGGCCATGCGGACTTCGATGGGCGGGACGGTGTCGGGGGAAGCGGTCATGGGGGCGGCCGGTACATGTGGGGTCGCGCGGATGATACGGCAGGCGCAGTGAGCGGGTGGCGGGTACCGCCAAACAGACAGCCCCGGCCAGGCCGGGGCTGTCTGCTTCACGCACGGCAGCGTGGGATCAGAACGACATGTCGAAGGCGACTTCGCCCTTCACGCCAACCTGGTAGGCCGAGGAACGGCGCTCGAAGAAGTTGGTCAGTTCCTGCACGTCCTGCAGTTCCATGAAGCTCAGCGGGTTGCGCACGTTGTACTTCTTTTCCATGCCCAGGCGGTGGAAGTGGTTGTCGGCGCAGTGCTGCAGGTACTGGCGCATGTCGCGGGTGGAAATGCCCGCCACGCCGCCGGAGAGCACGTCTTCGGCGAACTGCACTTCGCATTCGATGGCTTCGGCGAGCATGTCATACACCTGCTGCTTCATCGCATCGTCGAACAGGTCCGGCTCTTCCTCGCGGATCACGTCCACGCATTCAAAGGCGAACTCCATGTGCGCGCTTTCGTCGCGGAACACCCAGTTGGTACCCGAGGCCAGGCCGTTGAGCAGGCCACGCGAACGGAAGTAGTACACGTAGGCGAATGCAGCAAAGAAGAACAGGCCTTCGATGCACGCCGCGAAGCAGATCTGGTTGAGCAGGAACTGGCGGCGCTCGTCACGGGTCTCGATGCGCTTGAGGTTCTGGATCGAGTCGATCCACTTGAAGCAGAAGTCGGCCTTCTTCTTGATCGAGTCGATGTTCTCCACGGCGTCGAACGCCTTGGCGCGTTCGTCCGGATCGGGCAGATAGTTGTCGAGCAGGGTCAGGTAGAACTGCACGTGCAGCGCTTCTTCGTACAGCTGGCGCGACAGGTACATGCGCGCTTCGGGCGCATTCAGGTGCTGATACAGGTTCAGCACCAGGTTGTTGGACACGATCGAATCGCCGGTGGCGAAGAACGCGACCAGGCGGTGGATCAGGTGGCGCTCGCCCGGCGACATCTTGCCATGCAGGTCGCTGATGTCGATCTGGAAGTTGATCTCTTCCACTGTCCAGGTGTTCTTGATCGCGTTGCGATACATGTCATAGAACTGCGGGTAGCGCATCGGGCGCAGAGTCAGTTCAAAACCGGGATCGAGCAGCATTTGACGGGGCTTGTCGGCCATGAGGGCAGTCCTTGTTTCGGTTGGCGGCGTCCCGGGGGACGCGTCGAAAGACCCGCGCGTGTGCGCGGCGGGCTTCCGGCACGGCAGGCGCCGGAGCGCCTGCGGTGACAGCGGTGTTGGTGGTGTCGATCAGGTTCCGTACCGACCAGCAGCCGGTACCGAGCCGTTGGAATGCCGGCCCTGCTGGGCCGGCACGCCCTTCTTACTGGCACGCCTCGCAGGCTTCCGGGTTCTCCAGCGAGCAGGCCACGGCGTCCACCGGGGTGTAGCTGCTGACAGTGGTCTTGGCGATCTTGGTGGCCGGACGCGAACGCAGGTAGTACGTGGTCTTGATGCCCTGCTTCCAGGCGTACATGTACATGGAGGACATCGCGCCGATGTTCGGGCTTTCCATGAACAGGTTGAGCGAGGCGGACTGGTCGATGAACGCGCCACGGTCGGCGGCCATGTCGATCAGCGAGCGCATCGGCAGTTCCCAGGCGGTGCGGTAGACGTGGCGCAGGGTTTCCGGAATCTGGGCGATGCCCTGGATGGAACCTTCGGCCAGCTTGATCGCATCGCGCATTTCCGGCGTCCAGTGACCCAGCTTCTTCAGCTCGTTGACCAGGTAACGGTTGACCTGCAGGAAGTCGCCGGACAGGGTCTCGCGCTTGAACAGGTTGGACACCTGCGGTTCCACGCACTCGTAGCAGCCGGCGATCGAGGCGATGGTCGCGGTCGGGGCGATGGCGATCATCAGCGAGTTGCGCAGGCCATGTTCCTTGATGCGCTCGCGCAGGGCATCCCAGCGCGCGCTGTCTTCGGGCACCACGTTCCAGGCGTCGAACTGCAGTTCGCCGCTGGCCGCACGGGTGTCGGCGAAGGACGGGTGCTTGCCGCGTTCCTGGGCCAGTTCGACCGAGGTTTCCAGTGCGTGGAAGTAGATCGTTTCGGCGATCTTCTTCGACAGCGCGCGGGCTTCGGCACTGTCAAAGGCCAGGCGCTTGCGGAAGAACACGTCCTGCAGGCCCATGCAGCCCAGGCCGACCGGACGCCAGCGCAGGTTGCCGCGGCGTGCCGATTCGATCGGATAGAAGTTCAGATCGATCACGCGGTCGAGCTGACGCACGGCCAGGCGCACGGTGTCGGCCAGCTTCTCGTAGTCGAACTCGCCGTGGGCATCGAAATGGTTGCCCAGGTTGATCGAGCCCAGGTTGCACACCGCGGTTTCTTCGGCCGAGGTGACTTCCAGGATTTCGGTGCACAGGTTGGACAGGTGGATCACGTTGCCCGGACGCAGGGTCTGGTTGCTGGCGCGGTTGCACTTGTCCTTGAAGGTCATCCAGCCGTTGCCGGTCTCGGCCAGGGTACGCATCATCCGCGAGTACAGCTTGCGCGCGGAAATGGTGCGGTTGGCCTTGCCCTGGGCTTCGGCCTGCAGGTAGGCCTGCTCGAAGGCTTCACCGAACAGGTCGGTGAACTCGGGCACCACGCGCGGATCGAACAGCGACCATTCCTGGTCGGCCTCGACGCGCTTCATGAACAGGTCCGGGATCCAGTTGGCCAGATTCAGGTTGTGCGCACGGCGCGATTCGTCGCCGGTGTTGTCGCGCAGCTCGAGGAAGTCCTCGATGTCGGCGTGCCAGGTTTCCAGGTACACGCAGGCCGCGCCCTTGCGCTTGCCGCCCTGGTTCACCGCAGCGACCGACGAATCCATCGTCTTGAGCCACGGCACGATGCCGTTGGAGTGGCCGTTGGTCGACTTGATCAGCGAACCGCGCGAACGCACGCGGGTGTAGCTGACGCCGATGCCGCCGGAGAACTTGGACAGCTGGGCGATGTCGCCGTACTTGGAGTAGATCGACTCCAGCGAATCCTGCGGCGAATCCAGCAGGAAGCACGAGGAGAGCTGCTCGTGGGTGGTGCCGGAGTTGAACAGGGTCGGGCTGGACGGCAGGTAGTCCAGGTTGCCCATGCGGCGGTACAGCGCCAGGGCTTCCGGCACGTCCTCGCTCAGTGCACTGGCGATGCGCAGGAAGAACTGCTGCGGGGTCTCGATCACCTTGCGGGTGTGCGGATGGCGCAGCAGGTAGCGGTCGTAGAGGGTACGCAGACCGAAGTAATCGAAGTTCAGGTCCAGCGAGATGTCGATCGCATCGTTGAGCTTGCGCGCATTGGTCTGTACGAAGTTCAGCAGGCGGTCGTTGATCAGACCCACTTCATGGCCACGGCCGACGGACTGGGAGAACGCGTAGATCTCCTGGCCGGACACTTCCTTGGCGATGAAATTGGCCAGCAGGCGCGCCGCCAGGCGACCGTATTCGGGTTCTTCACCGATCAGCAGCGCCGAGGTGCGGATGGACAGCTCGTCCAGCTCCTGGGTGGTGGCACCGTTGTACAGGCCCGAGATGGTGCGGGTGGCCACGCGCATCGGGTCGACAGCGTGCAGACCTTCGGCGGAACGCTGCACCGCACGCACGATCTTGTTCAGGTCCACCAGTTCGGTAGTGCCGTTGCGCTTGGTGACGCTCATGGCGTTTGCCGTGGGCGGCGAGGTCAGCAGGAACTGACTGTCCTGTTCGGTGGCTGCGCTGGTTTCGGTGCTCACGGCGGTTTCCTCTTGGCGTGATGTTGGGTGGCACAGGGACGCCTGCCGGGCAGGCGCCGGACCAGTGCGCTCGGTATCCGAGGGTGGAACAGCGGTGTCGCACGGGCCGCGACCACGCAGTCAGCCTGCGGGCGGTTCCCCTGCGTCACCGGTCATCTCCCTCCGGAGATGTGGCGCGACCGGTACCGCACGCTGTACTTCGTGCGGTTGTCGGCAGGTCCACGATGACGGCTGCGTTGCCGGCCACCGCTGAGGGCGGTACCGGCTGCGTGCTGGCTCGATCACCGCGCTTCCCTTTTGATCCGGCGACTTGGGGTCGCTGGAACCGACGGCCACAAGATAGTGGGGGTAATAGGGATCGTCAACGCCAAATGTAGTGAAAGTTGGCAATCCCTTACAGCGCAAGGTTCCGCTCCCGAACGCCGCTCCGGCGCCCCCGAGACCTGTCGAAACCGAGTGCGCAGTCAAGGCCGGAACAGTCATCCCGGACGCGACGCAGGGGCGCGGAAAACAGAACGACGGCTCACGCGGACGTAACAAACCGGGGTTCGGGGGCCGGTCGCGGATGACTTCCGACCCGCGCCCGGTCGGTCCAACGGTGCCACGCTGGCCCCTCCCCCTCGGAGACTCACGCATGAGACTGGCCCTGACTGGATGTCTGCTGATGGCCCTGGGGGCGCCCGCCGCCGCCCACGCCGACGAACCCGGCAACGCGCCGGCCCTGTCCTCGCGGGAATGCGGGGTGAGCACGCCTTACGACGTGCTGGTGGACAGCGGCGGGATCTGGCTGCGCAACCGCGACCAGGTGCCGGCGGAGATCTTCTTCCACGACGGGGAGCTCAACATCGACCGCCAGCCGATTCCGGTCAACGCCGCCGACGCCCAGCGGCTGCGCCAGCTCGAATGGGGCACCCGGCAGCTGGTCCCGGCGGTGGCCGGGGTGGCCGGCGAGGCGGTGGACATCGCCTTCGATGCGTTCGGCGCCACGGTGGAGATCATGAGCGGGAGCCGCAGCAAGGCCCGCCAGGTGGCCCGCCTGCGCCAGGACGCCCACGACCACGTGGATCGCACCCTCGGCCGTGGCATCTGGGAGCAGGAGGCGTTCGGCGCGGGCTTCGAGCAGCGCGTGGAGCAGGCGGCCGAGTCGATGGCCGGGTCGCTGGCGCGCGGGATCATGTGGACGATGTTCACCGGCGGTGCCGGCCGCATGGAGGCCCGCGCGGCCAGAATGGAAGGCGAGCTGGAACGCAGCATGGAGATCCGCGCCAGGGCGCTGGAGGGCCACGCCCGTTCGCTGTGCACCCAGGTGCTGGCGCTGGACGATATCCAGCGCGCGCTGGAGGTGCGCTACCAGGGCAAGCCGCTGGCGATGATGGTGATGGACCGCGACCAGGACAATGCCCCCGGGGTGGCGCGGGAGCAGCCGCGCGGCGATGCGGTGGCCCTGCCCCGTCCCTGACGGCGGCGTGCCGCCCGGCGGGGCGGGGCCGGTGACTAGGCGCGGTGCGCGGTGCCGAGGTACTCGGCGCTCTGCATCTCGATCAGCCGCGAGGCGGTGCGCTCGAACGCGCCCTGCAGGCGCACGCCCGAATACAGCGCCACCGGGGAATCGCTGGCGGTGCAGACCAGATTGACGTGGCGGTCGTACAGCTCGTCGATCAGATTGACGAAGCGGCGCGCGGCATCCTCGTTCAACGTGTCGAAGTGCGGGATGTCGCCCAGCAGCACGGTGTTGAACTCATGCGCGATCTCGATGTAGTCCGACGGCCCGCGCGGGCCTTCGCACAGCGCCGTGAAGTCGAACCAGACGATGCTCTTGCCACGCCCGCGCACCGGGATCTTGCGCGCTTCGATCTCGATGTTGCCCGGCTTGGCGGCCGTACCGCCGCTGAGCTCGGCCCAGCGGCCGGCCAGCCATGCATCGCTGCCGGCGTCGCGCGGGGACCGGTAGACCGGCGAGCGGGTCAGCGCGCGCATGCGGTAATCCTCGGTGCCTTCGGCGTACAGCTCCACGCAGTAGGTCTGCAGCAGCCCGATGGCCGGCATGAAGCTGTCGCGCTGCAGGCCGTTGAGATACAGGTTCTCCACCGCCGTGTTGGAGGTGGTCACCAAGGTCACGCCCTCGGCGAACAGGCGTTCGAGCAGGCGCGCCAGCAGCATCGCATCGCCGATGTCGGTGACGAAGAACTCGTCCAGCACCAGCACGCGCAGCCTGCTGCGCCATTCCTGGGCGATCTTCGCCAGCGGGTCGCTCTGGCCCTGGTGCTCACGCAGGCGCTCATGGATGCCGCGCATGAAGCGGTGGAAATGGGTGCGGTACTTCTGTTCGATCGGCAGGCCGTCGTAGAACAGGTCCACCAGGAAGGTCTTGCCCCGCCCCACGCCGCCCCAGAAGTACAGCCCCTTGACCGGCTCGGGCCTCTTCCAGAACGCCGACAGCCGGTCCAGCCAGCCGTCCTGCGCGCTGTCCACCAGGGCGATGTGGATGCGGTCCAGCTCAACCAGGGCCGCATGCTGGGCCGGGTCGTCCTGCCATTCGCCGCGCGCCACGCCGTCGGCGTAGCGCTGGGTCGGGGTCATCGCGGTATCGCTCATGCCGTAACGGCGTCCGCGTTGGGCAGCCAGTGCTTGACGCCGTGGGTGATGGCCCCGCGCAGGTCGATCAGCTTGCGGTGGAAGAAGTGGCTGGTGTCGGGCATGCGTACCAGCTCATGCGGGGCACCGATGCCCTCCAGCCAGGTGTAGACGGCCTGCGGGTCGACGATCTCGTCTTCGTCGCCCTGGATCACCAGCCACTGCGACGGCGGCTGCACGCCCTCGAAATCCCAGCGGCCGGCGGGCGGGGCGATGGACACCAGCGCGGCCGGCTGCAGGTCGCCAGCCGCACGCAGCGACACAAACGCACCGAAGCTGAAACCGGCCAGCCACAGCGTGGCCTGCGGCTGCTGCGCACGCACCCAGGCCGCGACGGCCTTGAGATCGTCCTGCTCGCCGTTGCCGTGGTCGAACTCGCCGGCCGACTGGCCGACGCTGCGGAAATTGAAGCGCACCGTGGCGATGCCGAGATCGCGCAGCGCGCGTGCGGCCATCGTGACCACTTTGTTGTGCATGCTGCCACCCTCGGTGGACAGCGGGTGGCAGACGATCGCCACCACGGGCTGCACCACGACATCGGCGTCCGGCAGATCGACCACGACATCCAGCGGACCGACCGGGCCGTCCAGCGTCAGCGCAGCGCTTTCTTGGGGAAATGGGGGATTGTGCATGGCGTCATAATAGCGTCCCTCCGCGCGCTTCACCGCCGCTTCCACCGGGTCCGTCATGCACCATCTGGTTTTCAGCGTCCTCTGCAGCGTGCTGGTCTCGGTTCTGCTGAAGCTGGCACCGCGCCGGCAGCTGGACATGCCGCAGGTGGTGACGTGGAACTATCTGGTCGCCAGCGTGCTCAGCCTGCTGCTGTTGAATCCGTCACTGGCGTCGCTGCGCTCCACGCATGCGCCGTGGCTGGCGCTGCTCGGGTTGGCGGTGACTCTGCCGGCGATCTTCCTGGTGATGGCCCGTGCGGTCACCCGTGCCGGCATCGTGCGCAGCGACGTGGCCCAGCGCCTGTCGCTGCTGTTGTCCCTGCTGGCGGCCTTCCTGGTGTTCGGGGAAACGGCCAACGGCTGGAAGCTGGCCGGGCTGGCGCTGGGTCTGCTGGCGATTCTGGGCATCAGTGTGCGCCCGCGCGCCTTGGCCACCGAGGCCGGCGGCGGGCGCGCGTGGCCGTGGCTGCTCGGGGTGTGGGTGGGCTACGCGCTGGTGGATATCCTGCTCAAGCAGGTGGCACTGTCGGGGACACCGTCGATGGCCGCGCTGACCGTCTGCTTCGGGCTGGCCTTCGTGCTGATGCTGGGACTGCAGCTGTGGCGGCACGCCAGCGGGGCCGCGCCGCTGCACTGGCGCAACGTGGGCGCAGGCGCGCTGCTGGGCCTGCTCAACTTCGGCAACATCCTGTTCTACGTCCGCGCCCACCAGCACCTGCCGGACAGTCCGGCGGTGGTGTTTGCCGGGATGAACATCGGCGTGGTGGTGCTGGGCGCGCTGGTTGGCATCCTGGCGTTCGGCGAACGCACCAGCGTCTGGAACCGCATCGGCCTGGGGCTGGCGGTGGTGGCGATCGGGCTGATCGCCTGGGGGACCTGGTCGGTGTGAGGCAGGGTGCGGATTACCGGTCGAAACCGAGCAGCAGCGGGTCGTGGTCGGAGCTGCGCCACGGGCCGGATGCGTTGCGGTCGCGGTAACCGACGTCATCGGCTTCATCGGCGTTGATGTGCCATTCGGCGGCGCCGCGCAGGCGCTTGACCATGCCTGGGCTCAACAGCGCGTGGTCCAGCCGGCCGCTCATGCCGTTGTAGACGTAGCTGTAGGGGTGAGCGACCTTCGCCTCGGCGAAGGCGTCGTGCCAGCCGGCGGCGTGCAGGGTGCGGATCGGGTCTTCCATCGCATAGGCATTGAAGTCGCCCAGCAGTACCGCATCGGCGGTGCCGGCACCGGTCGGGTCGGTGCGCAGCCACTGGTCCAGACGCCGCGCGGAGTCCACGCGGGTGGCGTTCCAGCAGGCCTGGTCGTCCTTCTGGTCGGCATCGGCGCCGCTGGCTTCCGAGCAGCCCTTGGACTTGAAGTGGTTGGCCACGACCACGAACGGCGCGCCCTTGCCGGCGCGGAAGGCCTGCGCCATCGGCACCCGGCTGTGCGGTCCGAACGGGCCCTGCTCGAGCGTGGCCGGCCCACCGATCGGGGTGACCCGCGAAGCGCGGTAGATGATGCCGACCCGGATCGGGTTCTCGCCCGGGCCCTGCTTTGCATCGATGAAGCGCCAGTCGGCGCCGGCGCCACGATCGGCATTGAGGGCGTCGACCAGCTGGGCAATCGCCGACTGCGGGCCGTAACCGTCGTTCTCCAGCTCCATCAGCGCGGCCACGTCGGCGCCGAGCGCGTTGATGGTGGCGACCAGCTTGGTCTTCTGCGCCTGGTGTTCGGCCAGGGTGCGGGCGCCGCGCAGGGTCGGATAGCCGCCGCCCTGCCCGTCGCCGTTGAAGAAGTTCTCCAGATTGAACGCGGCAATGTGCAGCCTGCCGGCGACCACCGGGGCCGCCGGGCGTTCCAGCGCCGGCAGTGTCAGCGGGCGGGTGACCTGCAGGCGCGGGGTGCCCTTGTCGTCCACCCGCACGATGCCTTCCACATTGCGCAGGATCATGCCGGTGCGCAGGGTGGCGCCGGCCGGCAGGTAGCCCACCGGGCCCGGGTCGCGCGCACTGCTGCCGTCATCCAGCAGCAGGCGGCGGTGGCGGTTGTCGGCCACCACCTTGTCGTGGGCCGCGCTGCGCGGGGCGGCCACTTCGCTGGGCTGCCACAGGCGGCCGCCGAAAGCCACAGTGAGTTCGCCGAAACGCGCCAGTCCGTCGGTGCCGGCCAGGGTAAGCGGGGCGGCGATACGCACCTGCTGGCCGTCCAGCGCCTGCCAGTCGGCGGGCGCGGCGGTCAGGGTGACAGTGGCACGGGCGGCGGGGGCCGGCGACGCCGGCTGGACCTGCGGCTGGGCCTGGGCGAACGCGCACGCCGGCAGCGCCAGCGACAGGGCAAGGGCGAGGGAACGGCGGCGCATCGACAGGCTTCTCCACAAAAGTGGTGCACAGACTACCGCCGAAATGTGACCCGTCCAGCGCTGTGCGGCGTATCGCCGGCTCCGGCAAAGCATCCGGGGCGGGGGAGCCTCGTTGCCGGCCGGCGGCCGGCACTACTTCAGGTTGGCGAGCATCCAGTCGACCGTGGCGTGGATCTGCTCTTCAGTCAGAGCCGGGTTGCCGCCCTTGGGCGGCATGATGCCGCCATCCGGACCGGTGTAGCCCTCCACGGCGTGCTTGTAGAGGGTGTCCTTGCCCTGGGCGATGCGCGCATCCCAATGGCTGTGGTCCAGGGTGGGGGCATTGCCCACGCCGTTGGTGTGGCAGGCCGTGCAGAGGTTGTCGAAGATCACCTTGCCGTCGGTGGTGCCGCCATAGGCGACCTGCGAGGCCGCCTTGGCCAGGGCGGCGGCTTTGGCCGCTGCCTGGGCGGCCGCACCGGTGCTGCCGGCATAGACGGCGCCGGCCGGGGCGATGCGCTGTTCGGTGCGCTTCACCGCCTGCGGCGAGATTTCAGGGGGAATGCTGGTGTGCAGATACGCTGCAAAGAGAATCAGGCCGAGCGTGATGGCCATCAGCAGCGCGATGACCATGGAGAAGCGTTTCAGGAACTCGAGGTCGTAATTCCGCACTCTCTATACCCCTGGCTGGTAGTCGTTGGACCACGGCTTGTCGGCCGAGTATGACCAGCGTCGGCGGCGCTCTGCAAGCCGCCCCCGGGTGTCGCATTGCAGCATCGGCGCGGCTCAGGCGCCGGCGGCGCGCAGGCAGAAACCGCAGATCGACGCGACCAGCGCGTTCTCGTCGCCGTGCGCATCGCGGCTGGGCGCGGTCGGCCCGACCAGCGCTTCGGTGAACGCCCCGACGATGCAGGCTGCGGCGACGGCGGTGTCCTGCGCGGGAAAGCTGCCGTCCTCGATGCCATCGGCAATGATGCGGCGGAACACGTCGCCGAACAGCCGGCGGCAGCGGATGCGTTCGGCTTCCACCTCCGGGTCTACCGGCTCGGCGATGAAGGCGTAGGCCAGACCGGGGCCGGCCAGCGCGCGGCGGACAAACGCGGTGATGGCGCGGCGCAGGCGCTCGGGGGCAGGCAACGGTTCGGCGGCGATCGCTTCGAAGATGCGCAGCTCGTGCGCCACTGCCGCCGTGAGCACCTCCACGAACAGCTCGGCCTTGGACGGGAAGTGCCGGTAGATCAGGCCCGTGGAAACGCCGGCCTCGGCCGCCACGGCGGTTACCGGGGCATTGCGGTAGCCGCCGGCCGCCACCAGCGCGCGGGTTGCCAGCAGGATCCGTTCACGGGCCCCGGCGAGGCGTTCTTCCATCAGGGCGGAGCGTTTGTAGGCCATTTGTTGATTCTATGTTCAATTTTTGAATTTGTGTTCACTTCTTGATCGAAGCGGGCTACGCTGCGCCCATACCCAGCCGTCTCGGAGCCGCCCTCATGCACGTCCCCACCATGAACTTCGATCTCGGCGAAGAGATCGACCTGCTGCGCCAGAGCGTGGCCCATTTTGCCTCTGCCGAGGTCGCGCCGCTGGCCGCCAAGGCCGATGAGGAGAACCTGTTCCCCAACGCGCTGTGGCGCAAGTTCGGCGAACAGGGCCTGCTCGGCCTGACCGTGGAGGAAGAATACGGCGGCAGCGGCATGGGCTACCTGGCCCACGTGGTGGCGATGGAAGAGATTTCGCGCGCCTCCGGCGGCATCGGCCTGTCCTACGGCGCGCACTCCAACCTGTGCGTGAACCAGCTGCGCAAGAACGGCACCGAAGAACAGAAGCGACGCTTCCTGCCCGGCCTGTGCAGCGGCGAGAAGGTGGGCGCGCTGGCGATGAGCGAACCGGGCGCGGGCTCGGACGTGGTGTCGATGAAGCTGCGCGCCGACAAGCGCGGCGACCACTACGTGCTCAACGGCAACAAGATGTGGATCACCAACGGCCCCGACGCCGACGTTCTGGTGGTCTATGCCAAGACCGATCTGGCCGCCGGTGCCAAGGGCATCACCGCGTTCCTGGTCGAAAAGGGCATGAAGGGCTTCTCCACCGCGCAGAAGCTGGACAAGCTCGGCATGCGCGGTTCCAACACCTGTGAACTGGTGTTCGAGGACTGCGAAGTGCCCGAGGCCAATGTGCTGGGTGCGGTCGGCGGTGGCGTCAAGGTGCTGATGTCCGGCCTGGACTTCGAGCGCGTGGTGCTCTCCGGTGGGCCGCTGGGCCTGATGGCCGCTGCGATGGACGTGGTGATGCCGTACGTGCACGAGCGCAAGCAGTTCGGCGAGGCGATCGGCACCTTCCAGCTGATCCAGGCCAAACTGGCCGACATGTATGTGGGCCTCAACGCCTGCCGTGCCTATGTGTACGCGGTGGCGCGCGCCTGCGACCAGGGCCGCACCACGCGCCAGGACGCAGCCGGTGCGATCCTGTACTCGGCCGAGAAAGCCACCTGGCTCACCGGCCAGGCAATCCAGATCCTCGGCGGCAACGGCTACATCAACGAGTACCCGACCGGCCGCCTGTGGCGCGATGCCAAGCTGTACGAAATCGGCGCCGGCACCTCGGAGATCCGCCGCATGCTGATCGGCCGCGAACTGTTCCAGCGCACGCTGTAAGGAAAGACACGCCATGACGGTACTGAGCACCCAGCTGCAACCGGGCAGCGAGACCTTTGAAGCCAACCGCGCTGCGTTGCAGGCGGTGGTGGACGACCTGCGTGCCACGCTGGCGCAGACGGCGCTGGGCGGCAGCGAAGCGGCGCGGCAGAAGCACACCGCGCGCGGCAAGCTGCTGGTGCGCGACCGCATTGATGCGCTGCTCGATCCGGGCAGCGCGTTCCTGGAGATCGCGCCGCTGGCCGCGCACGGCATGTATGGCGACCCGATCCCGAGCGCGGGCGTGGTCGCCGGCATCGGCCGCGTGTCCGGCGTGGAGTGCGTGATCGTGGCCAACGATGCCACCGTCAAGGGCGGCACGTACTACCCGATGACGGTCAAGAAGCACCTGCGCGCGCAGGAAGTGGCCGAGCAGAACCGCCTGCCGTGCATCTACCTGGTCGATTCCGGCGGCGCCTTCCTGCCGCTGCAGGACGAGGTGTTCCCGGACCGCGATCATTTCGGCCGCATCTTCTACAACCAGGCCAACCTCTCGGCGCAGGGCATTCCGCAGATCGCCTGCGTGATGGGGTCGTGCACCGCCGGTGGCGCCTACGTGCCGGCGATGAGCGATGAAACGGTGATCGTGCGCGAGCAGGGCACCATCTTCCTCGGCGGCCCCCCGCTGGTGAAGGCGGCGACCGGTGAAGTGGTGACGGCCGAAGAACTCGGTGGCGCAGACGTGCACACGCGCATCTCCGGGGTGGCCGACCACATGGCCGACAACGACCTGCAGGCGCTGGCCCGGGTCCGCGCGATCATCGCCCAGCTCAACTGGCGCAAACCCGAGCCGGCGCTGGCGATACAGGCGCCGGTGGAACCTCGGCATCCGGCCCACGAGCTGTACGGCGTCATCCCGGCCGACACCCGCAAGCCGTACGATGTGCGCGAAGTGATCATGCGCATCGTCGACGATTCGCGCTTCGATGAATTCAAGCCACGCTATGGCACCACGCTGGTCACCGGCTTCGCGCACCTGCACGGCTACCCGGTGGGCATCATCGCCAACAACGGCATCCTGTTCTCCGAGTCCGCGCTGAAGGGCGCGCACTTCATCGAGCTGTGCACCCAGCGCGGCATACCGCTGGTGTTCCTGCAGAACATCACCGGCTTCATGGTCGGCCGCAAGTACGAACACGGCGGCATCGCCAAGGACGGGGCCAAGCTGGTGATGGCCGTGGCCTGCGCCAAGGTGCCCAAGTTCACCGTGGTGATCGGCGGCTCGTTCGGCGCCGGCAACTATGGCATGTGCGGGCGCGCCTACTCGCCCAACTTCCTGTGGATGTGGCCGAACGCGCGCATCGGCGTGATGGGCGGCGAACAGGCCGCCAGCGTGCTGGCCACGGTCAAACGCGATGGCATCGAGGCCAAGGGCGGGCAGTGGTCGGCGGACGAGGAAGACCGCTTCAAGTCGCCTGTCCGCGAGCAGTTCGAGCAGCAGGGGCACCCCTATTACGCCAGCGCACGGTTGTGGGACGACGGCGTGATCGATCCGGCCGACACCCGGCGCGTGCTGGGCCTGGCACTGTCGGCCAGCCTCAACGCCCCGGCGCGGAAGACCGATTTCGGCGTGTTCCGCATGTAATGCACGGGCGGTGCCGCAGGGCGCCGCCGCCACTGGCCCGCGCAACGAGACCACCATGTTCACCAAGATCCTGATCGCCAACCGAGGCGAAATCGCCTGCCGCGTCATCGCCACCTGCCAGCGCCTGGGCATCGCCACCGTGGCGGTGTATTCCGACGCTGACCGCAACGCGCGCCATGTGCGCATGGCCGACGAGGCCATCGCGATCGGCCCGGCGCCGGCGCGTGAGAGCTACCTGCGCGGCGATGCCATCCTCGACGCCGCACGCCGCACCGGCGCGCAGGCAATCCATCCCGGTTATGGCTTCCTGTCCGAGAACGCCGACTTCGCCCAGGCCTGCGCCGAGGCCGGCATCGTGTTCATCGGCCCCTCCGCCGCGGCGATCCGCGCGATGGGCGACAAGAGCGCGGCCAAAGCGTTGATGCAGCAGGCCGGCGTGCCGCTCACCCCGGGCTACCACGGCGTTGACCAGGCGCCGGAGTTCCTGCGCGGGCAGGCCGACGGCATCGGCTACCCGGTGCTGATCAAGGCCAGTGCCGGCGGCGGCGGCAAGGGCATGCGCCGCGTCGACAACAGCGCCGCCTTCGTTGAATCGCTGGCCAGCTGCCAGCGCGAGGCGCAGTCGGCGTTCGGCAACGCGCACGTGCTGGTGGAAAAATACGTCGAGCGACCGCGCCACATCGAGATCCAGGTGTTTGGCGACAGCCACGGCAATGTGGTGTACCTGTTCGAGCGCGACTGCTCGGTGCAGCGCCGCCATCAGAAGGTGCTGGAAGAGGCACCCGCGCCGGGCATGACCGCCGAACGGCGCGCCGCGATGGGCCAGGCAGCCGTGGATGCCGCGCGTGCGGTGAACTATGTCGGCGCTGGTACGGTGGAGTTCATCGCCGGTCCCGACGGCGATTTCTACTTCATGGAAATGAACACCCGCCTGCAGGTGGAGCATCCGGTCACCGAGTGCATTACCGGCACCGACCTGGTGGAGTGGCAGCTGCGCGTGGCCAGCGGCGAGCCGCTGCCGATGCGCCAGGACCAACTGCAGATCCGCGGCCATGCGCTGGAGGCACGCCTGTACGCCGAAGATGCCGACCGCGGCTTCCTGCCCTCCACCGGCACGCTGCGCCACCTGCGATTGCCAGCCGGCAGCGCGCACGTGCGCGTGGACGCCGGCGTCGAGCAGGGCGATGCGATCACCCCGTTCTACGACCCGATGATCGCCAAGCTGATCGTGTGGGACGTGGACCGCGATGCCGCGCTGCGTCGCATGCAGCAGGCGCTGGCCGAGTGCGAGGTGGTCGGAGTAACCACCAACGCCGCGTTCCTGCGTCGACTGGTGATGACCGGTTCCTTCGCCCAGGCCAGGCTGGATACCGCGCTGATCGAGCGCGAGCAGGCCGCGCTGGCACCCAACGAAGGCGACAGCGACCCGGCCCTGTGGGCGTTGGCCGGCCTCGCCGCCGTGGCCAGCAGCGAGGCGGCCAGCGTGGACCCGCGCGACCGCCATTCGCCGTGGCAGGCCCAGGATGGCTGGCGCCTTGGCGCACCTGCCGCACGCCGGCTGACGCTGGAACACCGCGGCACCCAGCGTGTGATCGGCGTGACCGGCCAGCACACCGCCTGGTCGGTGCAACTGGACGACGGTGCCGCCCTGCCCGTGCATGGCGGCCTGGAGGCCGGTGGCCTGCGCGTGCAGATCGGCGACCGGCTGCATCGCGCGCGCCTGGTCCGCGACGGCAACGAGCTGTATCTGTTCGGTGGCGACGGCGTGCAGCGCTTCACCGTGCACGACCCGGTCAGCGAGGCGGACCAGGCGGTTGTCGACGCGGGCAGCCTGCTCGCGCCGATGCCCGGCCGCATTGTCGCCACGTCGGTGGCGCCGGGCACGCGGGTCGCGCGTGGCGCGCCGCTGCTGGTGCTCGAAGCAATGAAGATGGAACACACCCTGCAGGCACCGGCCGACGGCGTCGTGCAGGGCTACCGGGTCAAGGCCGGCGACCAGGTCGGCGATGGCGCGGTGCTGGTGGATTTCGAGGCGGATTAGGCCCGACCGCGGGGAACGGCCATCGCGTCCCCGCGCTCAACCCGCGTCCGCGCCAGGCGTCTTCTCCCAGACGCGCTGGCCGGGATCGAATTCGGTCGTGGTCATCTGTGCCGCGCGCCAGCCGACGCCACAGATGGCCATCGGGCCTTCGGCCATCGGGTCGAGTCCGAGCAGGCGCTCGATCTCATGCTCGTTGATGGCCGCGGTAACAAACGCACCCAGCTTCTGCTGGGTCGCGCACAGCAGCAACTGCTGGGAAAGGTGCCCCACATCCAGCGTCACGGCGCGGTAGGCCTTGGCGTGGTTGCGGTACTTCCAGTAGGTACGCGGGTAGCGTGGTGCCAGCACCACCAGCACGTGCGCATCGGCAAACCAGTGCTGCCCGGCCAGCGCCGACAGCGCCACCTCACGCAGGCGGGTGTCATCGCCAGGCAACCGCGTCAGCGCATGCGAGGCGGGATCGTAGTGATGGATGCCCGTCGCCAGCCCGGCGACGTTCTGCACGAGCAGGTAGGCCTCGGTGGGATGCAATCCACCGGCTGACGGCACGTTCTTCTTGAAGAAAATGCTGTCGGCCTGGAGGTCATAGCGGCCGGTGGCAGCGAAGACACGCTTGAGCAGACGCGCAAGCTCCTGCAGCGGCAGCGCGTGGGCGGTATCGAAGTTGCGGCAGGTCGCACGCGACTGCAGCAGCGCGTCGAAGGCGTCTTCCTCCGGATGCGGAAGCAGCGTGGTGACGCCATCCCGTCGCGCCACCGCCGGTGGTGGTGGACCCAGGTTCCCGCGCAGGCCTGCGGCGGTCTGCATGCCGGCTGATTCGAGCGCGGCGGCGCTGTCCTGGCCCTGCCAGCGTCCCATCCAGTGGGCGATCGCGGCCGGTCCCCACCAGTGCATGTCGCGGAGCTGCTCATCGCGCGTGCGCAACGGATGCGCGCGGTCGCGGATGAACACCAGGCCTCCCTCGACCAGGATCCGCAGCACGTCGGCGTCGGCATCGGCAGGGGGCGCGCTCCAGCGTTGCGCGTCAAAGCGTCCCAGCAGCAGCACCGCAGACGCATCCAGCTCCAGCGGCGCATCCAGATGCGGTGCCAGCGCCAGCCATCGAAGGTGCGTATCCACGCCACTGCCGCCAAGCAGCACGCTCTGCAGCGAGAATGACACTTCGCACTGCGGCTCGAGATGCACGATTCCGCAACGCCGCATCGACCTGCCTGCTTCCATTTCCACGCCGTCCTCAGTGCTTCGCGGATCGCATCCGCCCTTCGTTGTCGGCATCCCTGCCGTATTCTTCAGCCCCACCCGCCCACGCGTGGGCATGCCACATTCAAGTCGCCCCTGCTCTGGCCGCTACCGATCGCAGGCTTGCCGGCCTTGCCTGGCGCCCTGCCCCGTCGCCACCACGCTTCTTCTGTCGAGACTGCCCGCATGTCGAGTGAAAAGACCCCCCTGAGCCCCGCCGATGCCATCAAGCTGCTGGACCTGCTGTCCAGCGATGCCGACTTCCGCGCCCGTTTCGCTGCCAGCCCTGCGCAGGCATTGAGCGAGATCGATGCATCCCTGGGCGAAGCGTCGGTGCTGTGCTGTCTCGACGGCACGCTGGCATCGCCTGCGGAGTTCGAGGCGGCTCGCGAGGCATTGCTGGACCACCTCACCCGGGTGACGATGTTCAACAACCCTCACTGCTTCGTCACCGGCGAGGTGGATGCCTCGCTCAAGCGCACGCCCTGACCAGGGATCAGCGAACGGCCGCGACAGCGGGGCAGCCCGCTGCCGGGCAACGCTGCACGGCCAGCCTGGCGTCGTGCACGTTCAGCGCCTGCATGGCGTAGGAGCCGGCGCTTTCGGCATACGCGCGGCCGCGATTGGCAAGCAGCCACTGCCGTTCCCGTTCCGCATCCTGCTCCGCGCCTTCGGCAAGATAGGCCCTGCGCAGCGCGCTGTGGACCTGGTACAGCTCGCTGCCGTCTTCCAGCGCCTTCAACCGCGCCACGGACTGTCCGGTCTTTCCGCGCCGCGCCAGTTCCACTGCATCCACGATGGACACCACCTGCGCCGCCCGGGCATCGCCGAGCTGGCGTGCCAGCGGCAGCAGAGTGGGCAGGTAGTGGGGCGCGACGCGATCCAGGCCGGCGCGTTGTGCGGCGTAGACGGCCACGGCGGCAAAGTACAGGCGCTGGCCGCGGTCATCGGTGTCGCTGCGCCCGGCCTGCCGCAGCAGCGGCTGCACCAGCCGGTGGAACTCGGCTTCGGTGGGAGGCTGCCCGGTCCCGCTGCGCACCGACAGGTCGATGACGCCAAACAGTTCGCACACCTGGACCGAGGTCCCGCAGTCGGCGGCCGCCTGCTGGGCCGAACGGCGTGCCGCATCGGTATTGCCCTGGTCCAGCGCCAGTGACGTGCGCTCCAGCCAGTTGCCCGGATCGTTCTTTTCCAGCTTTCCCAGCAGTCGGGTGGCGGCGGCAACGTCGCCGGACGCCGCCAGCGCGGCGACGCGCTGACGGGTCCCCTGCCCGCCACTGGAGACGGCCGCCTCGTTGAAGGTGCGCAGCGCCTGGCCGAATTTGTTCTGCGCCAGCTGGGTACGGCCAAGCAGGTCCACGGCCAGGCTGCGCAGGGGGTACTGCATGACATCGCCGTGGCGCACCGCCTGCTCGGCCACCGCGTAACGGCCCATGTCCAGCTCGGACAGACCGTAGTTGATGTGCGCGCCGTGATGGTCCGGGTAGAGATCGGCCAGCAGTTTCCACTTCTCTGCGGCTGCGGCCTGGCCCGGCTCGCTCAATTCCAGTTTCCACGCATCCAGGTACAGCGCCTCGCGCGCGGTGAGGCGGTCACGCAGCAGAACGGCCTTGGCCAGCAGCTCGCGCGCCGGGTCGCGCTGCCCGCGGCTGACCTGGATGCGCAACTGGGCCAGATAGGCGAAGGCGAACTCCGGGTCCAGCCGGGTCGCCTGCTCGAAATACGCCAGTGCCTGCGGCATGCGATGTTGACCGTAGGCCGCCAGCCCTTTGGCATAGGCGTTGAGCGCATCCAGATTGGCGGTGGCCACTTCCGGAAGCGGTGCCGAGGTACGGTCGATATCCTGGAGGGCTTCACCCAGACGGCCACGCAGGCTGGCAACCACATGATCGGTGGAGGCCAGCACCGATTCCAGCCCGCGGCCATCGGCATAGTCGGAGTAGACCGTCTCGCCGCTGGCCGGGTCGACCACTTCAACCGAGACGCGCAGCTTGCCGTGCACTTCCAGCACCGACGGCAGAATGATCGCGCGCGCGCCATCCCGTGCCGCCACCTCCAGTGCAAGACGCCGGTCGAGGCGGACATCGGGCGCACGCCGCATCCGGGTCAGCGTATCGCGCACCTTCATGTCGCTGAGCACGTTGACGAAGCGCGACTGCTCCAGGCTGATCCGGAACGCCTGCTGCAGGCTGTCGTCGAGCAGGACATTGCCGGTGAGGTTGTTGACGTCCCCCACCACGACCCAGTCGCGCTCGGCAAACGCGATCGCCGGCTCCGGCCGCAGCAGCATCCAGCCGCCCACGGCCAGCGCCGCCACCAGCAGTGCTTCAGCAGCCAACGCGGGCGGCTGCCGCCACAGCGGAATGTCACGGCGCGCCTTGGCGTTGCCGCGCGGCATGCGCAGCGGCGCGAAGCCGATCTCGCCCACCTCGAAGACCTCCTGGGTGGTCGGCACGCCCTTGAAGCGCCAGCGGCCGTGCGACTTCCACAACAGGCGCTCGCCGCGCTCGCCCAGTTCGCCGGTGACGCGATGGGTCAGCGATTCGGCCACCGCCGACAGCAGGATCTGGCCGGGGCGGGCCAGCGTCATCAGGCGCGCGGCCATCGGTTTGGCCAGGCCCTCGACCTCGAGCGACTTGGCCCCGACCTTGATCGCCTCGGGGCTGTTTTCCCAGGTCAGCACTTCGCCAACGTGAAGACCGGAACGGGCACGCAGCACGATGCCGCGTTCCTCGCCGATCTGCTGCAGGCCGCGCTGGTAATCCAGTGCGAAGCCGAGCGCATCGATGGCGCGTTCGAAGAGGAGGAACAGACCGTCGGAGCGGTCGATCTGATGGCCGTTCCACTGCTGCTGCAGGGTCAGCACCAGGCGGTCGTGCTGCTGGAACAACTCGGCCGCGGCGCTGTCGCCGATACGCTCGACCAGGATCAGCGAGTCGCACAGGTCGGTGAACAGCAGAGCCCGCAACTGCGGGGTCTGGGTCGACGTTCCGATGTCGCCATTCATGCCGCTCTCCCGATCAGGGCGTATCGGTCGCTGCACGCGACCAGTGCAACCGGTTGCCGCCCAGGCGCTTGGCCTGGTACAGGGCGCTGTCGGCGCGAGCGTACCACTCGCTCCAGTCGCTGTGGGCGTCCAGCAGGCCCACCCCGATGCTGACCGGGCAGACGTGCGGCATGCCGTGGGCGCGGCCCATCAGGCCGTGCACAGCACTGAGGATGAACTCGGCGGCGTGCTGCAGGACATCGGCGTCGGCCTGCCGCAACAGCAGGCAGAACTCGTCGCCACCCAGCCGGCAGGCCATGTCCTGCTCGGTGGCGACCGAGCGCAGGATGTTGGCCACGCTCTGCAGGACGCGGTCGCCGGCCTGATGGCCGTGTTCGTCATTGACCTGCTTGAAGCTGTCGCAGTCGATCAGCAGCAGGCCCTGCGGCGGGCCGTCGGCGTGGCTGCGGCATTCCTGCAGGTACAGCGCCAGACCGCGACGGTTGTGCAGGCCGGTCAGCTCGTCGGTGCGCACCAGTTCGCGGGTGTGGGTGAGCTGGTGGGTGGTGACATACAGGTTGTCCAGCGCGGTTTCCAGGTCGTGGTTGCGCCGGCGCAGCTGCCGGATCAGAACCTGTTCGTTGCTCACCACGCGCATGATGGTCCGCCGCAGGAAGTACGCCACCAGGCCCGGATCGCGGATGACCAGGCGCTGGAAATCGGCGTGGTCCAGTTCCAGCAGTACGCTGTCCTGCAGCGCGCGGGCGTCGGCGCTGCGCGGGTGGTCGCCGATGAGCAGCCCCAGTTCGCCGAAGAACTCATGCTGGCCCAGCGACTTGACCACCAGGTCTTCGCCGAAATCCAGTTCCACCGCGCCGCTCTCGATCACATACATGGTGTCGCCGGGCTGCCCGCGCAGGAACAGCAGGTCGCCGGCGGTCACCTTGCGCTGGCGGCCGAATTCGGCGAACAATGTGAATTCGTCAGGGCTCAAGACGGCATGGACGATCTCAGCCATCGCTGTCTGCGCGATGCCTGGCTCCTGTTCGCACACAATCGCCGCCGCAACCTTGCCGGTCATCCCGTGCACCCGCTTCCCAGCGTTCCCCCGGTGAGCAGAAGAGGATAGCACCGTTAAAAACTGTGCGCCTCATCCCATTTCGGAACCGGGGACGCCCATTTTTACCCGTCCCCTCCGCCTTCACGCTCAACGCCGTCTGCAGGGCGTCCCGGCCAAGGGGCGGGTCCGGAGGGCAGGGTAGACGCATTGGGCAGCCGGAAGACCGATTGCGACAGCACCGGAGGTCTCCCCGGAGTACAACGCATCTGAAATCTCCGACGTCCGCGCGCGCCCTCATCCCCCGGCTGACAAGGCGTCCAGGCGCGTTCACCGGACGCGGCGGTCGGATGGGCCGGGGTTTTCCGATGGCTGTGACCGGGCCGTGTCCCTACGCTGGCGTCCCCCGGTTCACGGAATGTCGACGATATGGATATCTCGCACCGCTCGCTGGCGCCCACCCTTGGCGCTCCCTCCCAGCAGGCGCGCCTGATCCAGCTGCTCGGCCCGGCCTCCGGCCTGGTGGTGGAGCGCTTCGAGGGCCAGGAGGCGGTCTGCGGCAGCACCCGGTTCGAGATCGACTG
>NZ_CAMPPN010000013.1:0-148829 GCF_946900935.1 Stenotrophomonas sp. Marseille-Q5258
ACGGTCGGTACCTGTCGGGACCGGGATCACCGGCACCCCGCGGCAGGTCACGGCCGTTGGTCGAGACGCGCGAAAACCGGAAGGCCGCTCAGGCGGCCTGTTGACTGTCCGCGCCGTAGGTGCTCAGCAGGCGCGCATAGACCTCGTTGTCGATCTGGTCGAATTCCCAGCCCTGGGTCTGGCCGTTGACGGCCAGCTCGAACAGGCCTTCCAGCAGCGAGCTGTCGGCGTCCACGGGAAGAGCGGGGGGCTGCGGTGCGTTGTCCATGAGGGCCTCCATAAAACGCGGTCGGGCAGGCAGGTCTCGCAAAAGCCATGCCAGCTTTTACGCCCTGTCCGTTCCCTATATCGGCTTGAACCGGGCAGGCTTGAGCGGCATCCCACGCAAACGCAGTCCACCGTGGCCAGGCGCTGACCTCCGTGCGCGCGGCAGGATGTGACGCAGCGCGTCGGTGGTTGTCCCTGTTCAGGCTTCACGCGATCATGGCGGCCGGCTGCGCACTATCGCGTCAGTCGCCGCAGGAGACACCGCTCATGGCTTCGGTCACCCCGCCCGGCTTGGCCTACGAGGTGGAGCACGATGAGGTCCGGCATCGCTTCCAGGCGAGGGTGCGGGGTCATCTGGCGTTGCTGGATTACCAGATTCAGACCCGCAACCGGCGCAAGCGGATGGTGATCACGCACACCGAAGTGCCCGAGGCGATCGGCGGCCGCGGCATCGCCGGTGAGCTGACCCGGGTGGCGCTGCGCTATGCGCGCGAACAGAAACTCAAAGTGGTGCCTGCATGCGCCTATGCCGAAGCCTTCATGCAACGGCACGCGGAATACGACGACCTGCTGGCGGGTTGAGCAGCCGGTCATGCTTCAGGCAACACCGCTCATGATGGTGGGTTACAACAAGGGGATGTAAGGATGGACAACGCAGTAAACCGCCGCGCGCTGCGCGCCAGCGGCGTGGCCCTGGCCGTGATGTTGGCGGCAGGGTGTCAACGCGATACCGATACACCACCGCCGGCCGCACCGGTGGCCGACACCGCCCCGGCCGCGCCCGCCACCGGCATCGTGCCGGCCGACGCGCCGGTGGAGCTTCGCGATGTCATCGAGACCTCCCCGCAGGCGGTCGTGGGTATCAGCTACCCGCCGGATCTGGCCCGCTATCCCGGGCTGGCCAAGGCGTTGAAGGCCTATGCCGACAGCGCCCGTGGCGAACTGCAGCAGGCCGTTGACGGGTTGGGCAACGACACGCCGACCATGCCCTACGAGCTGTCGCTGAGCTTTGAGAAACTGCTGGAAACCCCGCAGCTGGTGGTGGTTGGCGCCGATGGCAGCCGCTACACCGGTGGCGCCCACGGCGAGCCGCTGGTGGCGCGTTTTGTGTGGTTGCCCGAGCAGCAGCAGATGCTGACGGCCGACCAGCTGGTGGCCGATGCCAAGGGCTGGAAGGCGGTCAGCGTGTATGTGGCCGACCAGCTGCGCGAGCGCGTTGCAACGCGCCTGAGCGGGGACGACCTGGAACCGGCGCAGATGCAGGAGTCGCTGCGCAACGCCAGCCGGATGATCGCCGACGGCACGGATGCGAGCGTGGAGAATTTCAGCCAGTTCCAGCCCATTACCGGCACCGACGGCAAGATCACTGCGGTGCGGTTCGTGTTCCCGCCGTACCAGGTCGGTCCGTATTCGGACGGCACCCAGTCGGTGGACGTGCCTGCCAGCGTGCTGCTGCCGTATGTCGGCGCCGCCTACGCGGGCCTGTTCGCACGCGGCTGACGGGGGCGGCATGGACGTTGGCCTGCAACGACGCGTACAGGAGTTGCTGCACGAGGCCGGCGTCCAGGTGGACGGCGACCAGCCCCACGACATCCAGGTGCACGATCCGCATTTCTATACGCGGGTGATGGCGCATGGGTCGCTGGGGCTGGGCGAGAGCTACATGGACGGGCAGTGGGATGCCGGCAGCCTGGACGGGCTGCTGGTGCGCCTGATGCAGGCGCACCTGGACGAACGGGTGCACGGCTGGCGCGAGGTGGCCGATGCGCTGAAGGCGCGGCTGTTCAACCTGCAGGCGGGCTCCGGCAGCTTCGACGTCGGGCGGCGCCATTACGATCTCGGCAACGATCTGTACGAGGCGATGCTGGGCCGGCGTCTGGTGTACAGCTGCGGCTACTGGGCGCAGGCACAGGACCTCGATGCCGCGCAGGAAGCCAAACTTGACCTGATCTGCCGCAAGCTCCGGCTGCGTCCGGGCCAACGTGTGCTGGATATCGGCTGCGGCTGGGGCGAGGCGCTGAAGTTCGCCGCCGAACGCTACGGTGTCTCCGGCGTGGGCATCACCATTTCCCGGGAGCAGGCCGAGTATGCCCGCGAGCTGTGCGCGGGCCTGCCGATCGAGATCCGGCTGCAGGATTACCACGACGTCGAGGAGACGTTCGACGCGATCCTGTCGGTGGGCATGTTCGAGCACGTGGGTGACAAGAACTACCGCGGCTACTTCGAGATGGTCCGGCGCTGCCTGCAGCCCGATGGCCTGTTCCTGCTGCACAGCATCGGTGGCAATCTGTCGCGTCACCGCACTGACCCCTGGATCGCGCGCTACATCTTTCCCAATTCGATGCTGCCGTCGGCGGCGCAGATCACGGCGGCCTGCGAGGGCCTGTTCGTGCTGGAGGACTGGCACAGCTTCGGCCCGGACTACGATCGCACGCTGCAGGCCTGGCGCGCCAACGTCGAAGCGGCATGGCCGCGACTGGACGGGCAGCGTTACGACGAACGCTTCAAGCGCATGTGGCGCTTCTATCTGGCCGGTTCCATGGCCAGTTTCCGCTGCCGCCACGCGCAGCTGTGGCAGCTGGTGCTGTCGCCCAGCGGCGTGCCGGGGGGGTATGTGGCGCCGCGCTAGCCCCGCCTGAAAAAAAACCGCCCGGTGTCCCGGGCGGTTTTCATTTACGTGCCGTTGTTGTGACCGGCCTTACTTCTTGCCGCCACCCTCGGTCAGGCCACGCTTTTCGAGCAGCGGCTCGATCTGTGGTTCGTGCCCGGCGAAGTTGCGGAACAGTTCCATCGCATCGACGCTGCCACCCTTGGAAAGCAGGGTTTCGCGGAAATGGTCGCCGTTCTTGCGGCTCAGGCCACCGTTCTCGCGGAACCACTTCTGGGTGTTGGCGTCCAGCACTTCGGACCAGATGTAGGCGTAGTAGCCGGCCGAGTAGCCGCCCATGATGTGGCTGAAGTACGGGGTCTTGTAGCGCGGGGGAACCGGCGCATAGTAGATGCCGTCCTTCTCCAGCGCAGCGCGCTCGAACGCCATCACGTCCTTGGCGGCCGGGACCTGGTCCGGGCCGATCTGGTGCCAGCGCTGGTCGAGCATGGCCGCACCGAGGTACTCGGTGGTGGCGAAGCCCTGGTTGAACTTGGCAGCGGCGATCACCTTGTCGAGCAGTTCCTGGGGCATGGCGCTGCCGTTCTGGTAGTGCTTGGCGTAGTTCTTCAGGATGACCGGGTTGTCGGCCCACATCTCGTTGACCTGCGAGGGGAACTCGACGAAGTCGCGCGGCACGGCGGTGCCGGAGAAGTAGGGATACTTCACGTTGGAGAACATGCCATGCAGGGCGTGGCCGAACTCGTGGAAGGTGGTGCTCACCTCATCCCAGGTCAGCAGGGTCGGCTGGCCCGCCGGCGGCTTGGGAATGTTGAGGTGGTTGGCGACCACCGGCTTGAAGCCGGTCAGGGCGGACTGGGAGACGTAGGAGTTCATCCAGGCGCCGCCACGCTTGGAGGCGCGGGCGTACGGGTCGAAGATGAAGATCGCCAGCTGGCTGCCGTCGGCATCGAACACGTCGTAGACGGTGACGTCGTCGTGGTAGACGGGCAGGTCGGTACGCTGCTTGAAGGTGAGGCCATACTCGAGGTTGGCGGCGTGGAAGACACCGTCCTCGAGCACGCTCTTCATTTCGAAGTAGGGCTTGAGCTGGGATTCGTCGAAGTTGTACTTGGCCTGGCGCACCTTCTCGCTGTAGAACGCCCAGTCCCATGCTTCCAGGGCGAAGGTCGGCTTGCCGGCGGCCTTCTGTTCCTTGTCGATCATGGCCTGCAGGTCGGCGGCTTCGCGCCTGGCGTTGGCGACGGCGGCCGGGGCGAGCTGGCCGAGCATGGCGTTGACGGCTTCGGGGGTCTTGGCGGTCTGGTTGGTGAGGTTGTAGGCAGCGAAGTTGTCAAAGCCCATCAGCTTGGCCTTGTCGGCGCGCAGCTGCATGATGCGCGAGACCAGCGCGGTGTTGTCGAACTGGCCACCGCGGCTGCCGCGGGTGATGGACGCTTCGTAGATCTTCTGGCGCAGGTCGCGGTTGCGCAGGTTGGTCAGCGGCGGCTGGCCGGTGGTGTTGAGCAGGGCGATGACATACTTGCCGTCCAGCTTGCGGGCCTTGGCGGCTTCGGCGGCGGCAGCGATCTGCTCGGCCGAGAGGCCGTCCAGCTGCTTGACGTCGTCGACGATGACGGCGGAGGCATTCACTTCGTTCTGCACGTTCTGGCTGAACGTGGTGCCGAGCTTGGCCAGCTCGGCGTTCATGGCCTTGAGCTTGGTCTTGTCGGCGTCGTTGAGCTTGGCACCGGCGCGGACGTAGTTGTCATAGTATTTTTCGACAAGGCGCACGCCTTCGGCGTCGAGGCCAAGCTGGCTGCGGGTGTCGTACAGGGTCTGGATGCGCGCGAACAGTTTGCCGTTCAGGGCGATGGCATCGCTGTGGGCGGCGAAGCGGGCGGAATAGTCGGCCTGCAGCTTCTTGCGCACGTCATTGGTGTCGGCACCGACCAGACTGAAGAAGACGGTGGTGGCGCGATCCAGGATGTCACCGCTCTTTTCGAGGGCGATGAGGGTGTTGTCGAAGGTCGGCTTGGCCTTGTTGTTGGCGATGGCCTCCACTTCCTTCAGCTGCTGGGCCATGCCGGCGTCGAAGGCGGGGGCGAAGTCGCTGTCCTTGATCTTGTCGAACTGCGGGTAGTGCAGCGGCAGCGGGCTGTCGGCGAAGAACGGATTGGCCTGCTGGGCGGTGTTCGCGGCCGGGGTGGCGGCGACGGCGGAGTAGGCGGGCAGGGCCAGGCCGAGGGTGACGGCGACGGCAAGGGCAAGACGGGTGGTCAAGGGGGGATTCTCCGGTCAGACAAGTGCCCGAGATTACCGCGATGTGAGGGCCCCGGGCTTGTGTCGAAAGACATGGCATGCGGGCGTGCGGCGGCGGCGGCGGCGGCGGTGAGGTTGCCGCCGGGCGCGGGCCGGGTCGGGCCGCGCCAACCCGCACGGCGCTAAGATGCCGGTTTCCGCAGGAGCCGCCGTCCGTGACCACCGCCTTTGATTTTTCGTTCGTGGATCTCTCGGGCCAGCCCCAGGCGCTGGAGCAGTATCGGGGCAAGGTGCTGCTGCTGGTGAACGTGGCGAGCAAGTGCGGGTTTACACCGCAGTACGAGGGCCTGGAGGCGCTGTGGCGCGAGTTCGGGTCGCGCGGGCTGGTGGTGATCGGGTTTCCCTGCGACCAGTTCGGGCACCAGGAGCCGGGCAATGCGGCCGAGATCGCCCAGTTCTGTTCGCTGACCTATGCGGTCGATTTTCCGTTGTCGGACAAGGTCGCGGTCAACGGGCCGGCGGCGCATCCGCTGTGGCAGTGGCTGAAGGCAGAGAAGTCCGGGGTGCTGGGAACGCGCGGGATCAAATGGAACTTCAGCAAGTTCCTCGTCGGACGCGATGGACAGGTGCTGGCGCGGTACGCGCCGACGGATACGCCGGCGTCGCTGCGCGGGGATATCGAGGCGGCGCTGGGCTGAGCAGTCAGCCGCCAGCCCGGCGGTTGCGGACCTCGTCGGGCAGCAGGGCGGTGATTTCCTCGAGGATCTTCGGCAGGGCCTGTTCAGAGTAGCCCCGGTGGACGTGGGCCACGCGGCCGTCATGGTCGAGGATGAACATGTGCGGCAGGGCTTCGATGCCGTACTGGTCGGAGACCAGGCCGCGGCTGTCGTGGATCCAGGTCAGCGGCGGCGACTTGCGACCGCGGGCGATGGCCAGGAAGTCCGCGCGCGGTTCTTTGACGTTGACCGCAAACACCTGCAGGGCGTCGGTGCCGACGATGTCCTGCAACTGGCCGAGCACCGGCAGTTCCTTGCGGCACGGGCCGCACCAGGATGCCCAGAAGGTCACGATGACGACCTTGCCGCGATGGGCGGCCAGGTCGACAGGTTCGCCCTGGCGGTCCTTGCCGAGCAGCTGGGGCGGCAGGTCGCCGGCCTTGGGCGGCTCGGCGGTGGCGGCGCTGGCGCCCAGGCTGATCGCGAGCAGCAGGCACGCGAGGGCGGGGCGGATCATCGTGATCATCGGCAATGCTTCCTTGCGCGGGCGCGCTTATTTTTCCACGAAGGCGCGTTCGAACACGTAGTGGCCGGGCGTACCGATGCGCGGGGACGTCTGGAAGCCGCGGGCATCGAGGACGCTGCGCAGGTCGGCCAGCATCTGCGGGCTGCCGCAGATCATGGCGCGATCGTTTTCCGGGTCCAGCGGCGGCAGGCCGAGGGTCTTCTGCATCTCGCCGCTTTCCATCAACGAGGTCAGGCGGCCCTGGTTCGGGAACGGCTCACGGGTGACGGCCGGGTAGTACAGCAGTTTCTCGCCGATCATCTCGCCGAGGAATTCGTGCTCGCGCAGTTCCTTCTCGAACAGGTCGCGGTAGGCCAGGTCCTTTTCGAAACGCACGCCGTGGGTGAGGATCACCTTGTCGAAGCGCTCGTAGGTTTCCGGGTCCTTGATCACCGACAGCCAGGGTGCCAGGCCGGTGCCGGTGCCCAGCAGGTACAGGTGCTTGCCCGGGTGCAGATCGCTGATCAGCAGGGTGCCGGTGGGCTTCTTGCCGACCAGGACCTTGTCGCCTGGTTTGATGTGCTGCAGGCGCGAGGTCAGCGGGCCGTCCTGCACCTTGATGCTGAAGAACTCCAGGTTCTCTTCCCAGTTGGCGCTGGCGATCGAATACGCGCGCAGCAGCGGGCGCGTGTCGGTTTCCAGGCCGATCATCACGAACTGGCCGTTCTCGAAGCGGAAACCGCTGTCGCGGGTCGTGGTGAAGCTGAAGTAGGCGTCGGTCCAGTGACGGACCTCAAGCACCGTTTCGGCGCCGAAAGCGGAAGACATGGGGGTGGGGTCTGATCTGTGTTGTCCCGCCCAGTTTATCTCAAATGAGATAAATTCTCATTGACTGGCCGGAAACGCATGCGGAAGGGGCCTCAACGATACCCGGCAGCCTGCAGCTCGAACAACTCGGCGTAGCGGCCGCCTTCAGCCATCAGCTGGGCATGGGTGCCGCTGGCCTCGATGCGGCCGCCGGCCAGCACCAGGATGCGGTCGGCCATGCGTACCGACGAAAAGCGGTGCGAGATCAGCACGGCGGTACGGTTGTCGGACAGCTCCTTGAAGCGCTGGAAGACCTCGAACTCGCTGCGCGCGTCAAGCGCGGCGGTCGGTTCGTCGAGGATCATCACCTGCGCGTCGCGCATGTAGGCGCGGGCGATGGCGATCTTCTGCCACTGGCCGCCGGACAGGTCCATGCCCAGTTTGAAGCGGCGCCCGATCAGCTGGTCATAGCCGCCGGGCAGGCCGGCAATGACCTCGTCGGCCATGCCGCGACGGGCCGCATCGCGGATCCGCGCCTGGTCGCCCATCGCCTCGACCAGGCCGACGCCGATGTTCTCGCCGGCGCTGAGGTTGTAGCGCACGAAGTCCTGGAAAATCACGCCCATGTTGGCGCGCAGGTCGTCCAGGTCGTAGTCGCGCAGGTCGCGCCCGTCCAGCAGGATGCGGCCTTCGTCCGGGTCGTACAGGCGCGCCAGCAGCTTGACCAGGGTGGTCTTGCCGGCGCCGTTCTCGCCGACCAGGGCCAGCACTTCGCCGGCGCGCAGCTCGAAGTCGAGATGGCGTACGGCCCATTGCCCGGCATCGGGGTAGCGGAAGCCGACGTTCTCGAACACAAAGCCCTGGGTGATCGGCTGCGGGATGGCGATGGCATCGGCGCGCGAGTGGATCTCCGGCTGGATCTGGAAGAAGGAGAACAGGTCGTCCAGGTACAGCGCCTGCCCGGCTACCTGCGAGAAGCCGATCAGCAGGCCCTCCAGCAGCTGGCGCAGGCGCAGGAAGCTGCCGGCCAGGAAGGTGAGGTCGCCGATGGAGAAATCGCCGCGTACGGTGCGCCAGGCGATGTAGGCGTAGGCGGCGTAGTAACCGAGCGTACCCAGCGCGGCCAGCAGGGTGCCCCAGAACGCGCGCCGCCGCGCCAGTGCGCGGTTGGCGCGGAAGAACCTGTCGGCCAGGGTCTTGTAGCGGTCGATCAGGAAGCGGTGGAGGTTGAAGATTTTCACCTCCTTGGCCGTTTCCACGCTGGCCCCGATCTGGCGCAGGTACTCCAGCTGGCGGCGCTCGGGCGTCCACTGGAAGTTGAGGCTGTAGCCGGCCGCGTTGAAGTGCGATTCGCCGATGAACGCCGGCACCAGCGCCACGGCCAGCAGCAGGATCAGCCACGGCGCATACACCAGCAGGCCTACCGCGAGGCTGGCCACGGTGATGCTGTCCTGCACCTGGCCGAACAGCTGGCTCATCAGGTTCATCCGGCCCATCGTCTGGCGGCGCGCGCGATCAAGCTTGTCCTGCAGGTCGGGGTCCTCGAAGTCCTCCAGGTCCAGCTCGGCAGCGTGTTCCATCAGTCGGACGCTGGTGACGTTGGTGAACAGTTCCGAGAGCAGTGTGTCGGCGTAGTTGACCAGGCGGCCAAGCAGATCGGACACGATCGCCAGGCCGAACTCCAACGCCAGCAGGCCGAGCAGCGGGTTGAGCAGGCCGCTGGACAGCGCCTCGCCGAACGGCGGGAACCCGGCTTCGTGCTGGCTCAGGTGCAGGGCCGCATCGATGATCAGCTTGCCCACGTACAGCATCGACACCGGCAGCAAGGCGCGGATCAGGCGCAGGCCCAGGCTGGCGCTGGCCAGTGCGGGACTGGTCTGCCAGACCTGGCGCAGGAAGGGGGGCAGGTTGCGCATCGCCTGGAAGCGTTCGCGCAGGCTCGGGTTCTTCTGGCCGGGAGTGCCGGCAGCGGGGGAGGCGGGCATGGGCGCTATTGTGCGCGCCTGCGCCGTGGCGGAACGATGAATGCGGTGCAATCCCGCCTCACCCTGCGGATATCGCGATGCAAGGCGTGCACCGTGCAGTGCCGGCCAGCGGCCGGCACTGCCGGGATCTCTTACGGCAGCGGCGGCAGCAGTCCGGCGCCGAGGCGGTTCCAGGCGTTGATCACCGCGATGCCCATGCTCAGGTCGCTGATGCCCTTCTCGTCGAAATGCGGCGTCAGTGCCTCGAACGCCGCGTCGGAGGGTGCACCGTCGGGCAGGCGGGTCAGCGCTTCGGCCCAGCCCAGCGCGGCGCGTTCGCGCGCGTCGAAGAAGCGGCTTTCATGCCACGCCGGCAGGGTGTCCAGTTTGCGCGGCTCGATGCCGCCCTTGCGCAGCGCGGTGCCGTGCATGTCCATGCAGTAGCCGCAGCCGTTGATCTGTGACACGCGCAGGAACACCAGTTCCATCAGCCTGGGATCGACCGGGCTGTCATGCACGGCCTTGCTGGTGGCGAGCAGGCCCTTGAACGCGTCGGCGGCCAGGCGGGTGTAGGGAACGCGGGGAGAAGCGGACATCGTGGACTCCGTGACGGCCCCGATGGCCGTCTTCATCAGGAGGACGCGGCAGCGTGGCGCGCTGTGACAACCGCGCCGAGCTTGTCCGGATTCAACACGCTCAGCACCCGCACGATGCGCCCGTCGTCCACGGTGACGGTGGTGACCGAATGCAGATGCCCGTCGTCGAACCGCAGGATCGCCGGCTCGCCGTTGACCCAGCCGATGCGCCCGGGGTGCGAGCCGTTGCGGCGGGCGATGGCCCAGAACAGCTGGGCGATGCGCTCGGCGCCCAGCAGCGGGCGGATCGCGGCGGTCACCCGTCCGCCGCCGTCGGACACCATCTCCGCATTGGCGTGCAGCAGCGACAGGATCGCGGCCTGGTCCCCCTGTTCCGTGGCCTGCATGAAGCGCTCCAGCAGCGTGCGGTGCTGCGCGGCGCTGACCGCGAAGCGCGGCCGCCCGGTCTGCAGGCGCTGCCGCGCGCGATGCACCAGCTGGCGGCAGTTGGCCGGGGTGTGGTCGAGCAGCGGGGCGATCTCGGGGTAGTCGTAGTCGAACACGTCCTTGAGCAGGAAGGCGGCGCGCTCGTCGGGTCTGAGCTGCTCCAGCAGCGCCAGGAAGGCCACCGAGACATCGTCGGCGTGGGCATGGCGCTGCGCCGGGTCGTGCATCGGATCCGGGTCGAGGGCGATCTCCAGCGGTTCGGGCAGCCACGGGCCGACATAGTCGATGCGCGCGTTGCGCGCAGCCCGCAGGCGGTCCAGCCCCAGCCGGGTGGTGGCGGTGACCAGCCAGGCTTCCGGGTCCCGGATGGCAGTGGTGTCGGCCCCCTGCCAGCGCAGCCAGGCGTCCTGGACCACGTCCTCGGCGTCGCTGCGGCTGCCCAGCAGTCGGTAGGCGAGGGCAAACAGGCGCGGGCGATGGGTCTGGAAGGTATCGGGGGTGTGCATGCAGGGAGGACGCCGCAGCGGGCGCTGCCGTGACAGGAGGTTGGGGGTTGTCACTGTGCCTCAAATCGCAGCGTTGCGAGTCATTCTCACCCGTGGCTCCGGTCGGCACGCGGGGGCGGCATCGGTGGACCGCTGGGGGTAAAATGGAGGGCTAACCCCCCGCCAGCCTCCAGCAAGCGAGCAAGTCGTGACATCGATCAAGCAGGAAGACCTCATCCAGTCCATCGCCGACGCGCTGCAGTACATCTCGTACTACCACCCGGTCGACTACATCAAGAGCCTGGCCGCAGCCTACGAGCGCGAAGAGTCGCCGGCCGCCAAGGAGGCGATGGCCCAGATCCTGATCAACTCGCGCATGTGCGCCGAAGGCCATCGGCCGATCTGCCAGGACACCGGCATCGTCACCGTGTTCCTGGAAATCGGCATGAACGTGCGCTGGGACGACGCCACGATGGGCGTGGAAGACATGGCCAATGAAGGCGTGCGCCGGGCCTACAACCACCCGGACAACAAGCTGCGCGCCTCGGTCCTGGCCGATCCGGCCGGCAAGCGCGTCAACACCAGGGACAACACCCCGGGCGTGGTCAACGTCAAGGTCGTGCCGGGCGACACCGTCGAGGTGATCGTCGCGGCCAAGGGGGGCGGCTCGGAAGCCAAGTCCAAGTTCGCCATGCTCAACCCGTCCGATTCGATCGTGGACTGGGTGCTCAAGACCGTGCCGACGATGGGGGCTGGCTGGTGCCCGCCGGGCATGCTCGGCATCGGCATCGGCGGCACCGCCGAGAAGGCGATGCTGCTGGCCAAGGAATCGCTGATGGAGCCGATCGACATCAACGACCTCAAGGCGCGCGGCGCCTCCAACCGGGCCGAAGAACTGCGCCTGGAACTGTTCGACAAGGTCAATGCGCTGGGTATCGGCGCGCAGGGCCTGGGGGGCTTGACCACGGTGCTGGACATCAAGGTCAAGGACTTCCCGACCCACGCCGCCAATCTGCCGGTGGCGATGATCCCGAACTGTGCGGCGACCCGCCATGCACACTTCACCCTGGACGGCAGCGGCCCGGTGATGCTGGACCCGCCGTCGCTGGAAGACTGGCCGCAGATCACGTACGACGCCTCCAAGGGCACCCGCGTCGACCTGGATACGATCACCCCGGAAGACGTGGCCAGCTGGACCCCGGGCCAGACCCTGCTGCTCAACGGCAAGCTGCTCACCGGGCGCGATGCCGCGCACAAGCGCATGGTGGAGATGCTGGACAAGGGCGAGCCGCTGCCGGTCGACCTCAAGGGCCGCTTCATCTACTACGTGGGCCCGGTCGATCCGGTGCGCGACGAAGTGGTGGGCCCGGCCGGCCCGACGACCGCCACCCGCATGGACAAGTTCACCCGCCAGGTGCTGGAGCAGACCGGCCTGCTGGGCATGGTCGGCAAGGCCGAACGCGGCCCGGCGGCAATCGAGGCGATCCGCGACAACAAGTCCGCCTATCTGATGGCGGTCGGCGGGTCGGCGTACCTGGTGTCCAAGGCGATCAAGGCGGCCAAGGTGGTCGGCTTTGCGGACCTGGGCATGGAGGCGATCTACGAGTTCACCGTGCAGGACATGCCGGTCACCGTGGCCGTCGACGCCACCGGCGAGTCGGTGCACATCACCGGGCCGCGCGAATGGCAGGCCCGCATCGGCAGCATTCCGGTGGTCGTTGCCTGATCCAGCGGGGTGCCGGCCACCGGCCGGCACCCCGTTACAGCGCGCCGTCGCCCTTCATTGAGGCGTCCAGGTCCAGCAAGGCCTGGGCGGGGTCGTTCAAGGGCGGTGAAACCGCATCGCACACCCCGACCGCGCCGAGCAGGTCCTCGGCGCTGACGAAACGGCGTGCCCGACGATCGTAGAACCCGGCCAGCAGCAGGGCGCGGGTGGCGACCACCTCATCGTTGCCGATCAGTACACGCTGCTGCATCACCATCCGCGCGTCCTGCCAGCCGAGCACGCGGGTTTCCAGAGTGAAGGACTGGAACAGCTTCAACTCCCGTCGGAAGCGTACCGCCCCGGCACCGACGATCGGCGCCCATCGGTTGCGCAGGGCGGCCCGTCCGATGCCATTGCGCAGGATCAGGTCGATGCGGCCAAGGTCGAACAGCGTCCAGTAGCGGCCGTTGTTCATGTGGCCGTTGACATCCAGGTCGTTGAGCCACACCCGCGAGCGGATCCGCGAGATCCCGTCCGGGGCCGACAGCCGCGGACGCCACAGGGAGCTCAGCAGCAGCCACAGCAGCCGGAACCAGAGATTCATGCCGGAACGCCGGAAGGGCGGGGCAGAGCGGAGGTGCGGCGCATGGAGGCTCCGGATATGACGAGTGTAATAGTCAATTACGGTAGGCTATGACGACTGTCATGGCAAGGGTCACCGCATGCGCAATCGACACACCAATCCGCGTGGGCGCGTGGTCGTGGCCGCCGTGGAGATGCTGGCCCGGCATGGCCTCAATGCCACCAGCATCCGTGAGATGACCAAGCGCGCCGAGGCGCCGCTGGGCTCCACCTACCATCACTTCCCGGGCGGCAAGCAGCAGGTGGTGGTGGAGGCGATCGAGCTCGCCGGTGCGCACGTCGGTGCGCGTCTGGAGCGGCACCTGCAGGACGGGGCGCTTGCCGGGCTGCGTGCCTATCTGGCGGCGTGGCGGCAGAGCCTGATCGCCACCGAGTTCCGCCGCGGCTGCCCGGTGATGGGTGTGGCGGTGGAGGAGCCGATCGACGACATCGCCGTGGAGGCGCTGGATGCCGCCGCCGCCGCGTTCGGCGACTGGCAGCGCCGGCTGGCCGCCGCGTTGCAGGTGCAGGGCCACGCGCCGGCCGCTGCGGCGCGGCTGGCCACCCTGATCATCGCCAGCGTTGAAGGGGCCATCGTGATGTGCCGGGCGCAGCGGAGCATTGAACCCTTCGACCACGTTGCCGCGCAGCTGGAGGCACTGGTCGCCACGCCCTGAACATTGCGGCGGGGGCGGCGCTCATCGTCGCGCGTCGAACAGCATGCGCAGGGCAAGGCCGCCGAGTACTGTGCCCATCACCGCGCGCTGCAGCGCCTGCCAGCGCGGCCGGTCGGCCAGAAAGGCGGCCATGCCGCCGGCCACGCCCACGATCAGCGCGTTGACCCCTAGGCTGATGGCGATCTGCAGCGACCCCAGCGCCATCGATTGCAGTGCAACGCTGCCGTGTCCGCCGGGCTGGATGAACTGTGGCAGGAGCGACAGGTACATCACCGCGATCTTCGGGTTCAACAGGCTGGTCAGCAGCCCCATCGCGAACAGGCGCGATGGGCGGTCAGGTGACAGCGCACGCACCTGGAACGGCGAACGGCCACCGGGGCGCAGCGCCTGCCAGGCCAGGTACAGCAGATACAGCGCACCGGCAATGCGGAGTGCGTCGTAGGCATACGGCACGGCCATCAGCAGCGCGGTCAGACCCAGCGTGGCGCAGGCCAGGTAGGTCATGAATCCCACCGCGATGCCACTCAGCGAGATCCAGCCCGCCACCCGCCCCTGGCTGACCGAGCGCGAAATCAGGTAGACCATGTTGGGACCCGGTGTGAGCACCATCACCAGTGCGACCAGAGCGAAGGCGAGCAGGGCGGAGGCGTCCGGCATGGTGCTGTACCGTGGAGAAGAACGGGCGAGGCGGCACATGCTAGGCGGCGGCATCGGGTGCCGACAGCGACAGTCCCCTGCAATGTCGCGTGGCATCTGTACCCGGTCGGCGCGGCATCGCATCGGCCGGCGCCGCAGCGCATACTCGGCGTTTTCCCCGACAGGCAGCGCCCATGCAGATCACCCTCTACGGTTCGCCCAGCACCGCATCGCTGGTGGTGCACTGGCTGCTGCTGGAACTGGCGTTGCCGCATGAACTGGTGCTGCTGGATTTCGAGGCGCGCGAACACAAGACGGCCGACTACCTCGCGCTGAACCCGGCCGGCGTGGTGCCCACGCTGGTGCTGGACGGCCAGGTGCTGACCGAAGCGGCGGCGATCGCGCTGCACCTGGCCGATCTGCACCCGCAGGCGGGCCTGCTGCCGCCGGTGGGGAGTGCCTCCCGTGCCGAGGCCTACCGCTGGATGTTCTGGTGCGCCAACAGCGTGCAGCCGGCATATCGGGCGTGGTTCTACGCACATGAAATGGCCGGCGCGGCGCATGTTGAAGCGACCCGGCGGCACGCGCGCGAACGCCTTGAAGCGGCGTGGCAGCGGCTGGCCGATCACGTGGAAGCGAGCGGCCCGTACATGCTCGGCGAGCAGGTGAGCGTGGTGGATTTCATGGTGGTGATGCTGCTGCGCTGGTCGCGCGGCATGCCGGCACCGAGTGATCGCTGGCCGGTACTGAAGGCCTACGCAGACCGGCTCAAGGCGCGGCCGGCATTTGTCGAGGTGTACCGCCGCGAAGGCATCACCGATTGGCGTTGAGGCGCGGCAGCCCCGCGCGTATTTGCTACAGTCGGGGCGCCATCATGGAGGATCGGAATGCGCTGGACTGCGGTGCTGTGGTGTGTGAGCGTGTTCGCCCTTTCGGGGTGCCGGTCGTATGAGATCGAGCGCCCCACCACGCCGGCCGGCACGGCATGCATGGTCACCTGCGACGCGCAGGCGTTGCGCTGCTCCACCGATGCGCGGCTGGAGGCCGAGAGCAGCCACGCGATGTGCCTGGCCGGCCAGGAACGCCTGCAGGACCGCTGCTCGGGATACGCCAGCGACAGCGAACGGCGTCGCTGCGAAAGCGCCAATGGCGGTGCGGCCTGCCTGCCTCCCTCGCCCGACACGTCGGCCTGCACCCAGCGCTGGGAGCGCTGCGCGCTGGCGTGTGGCGGGCGCATGATCGAACGCTGACCCTCCCTTCGACGGAAACAAGGAGCACGCCCATGTCACGGAACGTCTGCATGCTGGTGCTGTCACTGCTGCTGGCCGGTTGTGCCAGCAGCGGCGACCCTGCCGCCGACACCGGGTTCACCGCCGGCGCGCAGTGCGCGATGCAGTGCCAGGCCAGTTACCGCAGCTGCATGGCCACGCCGAAGGAAATCCACGACCGCAGTTGCGAGCAGCAGATGGCACCGCAGCCGGACAAGCGCTGCAAGGACATCCAGCATCCCGAGCTGCGCCGCTCCTGCGAGCTCAAGGCGCACGCGTGTCAACAGAGTGGCGTGCAGATCGGCTGCGAAGAGCGGCGTTCGGCGTGCATGTCCGGGTGCGGCTGACCCCGCAGGCAGGCCGCCGGCCGGTGGCTACGCGAGCAGGTCGCGCACCGTTTCCGGCGGGCGGCACAGCCGCGTACCGCGCGGGGTTTCCACGATGGGGCGGTTGATCAGTGCCGGATGGGCAGCCATTGCGTCGATCAGGGCGGCATCGTCCAGGGTCGGATCATCCAGCCCCAGGTCGGTGTATGCCGCTTCCTTGCTGCGCAGCAGTGCGCGCGGGGCGATGCCCATGCGTGCGATCACGGCGGCCAGGGTCGTGCGGTCGGGCGGGGTGGCGAGGTAGTCCACAATCGTCGGTTCGATGCCTGCCTCGCGGATCAGCGCCAGTGCCCCGCGCGAGTTGCTGCAGCGCGGGTTGTGCCAGATCGTCACCGCCATCAGTACCACTCCAGCAGCGACACGCCTACGCCCACGTAGGTGGCCTTGTGGTTGTAGTCGATCATGCTCTCGCCGTAGCCGTCGAACACCTGTACGTGGCCGCGCAGCAGGTTGCTGATCGGAAACCCGTAATCGAGCTGCACCGCACCGTGCGAACGATCGCCGCCGCGCAGCGAGTGGCGCGCCATCAACGAGACTTCGTGGCCGTTGCGGTTCCAGGTCAGGGTGGCGTCGCCGCGGCCCATGTAATCCTCGATGTCCGGATTGTTGTCGTCCTTGCGGTCTTCCGGAATGCGGTACCACGGGCGCAGCACCAGCGCCCAGTTCTCGCGGTCCAGGCCGATGGTGGCGATCACCCGGTTCCAGCTGCGCGAGAGCGGGTCGGGGCGGCCGTTGGACATGTGGTTGAGGCTGATCCCGCTCATGCGACCGCGCCAGCCACCGATCGAGTAGCCGTTGCGGAACATCATCATCACTTCCGGTTCGTAATTGGTTTCGCGGAAGGGACGCGAGTTCTCGGCGTTGTAGGCTTGCCAGCGCGAGCTCTGGGTGTATCCGGCCCAGATGTCGCCGTTGTTGCCGAACACGTTCTCCACGATCTTGGTCTTGAAGCTGAGCTGGAACTTCAGTTCGTTGCTGTCCAGCAGCTGCGGCGTGGTGACCGTGTTGGCCGGGTTGGGCGATTGCGGCGTCTGGTTCTTGTCGCTGGTCCAGAACGCCGGCAGCAGGTACACCGGCTTGTAGGCGCGCAGCTGGAAGGCGCCGAGCTTGGAGTCCTGGGCCAGTTCCCAGCGGCTGTCCAGCAGCGAGCCCTTGCCCGCGTTGGCCAGGGCAGCCTGGTGGCCATCGTTCTGGAACAGTTCGCCGAAGCGCTGCTTGACCCGCTGCCCCGTGGGCGCATCGGCATCGGCGCTGCGGGCGGCCTGGCGTTCCTCGCGGCGCGCCTGCTGGGCCGCCGTGGCGGCCGCATCGGCGGCCACGGTGACGCCGCGGGTGTGGCCGAACAGCGTGTCGTAACAGGCCAGTCGCGCGGCGTCGGTGTCCACCAGCGCACAGGCTTCCGGTGAGGCCGGGGTCGGCGCCGCCTCCTGCGCGGCCAGCGGCAGGCTGGTGGCAGAGGCGGCCAGGGCCAGGAACAACGCGGAACGGGGGAGCGGAAGGGTCATGAACACGGGGCCAGGTGACAAATAGTGAATGGGATTGCCGCCACAGTGTCGCCGGTGCTCTGTTTTCATGCCAGCGCGCGGCCATCACCTGCTGCTGCGACGTTATGCCCGGCGACGACGTGGCGAGGGTGTGAAAGCGCCTTCAGAAAAACCACGCGAACGCGAACAGGCCGAGCATCGCGATGGCCAGCGCCAGCTTCAATGCCACGCCCAGCAGGATGCCCAGCCAGGTGGCCAGGCCGACCTTGGTCGAGCGGCCCAGTTCGCGGCCATGCCAGTACTCGCCAAGCAGGGCGCCGGCCAGCGGGCCGAGGAACAGCCCCAGCGGCATGAAGAACAGCCCCACGATGCTGCCGATGAACGTGCCCCACAGCGCCTTGCGGCTGGCCCCCACCCGTTTGGCGCCAACCACCGTGGCCAGGATGTCCACCGCGAAGGACAGGGCGGTGAGCAGCCCCAGCACGACCAGGGGCAGCCAGCCCACGTGCGCGAACCCGTCCACCCATGCCGCAAGCAGCAATCCGGCGAACACCAGCGGGATGCCGGGCAGCGCCGGCAGGATGACCCCGGCGATGCCGGCGAGCACCAGCAGGATCGCTAGCAGATACAAGATGAATGAGAGGTCCATGCTGTCCAGTATGGTGTGGTAAATGGGGTTGACATCCGAAAGGTTTGCCAGTTGCTTTTTCGTTTTGCCCGGGTTAAGTTGAGGTCGCTGAGCTTGGCAAGGTCACCGTGGATCGTGGCCTGATGATGGTAGATCTTCCGGATCCGCTGCATCGTTGCACCTCGCTTCCCCCTTGCTGTCAGCCGCCCAACCAGGCGTATCCAACAACAAGAGCAGAGTCACCAGGGAGTGAGTGAGATGGCTGATCGTGAGACCGGTACTGTCAAGTGGTTCAATGATGCCAAGGGCTTCGGCTTCATCAGCCGTGAGAACGGCGAAGACGTGTTCGTGCATTTCCGCGCGATCCAGACCCAGGGCTTCAAAAGCCTGAAGGAAGGCCAGAAGGTCACCTTCACGGTTGTGCAGGGCCAGAAGGGCCTGCAGGCCGACGCTGTGGAACCGACCTGAGGTCGACCACGCGGCGGCACGAAAAAGGCCCGCGCAAGCGGGCCTTTTTCATGGTGCGGGCAGGCAGCGCCGATCAGCGCAGGATCACCTTGCCGTTGACCACGCGGACATAGGTGTTCTCGCGGATGCCGCCCAGATCGCGCTGGTTGACCACCACGGTACGGCCGTCATCCATGCGCACGGTGATGTCGAAGGTGTCGCTGGTGACGTTCTTCTGGATCTGGTTGCCGGCCAACGCACCACCCACGGCGCCCGCGGCGGCGGCGATGTTCTGGTTGCCCTTGCTGCCGCCGGTGTGATCGGAGATCTCATGGCCGGCGACGGCGCCGACGATACCGCCCAGGATCGCCCCGGTCGCGCTCGGCGCGGTGCGGCCCGATGCCACCTGGTTGATGCGGGTCACGATGCCGCAGTCGGCGCAGCGGTTCGTGTTGTAGTTGCCGCCGGAATTGCCGTAACCGTTGTTGTAACCACCGCCGCCGTAGCCCGGCGAGGTGGTGGCACAGCCAGCCAGGGCGACGGTAGCAACGGCAGCGGCGGCAATCAGTTGAATCTTCATGGTGTATCTCCTGGCCAGAGGGATGATCGAATGCGTCTGGTGCGCATGGAGCAGATCGTGTCCTGTGCAGCGTGAACAGCGTGCCAATCCCGGGCCGCCAGTGTGGCTGGAAGATGAATCAGCGGAAATCCTGGTGGCAGGCCTTGCAGTCGGTCTGGATCTTCTCCACCAGCGTGGCCATGCCCGGGCAGTCGGTCGGCGGTGCCGCCAACGCCTCGTTGAGCGTGGCGCGCAGGGCACTGGCGTGCTGCTGGAAGCCCTGGCTGTCCTTCAGGCCGGGAAAGGCCAGGTCCAGATCGTTGGACAGCGAGCGCAGCGTCTGCAGACGCGGCACGGTGTCGGCCAGGCTGCAGCGGTTCTGCGCCTGCGCGGCCTGCAGCAGCTCGACCTGGCGGTTCATCACATGCATCAGTGAATCCGGGAAGGGATCCTGCCGGGCCTGAATCGCACGCGAGACCATCACCGTGGCAATCAGCCCGATCACCAGCCCAAGCAGGCCTACGAACAGGTAACGGTAGGCGGCAGAGGGGCGGCGGGGCGGGGACGCGGGATCGTTCATGGTGAGGGCTTCCTTGAGGGTGGCTGCGGCGATGGTACGACGCGTCCTGTCCACGGCGCGTACCGGTACGGGGTCATGGGCCTTAAAATGTGCCGATGAATGACGTACTGCGCGAACGATTTGCCGGCATCGACCGGTTGTATGGGGTGGGCACCGTGGACCTGTTGTCGAGCCGCCGGGTGGCGGTGGTCGGCATGGGCGGCGTGGGCTCCTGGGTGGTCGAGGCACTGGCCCGCACGGCCGTGGGTCACCTGACCCTGATCGATGCCGACGACATCTGCGTGTCCAATACCAACCGCCAGTTGCCTGCCCTGGCCGGCCAGTACGGTCGCAACAAGGCCGAGGCGATGGCCGAGCGCTGCCGCGCGATCAATCCGGATATCAGCGTCGATGCGGTCGCCTCGTTCCTGACCGTGTCCAACATGGTCGAGTTGCTGGACCGTGATTTCGATCTGGTCATCGACGCCTGCGACAGCTTCCGGGTCAAGGTCGAAACCATCGCGTGGTGCCGCCGCCGCAAGCTGCCGATCCTGACCGTGGGCGCCGCCGGTGGCCGTACCGATCCCACCCTGGTGCGGATCCGTGACGTGTCGCGTACCGAGCACGACGCGATGATGGCGCTGATCCGCAAGAAGCTGCGCAGCGATTTCAATTTCCCGAAGAATGCCTCGCGGTACTTCGGCGTACCGGCGGTGTACTCGCTGGAAAACGTGAAGTACCCGCAGGCGGATGGCAGCGTGTGCGGCATCCGCCCGAACCTTGGCGCCGATGCGGCGCTGAAGCTGGATTGCGGCGCGGGCCTGGGGGCCGCCACCCACATCACCGGCGCCTTCGCGTTCGCCGCCGTCGGCAAGGCGCTGGACATGCTGCTGAAGAAGGCCGCAACCCGGTAGAGCCGGGCTCTGCCCGGCTGCCGCGCGACGTGGTATGCGGGTGTTCAGGCATTTCGGATCGTGCGCCAACGGCAGCCGGGCAGAGCCCGGCTCTACGGGGCTGGCGCGTGCTGGTGTTTCGGGTCGTACGCCAACGGCAGCCGGGCAGAGCCCGGCGCTACGGGGCTGGCGCGTGTTGGTGTTTCGGGTCGTGCGCCAACGGCAGCCGGGCAGAGCCCGGCTCTACGGGGCTGGCGCGTGCTGGTGTTTCGGGTCGTACGCCAACGGCAGCCGGGCAGAGCCCGGCGCTACGGGGCTGGCGCGTGCTGGTGTTTCGGGTCGTACGCCAACGGCAGCCGGGCAGAGCCCGGCTCTACGGGGCTGGCGCGTGTTGGTGTTTCGGGTCGTGCGCCAACGGCAGCCGGGCAGAGCCCGGCTCTACGGGGCTGGCGCGTGTTGGTGTTTCGGATCGTACGCCAACGGCAGCCGGGCAGAGCCCGGCGCTACAGGGCGAACAGGCGGCGTGCGTTTGCGGTGGTCTGCGCGGCGATGTGCTCTGCTGGCTGGCCGCGCAGACGCGCCACCGTCTCCAGGATCACCGGCAAGCGCGCCGGCTCGTTGCGCTGGCCACGGATGCCCGCGTCGGGCTGGTCGGGAGCGTCGGTTTCCAGCAGCAGCTGCTCCAGCGGCATATGCGCGACCAGGCGCTGCAGGCGTTGGGCCCGTTGGTACGTCAGCGGGCCGCCGAGGCCCAGCAGGAAGCCCTGCGCGTGCAGCTGCGCGGCCTGCTCCGGGCTGCCAGGGAAACTGTGCACCACGCCGCGCAGACCGCCCACCTGTCTGATCGCGGCGATCACAGCGTCCACCGCACGGCGCGCATGCACGATCACCGGCAGGTCGAACTCGCGCGCCAGGCGTAGCTGGCCGAGGAAGTAGAACTGCTGTTGTTGCACGTCCAGCCCCTCCACGAAGAAGTCCAGGCCGCACTCGCCAACCGCGCACGGGCGCTCGCGCGTGATCCACGTGCGCAGTGCATCGAGATGTTCGGGCCGGTGCTGATCGAGGAACATCGGATGCAGCCCGTAGGCGGGATGCAAGCCGTCGCCGAGGCGGCAGGTCTCTCGCAGCGCCGGCCAGCTGGCAGCCGTGACCGCCGGCACCACCTGCGTGCGCACGCCCGCAGCACGCGCGCGCTCGATCACCTGCAGCCGATCCCCGTCGAACTCGCCCGCGTCCAGATGGCAGTGGCTGTCGACCAGGTTCACGCGCGGCGTTTGGCGGGCAGCGGCGGCGGCGTCCGGTTGCCGCGTGTTTTCCAGTTGGCCAGCAGCAGCGTGCCCAGTCCCAGCAGAATCTCATCCACGAGCAGCACCGGGTCCGGGAGGAGCAGGCTCAACGCGAACAGCCCGGCGGTGAGCTTGAACAGGGTGGGGTAGCGCAGGTGGCGCGCCCATTCGAGCACGGGCAGCAACAGGGGATTGGCCATGACGCACTCCTCGACAGATGCTGTAAACGCTATCACGGGCCTTGCTGCGACAGAACCTGAATGGGGTAACGCGGTGTGCAGGGAATGTGGAGATTCCGTTCAGGCACGCCATGCTGGAATTCGCTCAAGAACGTTGCGGATGGTCCGCAAGGAGCCGGTTATGAAAAGTACAACCACCACTGCTTTGGTCGCCGCTGGCGCGCTGCTCGTCGGCGGTATCGCCACCGCCGCTTTCATGAAGAGCGGCACGTCCTCCCCGGATGCGACCACCGCGGCACAGAGCCGGCCCACCCTGGACACCACCCCGCTGACCGACGACGGTGCGCGCACCGATGCCGTGGCCCTGGAAGACAAGGCCGGCAGGCTGGAATACGCCGACGTGGTCAAGGTCGATCCGCTGACCCGCAAGGAGAAGGCCTACGCCACCGTGATCGGCACCGAGCCGGTGCGCGAGACCTCGACCACCCAGACCCCGCATGAGGTCTGCCAGGACGTGGTGGTGCAGGAACGCCTGCCCGAGCGCGACGGCAACGTCGGCGGTACGGTGGCCGGTGCGGTGATCGGTGGCCTGCTGGGCAACCAGGTCGGCGGCGGCAACGGCAAGAAGGCAGCGACCGCCGCCGGTGCGGTGGCCGGTGGCCTGATCGGCAACCAGGTGGACAAGCGCCACGTGGGGGGCCGTGTGGTCAACCGCACCGAGCGGCAGTGCCACACCGAAACGGCAACCTCCGAGTCGACGCGCGTCACCGGCTACAACGTGACCTACCGCAATGAAGACGGCACCACCGGCACCATGCGCATGGCCAGCAAGCCGGGCAACCGCATTGCGATGGGCACCAGCGACGCGGTCACCGGTTACAACGTGACCTACCGCTACGACGGCGTCGAAAAGACCGTCAAGATGGACAACAAGCCCAGCAGCGATCGCCTGCCGGTGATCGATGGTCAGCTGGTCACCCAGACCGCGTCGCTGGATGCCAACCGGCAGTAAGCGCCGCTTCTCCCCGAAGCATCGAACGACACGCCGGCCCTGCGCCGGCGTGCCGCGTTGTGGGGCCTGCCGTGCGGCCCACGTTCTGCGATCATGGCCGGCGTAGCCATTGGGACCGCCGCATGAGCATTGTCGATCTTGCCCTGGAAACCGACCGCCTGATCCTGCGCCCGCCGCGCGTCGAGGATTTCGATGCCTTCCTGCGCTTCTGCAGCGACCCGGAGGTGATGCAGTACCTCGGTGGCGTGATGCCCCCCTCGCAGGCCTGGCGCAGCTTCAGCTGCCTGGTGGGCAGTTGGCACCTGTATGGCTTTTCGATGTTCTCGGTGATCGAGAAGGCGACCGGCGCGTGGGTCGGGCGCATGGGGCCGTGGCAGCCGCTGGACTGGCCCGGCACCGAGGTCGGCTGGAGCATCTGCCGCGAGAGCTGGGGCAAGGGATACGCGCCCGAGGCTGCGGTGGCCAGCATCGACTGGGCCTTCGACACACTGGGCTGGGATGAGGTGATCCATACCATCGAGCCGTCCAACGTCAATTCCCAGGCCGTGGCGCGCAAGCTCGGCAGCACGCTGCTGCGCATGGGCGAATTGCCGCCGCCGCATGCAGGCGTTCCGATGGAAATCTGGGGCCAGTCGCGCGCCCAATGGCGACAGCGCCGGCAGGCGTGAGCAGGATGCTGCACCCGCGCTTGGCAAGCCCGCCTGCTTGCGGCCAGACTCGCGGCTGCGGGCAGACCGCCCGCCAGTGATCCGAGAGGGTGGCAATGACGTCGGTACGGGCTCCGTTGACGGTGTATGGCATGTCCGTGTCGGGCAACTGCCACAAGGTGCGCATGCTGCTCGAACACCTCGGCAGCCGTTACGAGTGGGTGGAAGTGGACAGCGCCAACGGGCAGACCCACACGCCCGGGTTCCTGGCCCTCAACCCCAACGCCAAAGTGCCGCTGGTGCAGCGTGACGACGGCCGGGTGCTGCCCGAGTCCAATGCCATCCTGTTCTGGCTGGCCGAAGGAACGCCGTACCTGTCCACCGACGGCTGGGAGCGCGCGCAGACGCTGCGCTGGATGTTCTTCGAACAGTACAGCCATGAGCCCTGCGTGGCCGTGGCCCGCTTCATCCGCGGCTGGACCGCCATCGATTCCCCGCGCCGCGCTGAACTGCCGCAGCTGCAGGCGCGCGCGGCACAAGCCCTGGCGGTGATGGAGCAGCACCTGGCGCAGGCCGACTGGTTCAGCGGCCGCCACTACGGCATCGCCGACATCGCGCTGTTCGCCTACACCGATGTCGCCGCCGATGGCGGCGTGACGCTGGCGCCGTATCCGGCCGTGCTGGCCTGGCTGCGGCGCGTGCGCGCGCAGCCCGGCTTCGTGCCGATGCCGCCGGTGTCGCCGCAGGTGCAGGCGTTGCTCGTACAGCCGGCCTGACCGGCACGTTTGATCGTTTCCGCAGCACCTCACGGAGGGTGATGGATGTTTGCCGTGGTTCCCGATCCGATTCCCGCACGCATGAAAGGCCTCAACCGGGCCGAGATCTGCGATACCAACTTCATCGACTTCGTGCAGCAGTGGCGCGGCCCGGCCGTGCCGCGGCCCGATCCGGGCGCGCCGATCCTGCCCGGCAGCACGCTGGACGCCCAGGGTTTCGGCGAGCTGCTGGAGTCCCAGCTGATCAGCCGCCACCTGGACCTGATGGCGCGCGTGCTGCGTGTGCAGAACAAGGTCTTCTACACGATCGGCTCGGCCGGGCACGAGGGCAATGCGCTGGTGGCGCGCCTGGCCCGGCACACCGATCCGGCGTTCCTGCATTACCGCTCCGGCGGCTTCATGGCCGAACGGTTCCGCAAGGTGCCGGGGATGGACCCGGTGATGGATGCGGCGTTGTCCTTCGCGGCCAGCCGCGACGACCCCGCCAGCGGCGGCCGCCACAAGGTGTGGGGCAGCAAGCCGCTGTGGGTGCTGCCGCAGACGTCCACCATCGCCTCGCATCTGCCCAAGGCGCTGGGAACGGCGATGGCGATCGAGAGCGGGCGGCGCATCGGCCATCGCCTGCCGATTCCCGACGACAGCGTGGTGATCTGCTCGTTCGGCGATGCGTCGGCCAACCACGCCTCCGCGCAGACCGCCTTCAACACCGCTGCGTGGGCCGCCCACCAGCGGCTGCCGGCCCCCATCCTGTTCGTCTGCGAGGACAACGGCATCGGCATCTCGGTAAAAACACCGGAGGGCTGGATCGCCGCGAGCTTCGGCCATCGGCCGGGCCTGGACTACTTCTTCGCCGATGGACTGGACCTGGCCAATGGGCATGACGCGGTCCAGCGCGCGCTGGTGCATTGCCGGCAGACGCGGCGGCCGACCTTCCTGCACCTGCGCACCACGCGGCTGATGGGCCATGCCGGTACCGATTTCGAGATCGAGTGGCGGCCGCTGGCCGAACTCTGCGCGGCCGAGGCAGCCGACCCGCTGCTGCGCTCGGCGCAGATCGCACTGGCCTCGGGCTGGATGACGCCGGATGCGCTGCTGGCCGCGTACGAGGCCGTGCGGCAGCGCTGCTTCGCGGCGGCGGACGAGGCCGATCGCCGGCCGAAGCTGTCTGCACTGGAGGACATCATCGCGCCGCTGGCGCCGTACTCGCCGGCGGCCGTGCGTGCCGAAGCCGAGCGCCTGCCGGACCCGGTGGCGCGCGAGGCGGCCCACGGCGGCGCGGCGCAGCTGCCCGAACGCCTGCCGCCGCGCCACCTGGCGATCCAGATCAACCAGGCGCTGCACGAGCTGATGGCCAAGTACCCCTCGACCCTGCTGTTTGGCGAGGACGTGGCGCAGAAGGGAGGCGTGTACACGGTCAGCAAGGGCCTGCTCAAGGCGTTCGGCCCGCGCCGGGTGTTCAACACGCTGCTGGACGAAACCATGATCCTCGGCATGGCCCAGGGCCTGGCCAACCTGGGCATGCTGCCGATCCCGGAGATCCAGTACCTGGCCTACCTGCACAACGCCATCGACCAGCTGCGCGGCGAGGCGTGTTCGCTGCAGTTCTTCTCCAACGACCAGTACCGCAACCCGATGCTGGTGCGTGTGGCCGGGCTGGGCTACCAGAAGGGTTTCGGCGGCCACTTCCACAACGACAACTCGATCACCGCGCTGCGCGACATTCCCGGCCTGGTGGTGGGGTGCCCCTCGCGGGGCGACGATGCGGTGCAGATGCTGCGCACGCTGGCCGCGCTGGGCCAGGTGGATGGCCGCGTGGCGGTATTCCTGGAGCCGATCGCGCTGTACATGACCAAGGACCTGCACGTGCCGGGCGACGGCCAATGGGTATTCGACTACCCACCCCCGGGCCAGCCGGCGATGCTGCCCGGCGAGGGGCGCGTGTACGCGCCGGACGCCAACGACCTGGTGATTTTCACCTTCGGCAATGGTGTGCCGATGAGCCTGCGTGCCGCGCGCGGCATCGAGGCGACGCTGGGCTGGCAGGTGCGCGTGGTCGACCTGCGCTGGCTGGTGCCGCTCAATGCCGGCTTCATCGCCGAGCAGGGCGCTACCGCGCAACGCATCCTGGTGGTGGACGAGGGCCGCCACAGCGCCGGGGTGGGGGAGGGCGTCATCACCGCGCTGGTCGAGGCCGGTCTCGGCCACCTGCCGCTGCAGCGGGTCTGCGGCGCGGACACCTATACGCCGTTGGCGGGGGCAGCAATCTCGGTGCTTCCAAGCGACAATGCCGTCCTGAGCGCCGCACGGGTGTTGGCGCAGGATCTCTGACGCATGTGTGGATTGGCAGGAATGCTGCTGCCCGCTCCCGGGCTGGAGCAGGCGACACTGGAACACCGGGCGCGCGCGATGGGCGATGCGATGGTCCATCGTGGGCCGGACGACAGTGGGGTCTGGGCAGATGCGGCCGCGGGCATTGCGCTGGCCCACCGCCGCCTGAGCATCCTGGACCTGTCGCCGCTGGGCCATCAGCCGATGGCCTCGGCCGACGGCCGCTACGTGCTGGCCTACAACGGCGAGGTCTACAACTTCGCCTCGCTGCGCGCTGAACTGGAGGCGCTGGGCCACGGCTTCCGCGGGCATTCGGATACCGAGGTGCTGCTGGCCGCGATCAGCCAGTGGGGGCTGGACGAGACCCTGCAGCGGAGCAATGGCATGTTCGCCATCGCGCTGTGGGACCGGACTGGGCAGTGCCTGTGGCTGGCCCGCGACAGGGTCGGCAAGAAGCCGCTGTACTACGGCTGGGCCGGCGGTGCGCTGGTGTTCGGCTCGGAGCTGAAGGCGCTGTGGCAGCACCCGGACTTCGACAACGGGGTGGACCGCGACGCGCTGACCCTGCTGTTGCGCCTGGACTACATCCCGGCCCCACACTGCATCCATGAGCGCTGCTTCAAGCTGTTGCCGGGCCGGGTGCTGCGGCTGGATGCGCAGGCAGTGGCCGCCGGCGCCGCCGCGCATCGCCCCGACCAGATGCAGCAGCCGTTCTGGAATGCGCGCGAGCGCATGCAGCAGGCGCTGGCAGCCCCGTTCGTCGGCAGCGATGAGGAGGCCGAAGAACGGCTGGATGCGATCCTGCGCGACGCCGTCGCACTGCGCATGGTGGCCGACGTGCCGGTGGGCGTGTTCCTGTCCGGTGGCACCGACTCGTCGGTGGTGGCCGCGCTGATGCAGGCGCAGTCGCCCACGCCGATCCACAGTTTCAGCATCGGCTTCGAGGGATCCCACCACGACGAAGCGCCGCTGGCCAAGGCGCTGGCCACCCACCTGCAGTGCGACCACACCGAGCTGTACGTCAGTGGCGCCGATGCGTTGGCGGTGGTGCCGACGTTGCCGGCGATGTTCGACGAGCCGTTCGCCGATGCCTCGCAGGTACCCACCGCCCTGGTGGCGCGCCTGGCGCGCGGCAAGGTGACCGTGGCGCTGTCCGGCGATGGGGGCGACGAGCTGTTCTTCGGCTATGGCCGCTATCAGCGCGCGCTGCGCAATTGGACGATGCTGGGCCGGGTGCCGGCGCCGCTGCGGCGCTGGATGGCCGCGCGCGCACGCGGGCAGGGCGAGGCCTCGCGTACCGGCGGGCTTGCTGCGCTGCTGGCCGAAGCGGGCGCACGCGGCATTGGGGATGTGTACCGCAACCGCATCACGCGCTGGCGCGATCCGGTGGCCGCGGTGCCGGGCGCTACGGCGGCGGGCAGCTTCTACGACCTGGCCGACCCGCTGCACGGTGCCGGCTCGCCGGCCGATGCGATGATGCTGGCCGATTTCAGCACCTACCTGCCCGACGACCTGCTGTGCAAGGTGGATCGCACCAGCATGGCGGTGAGCCTGGAGGCGCGCGCACCGCTGCTGGACTGGCGGGTGGCCGAATTCGCCTGGTCGCTGCCGATGGCGCTCAAGCACCGCGACGGGGTCAGCAAGTACCTGCTCAAGCGCGTGCTGGGCCGTTATGTGCCGCAGGACATGGTGCACCGGCCCAAGCGCGGATTCGGCGCCCCGGTCAGCGAGTGGCTCAAGGGTGACCTGCGCGGCTGGGCGGACGAACTGCTCGACCCGGCGCGGCTGGCCGCCGAAGGCGTGTTCGATGTGGCCGCGGTGGCACCGCGGTGGCAGCAGTTCCAGCAGGGCGAGCGCAAATGGCATACGCACCTGTGGAATGTGCTGATGTTCCAGGCCTGGCAGGCGCACTGGCAGCAGGTCCGGGCAGGGGTCGCGCGCGGCTGACCGGCTGTCGCGCCGCATCCGGCGTGGCCTTCACCACTCGCGAAGGCCGCCCCGCCTAGGCTGGGCCTTCCCACGACTGGAGATGCCTTCATGCCTGAATTCAAGATTGCCGTGCTGGTGGGCAGCCTGCGCAAGGGGTCGCACAACCTGGCGCTGGCCCATGCGCTGGAAAAGCTCGCGGGCGACAAGGCCCGGTTCGACTATGTGTCGATCGGTGACCTGCCGCTCTACAACCAGGATTTCGACAGCCACTATCCTGCGCAGGGCGTGCGCCTGAAGCAGCAGATCCGCCAGGCCGACGCGGTGCTGTTCGTCACCCCCGAGTACAACCGCTCGGTGCCGGGCGTGCTCAAGAACGCCATCGACCTGGGCTCGCGGCCGTATGGCGACAGCGCCTTCGCCGGCAAGCCTGCCGCGGTCATCGGGGCGTCGGTCGGGGTGATCGGCACGGCCTTGGCCCAGCAGCATCTGCGCAACATCCTGGCCTACCTGGACATGCCGGTGCTGGGCCAGCCGGAAGCCTTCCTGCACTTCAAGGAGGGCCTGATCGACGCACAGGGCACGATCACCAACGCGGGCACGCAGGCATTCCTGCAGGGCTTCGTGGACCGCTTCCTGGCCTGGACCGGTACGCACGGCGGTCAGCATTGAGTCGGGTGCATCTGCGATAATGTGGCCCTCGACGGGTGCCGCAACGGCGCCCGTCGCCACCACGGCGCCGGCCCCGGCCGATGCGGCCGGCCGCCGCCGGCATGCCCCCAGCTCATCCACTGCTTATCCACAGAGTTGTGCATGGCTGCGGCAGTCGCTGCGTGCCTACCATGTCCAACGCCTCATACCCCGCAGGAAGTACGCTCCCATGTCCGCCCGTTCTGGCTTCCGTTCCGACCGCAAAGACCGCGGTGACCGTTTCGACCGCGACGAGATGCGCATCGACGCATTGCGTGTTCCGCCGCATTCGATCGAGGCCGAACAGGCGGTGCTGGGCGGATTGATGCTGGCGCCGGAAAGCTACGACCGGGTCAACGACCAGTTGACCGAAACCGACTTCTACCGCCGCGATCACCAGATGATCTACCGCGCGATCCGCGAGCTGTCCGAGCGTGATCGGCCGTTCGATGCGGTCACCCTGGGCGAGTGGTTCGAGTCGCAGGGCAAGATGGAGCTGGTCGGCGACGGCGCGTACCTGATCGAACTGGCCAGCACCACGCCCTCGGCGGCCAACATCGCCGCCTATGCCGAGATCGTGCGCGACAAGGCCGTGCTGCGGCAGTTGATCCAGGTCGGTACCGACATCGTCAACGACGGTTTCCAGCCCGAGGGGCGCGAGAGCAGCGAGCTGCTGTCGGCGGCGGAAAAGTCCGTGTTCGCGATCGCCGAGCAGGGCGCGCGTGGCCGGACCGATTTCGTGGCGATGCCGGGTGCGCTGAAGGACGCGTTCGAGGAACTGCGCAACCGCTTCGAGAACGGCGGCAACATCACCGGTCTGCCGACCGGCTACGCCGACTTCGATGCGATGACCGCCGGCCTGCAGCCGACCGACCTGATCATCCTCGCCGCGCGTCCGGCGATGGGCAAGACCACCTTCGCGCTGAACATCGCCGAGTACGCCGCGATCAAGTCCAAGAAGGGCGTGGCGGTGTTCTCGATGGAAATGTCGGCCTCGCAGCTGGCGATGCGCCTTATTTCCTCCAACGGCCGCATCAACGCCCAGCGCCTGCGTACCGGCCAGCTCGAGGACGAGGACTGGAGCCGCGTCACCGGCGCGATCCGGATGCTGAAGGAAACCAAGATCTTCATCGACGACACGCCGGGTGTATCGCCGGAGATCCTGCGCTCCAAGTGCCGCCGCCTCAAGCGCGAGCACGACCTGGGTCTGATCGTGATCGACTACCTGCAGCTGATGTCGGTACCCGGCAACAGCGAGAACCGCGCGACCGAAATCTCGGAGATTTCGCGCTCGCTCAAGGGCCTGGCCAAGGAACTGAATGTGCCGGTGATCGCGTTGTCCCAGCTCAACCGCTCGCTGGAAACGCGTACCGACAAGCGCCCGGTGATGGCCGACCTTCGCGAATCCGGCGCAATCGAGCAGGACGCGGACATGATCGTGTTCATCTACCGCGACGACTATTACAACAAGGAAAATTCCCCAGACAAGGGCCTGGCCGAGATCATCATCGGCAAGCACCGAGGCGGCCCGACCGGCTCGTGCAAGCTCAAGTTCTTCGGCGAATACACCCGTTTCGACAACCTGTCGCACGACTCGGTCGGCTCCTTCGAATAACGCCAATGGCGTTGAGGGGTTCGTTCTACGCGTGCCGGGGGCCTGGTCGGGCGTGCGGGCCGCTTGCCGGCTCTTCATGGACCCTCGGACGGACGTGGGGGGGGGGCCGGCCAGCGGCCGGCACCACGGGGCTGTTCCTCCAGACCGATCCGGGGTTCGTCGGAGAACCGGAGGGTTTCGTCGCAAACAGCTTGAAGCCGGCCGGGCAGGGCGGCACGGTACTACCGCAGCGGCAAGGTGCCGCCCTGGAGACCGTCATGAAGACCCTGTTCGCGCTCGGTGTGTGGTGCCTGCTGTTCGTGCTGTGCTGGCCACTGGCGGTCCTGGCTCTGGTGGCGTGGCCCTTCGTCTGGCTGTTGAGTCTGCCGTTCCGCCTGGTGGGCATCACTTTCTCGGCACTGTTCGCGTTCCTGCGCGCGCTGTTGATGCTGCCGGCGCGGCTGCTGGGTGGACCGGTCGCCGCGCGCTGATCAGAGTCATATCTGCCCGGGGAGCGGTGCTTGATCTCCTCTTCCATCTTCGCGCTCCTGGGTGCCTCCTTCGGAAAGACATCACGCTTCTGTTAGTTGCTAATAGCTGATCAACCTGTCAAGGCGCGGATAGGCCCGTCCCCAGCTACCAAGAATCTATTAGATGATGAAAGCGGTGGATTTATTGGTGGATCGTGGTTCTTTGGTCGGGTGGAGTTGGTGAAGGCCGCGAGAAATTGAGATTGGTTCCGTTAACCGCTCGGTGCCTCGTCTACTATGAACTCGAGCGCGCAGAAACTCGACTCACCTGGATACTGAGAGTCGAGTCATGCTAGTTGCGATGTTTGCAAGAACATCGCTCTGGCGCAACCCGCTCAACTCCAAGCAAACGCTATCTAGTGTTCGTTTCCAGAGGAAGCCGCTTCTCGGATTATAAAGACCCACGCTGGAGAATGCGGATTGCTCTTTTATAAACACCAAGCTGGAGTATATTAGAAGTTGCTTTAGGTCGGTCACGCGGAATCCACGATCACCTGCCTTGACTTCATATAGACAATCCTCGTAGATGAGGTCACCTTCGCAGGATGCCACGATCCCACAGCCCGAGAACTTTGGTCTAAAAATTATCGATTCGCGATTCGTGAAGAAGCGAAGCAGGTTTAAAGCAAGCGCGATGGTCTCGGCCTTGCTCTTATCATCCAACTCAGATGTCACCGAGTGTGAATCGTTAGTGATCCTAAGTATGTATTTCGAGACATCTTCTATGGAATCATAGAGAAGGGGTAGAAGGAGTTTTGATTGAGCCCTTGTGTCTAGTTCAACGGCTTTGCGAAATACCTCGAATGCAAGTTCATTGATGAAACCGCGAATCCTAATTGGTGCAAGATTGTCGACGGGAGAGCCCCAATGCTCTACGCGGAGATTTTCCCGGCGCCAGTACGTGTCCGCTAGAGGGATGATGTCATGCCAAACTGAAGTGAAGCTTGTTGAGAAGTGTTGTTCCGAGATCATACCGGAACCCTCCATGATCCTTGGGCCTTTTGTTTGGAGTGCGATGCCCATTTCAGTACAAGTTTGTCGTACTCATTGAGGTCGTGCTTTACAGAATCTCGCCAATGCCTCCCTTCATCCTCCAAGATGTACGAACTTATGAGCATGGCCCTCCTCTCCCATACGGTTAAAGTTGGGTAGTTCCTTCTGTAATTTGAAATCCAGTGATCTGCTCCTCGATGAGCCATCATTAAGATCAAATCTCGCTTGATCATCATGCTTAATGGCTGCTTGTAGATGTTGGATAGGATAATCTCTGTTTCCTCGGACGGATCTTCGGAAAGTAGTCGCAGGGCATACGAGAGATTTGTGGGAACTTGCGTAATATACGAATTTGAGATAATTAGAGATCGTATTTGTTTAAATAGCGATTCTCTAGTGGAAGTTTCCAGGTTATCTAAAAGTCCCCGACATAGTAGCATTACGGATGGAAACACTGGATACAGTAGGTCAAGACTATGGAGGAGAGATTTTACAGCATCGTTCTGAACTTCTGGTTTGAGATGCTTTAAGGCGGAGAGAAGTCTCTTGGAGAGACTCTCGTCAATTCGGCTCTTGGAAAGTTCGCGCCCAAGCATTCCTACGATATCAAACTTTGAAAGTTCTTCTTTGAGCTTCTCGTAGTCTTGTTCAGCGGTTTGAGAGTATGGATCGTAATACACCCGGAGACGCTGGAATGCACGTTCTTCGCTATCCACTTGTGCTTCGGACTCTTCCGGTAACGAGAATTCCGAGGTGGATAGAAACTCCTTTGAGGTCATGATTCGAGTTTTTGTTTTCTGAAGCGAAAGCCCCTCGTTGACCAGGAGTAGGTCGTTTAACGAAATCAGTGCTGAATATGCTTCCTCTTTGCTGTTTGCAAAGATGATGTAGTCATCAACAAACCTGCAAAAAGTAATGGACTCACTTACAAGGAGTCTATCGACTCGGTTTAAGAGTATCTCGCTCAAGATTCGGGCGGCTGGTCCGCCAACAGGTAATCCATAGGATACATTGTCAGAAATTGATTGCAGTAATGCCATTATACGATTTATGACAACGCCATTTGAAGTGGCCTTCTTAAGTGCGTTTTCGAGTCTGTGATGGTAGATGCGGGGGTAGAAATCGGAGATGTCGCATCTTAGTACGTACGGATGAGCGCGTGCGTGTGTGACAGCCTGAGATTGGAATGCGTGCCATCCAATTGATCTATCGAATAGAGAACCACCCTCGTCGTCGGGCTTGAACCTATACGAGAAAACTATGTCTCTGCTGAGCCTTTTGGACTCAACTTCATTTGCGATTGAGATAACTAGCGAAAGTAAATAGAGATTCCAGATCGGGTCGATCTGTGTCCCCCAGCGGAATCCGCTATATCCAACGACTGATAGGTTTTTTGCGGTCAGAACAGGGTGGTCTTTGATCGCCGAATCGAATTCCTTGTCAATGTGCTCAAGGACGGAAACTGCACAATCTGGTAGATCGTTTAGAATGTGGTTATCAATTGGATACGGAAAGATGTCCGTATCTCCGAATTTTGCGACATTCTTCACTGCTAGTTTGAGGTTGCTCTTGGGGACAATCGGCATGGTTCGACGCTCTCCGTGGCACAGGATGGACAGGGGATAAAGCTGGGTCTTTGTTTTTAGTCGAGGATAGCGCGGGCCACCTTGCGGTCTCAAGGTATGGAGGAATCTTGTTCTGGGGCCTTGAGGTGCAGCTTTAGATTCTCCTGATGTCTGTTTACCCTTGACGATTTCCCGGCACGGGCGATGACGGTGTCGGTTGCTTAATGCGGGTTCGTTATAAGGTGGTCTTGGGCGACGATTGATCGTCCTGATCGATTGATGCGCGGCTGCTCGATGCGATGGCATTGAGTGGCTTGCCACTTGTGGAATGACCCACCGTTTTCTGCTCAGGTCATGCGGTTAATGTAGCGGCATGAGCCGCATCTGGGGTCATCATCTTCAGCGCCTGATGTGGGCGCTGTTGGTTGTAGAAGCCAATCCAGTCGCCAATGATCCGCAGGGCATGGACTTGGCTCTCAAACCGGTGTCGATGCGCGCACTGGTCCTTAAGCGTCCGGATCACGCGCTCCACCATCCCGTTCTGCTGCGGGCAGTGCGGCGTGATGAATTCCTGTTTCAGGCCGTAGCTGCGCACCAGGCGCGTGTAGTCACGGCTGGTGAAGACCAGACCGTTATCCGAGCGCAGCAGGAAAGGCTCCGGCACACGTCCCAGCGCGCCAAAGCGGGCGATCAAGGCCTGCTCCAGAGCGGCTGAGGCAGTGCTCGCCTTGCCGGTGCGTGACAGCTGCCAGCCCAGGAGCTGCCGCGTGCTGCAGTCGATCACCAGCGTCAGGCTCAGCCAGCCGTCCTTGCCTCCCCATACACGACACAGGTCTGTGGCCCATCGCTGGTCGGGCCGTTCGGCACGAGAGACCTTTGCCTCGATCCTGGGCCGTTGCCCAAGTGCGCGCTTGCGCACCTGCCAGACCTTGAGCTGGAAGATCCGCTGGACGGTGTTCTTGTTCATGCCCAGCAATGCAGCCACCGTGCGGTAGCCGAACGACGGCTCCGCCTCGATCATCTCCTTGATCGGCTCGGCAAGCTCCGCTTTGACCTTTGCAGGCGAACGGGTCGGCTTGTAGTACGTCGTCCGCCGCGCCACACCGAACCACTGGCACAGCTTGGTCATCGGTACCGCTACACCTTCGTCCTTCAGGCCCTGCTGCACCGAGAGCATCAGCTCTCGTCCTTTCCCAGCAGGGACGCCAGCTTTTTTCGGGCGCGGATCTCCAGCATGGCCTCGCCGTAGGCTTCCTGCAGGTCTTTGAGCTGGCGCTCGTACTGCTCGCGCACGTCCTCCGGCTTGGCCCGCAGCGCGTTTTCCATGCCGCGCTTGCCATCTTCGACCCAGCTCTCGATCTCGGCCGGCGTCAGGTCAAACTGGCGGCTGGCCGCAGCCACGGTGGTCTTGCCCTGGATGATCTCAAGGACCAGTGCGGACTTGCGACGGGCCGTCCAACGCTTGATCTCTTCTTCCATCACTTCGCTCATCGGTGTCTCCTTCGGGGAAAGTAACACCTGAGCAGGAATTCAGTGGGTCATTACACTTGCGACTTGCGACTTGCGGCTCGCGCGACGGCCGTCTAATGGTCGACTCGACCAACACCACATTTGTTGTGTGGCAGCGTCCGGCACTGACGCGCAGCCACAAAAAAACCCCGCCGAAGCGGGGTTTTTTTGTTACACCCTCGGGCCGGTCAGTTTGCCTTGTGGATCGACCGCTTGCCGACGGCCATCGCGGCGTCGTGCACCACTTCGGACAGCGACGGGTGGGCATGGCAGATGCGCGCCAGATCGTCGGCCGAGCCGCTGAACTCCATCGTCAGTACGCCCTCGTGGACCAGCTCGGACACGTTCGCACCGACCAGATGCATGCCCAGGATGCGGTCGGTTTCGGCGTGCGCCAGCACCTTTACGAAGCCGGCCGGCTCGATCATGGCGACGGCACGGCCGTTGGCGGCGAACGGGAAGCTGCCGGCCTTGTACGGAATGCCTTCGTCCTTGAGCTGCTGTTCGGTCTTGCCGACCCAGGCCAGCTCCGGCTCGGTGTAGATCACCCACGGAATGGTGTCGAAGTTGACATGGCCCGGCAGGCCCGCAATCAGCTCGGCCACCGCGATGCCTTCTTCGAAGCCCTTGTGCGCCAGCATCGGGCCGCGCACGCAGTCGCCGACTGCCCACACGCCATCGACGCCGGTGTGGCAATGGTCGTCCACTTCGATCTGGCCACGGGCGTTGATCTTGACGCCGGTGCCTTCGGCCAGCAGGCCCTTGGTGGCGGCGCGGCGGCCAACGGCCACCAGCAGCTTGTCCACGACCAGGCTCTTTTCGCCTTCACCATCGGTGTAGGTCAGGGCAACTTCCTTCTTCTTGCCCTTGCCGGTCACCTCGGCCTTGGAGACCTTGGCACCCAGGCGGATGTCCAGGCCCTGCTTCTTGAATTCCTTGGCGGCGACCTTGGCCACTTCGGCATCGGCGGCGGCCAGGAAGTCCGGCAGTGCTTCCAGGATGGTCACTTCCGCACCCAGGCGCTTCCACACGCTGCCCAGTTCCAGGCCGATCACGCCGGCGCCGATGACGGCCAGGCGGGCCGGCACTTCGGTGAAGTCCAGGCCGCCGACGTTGTCGACGATGGTGTCGCCGTCGAACTTGGCGAACGGCAGTTCGATCGAGTCCGAACCGGCAGCGATGATGACGTTGGTGCCCTTCAGCTCGACTTCCGAGCCGTCGTGCTGCTTGACCTTGACGATGTTGCCCGGCTGCAGCTCACCGAATCCGTAGTACGGGGTGACCTTGTTGGCCTTGAACAGCATGCCGATGCCGCCGGTGAACTGCTTGACGATCTTGTCCTTGCGGCCAATCATCGCCTCGACGTCCATCTTGGCGTCCTTGAAGCTGATGCCGTGGTCGCCAAAGATGTGGCCCATGTTCCAGAACTGGCGCGAGGAATCCAGCAGCGCCTTGGACGGAATGCAGCCCACGCGCAGGCAGGTGCCGCCGAGGGCGGGCTTGCCGTCCTTGCCCAGCGCAGCGTCGATGCAGGCGGTCTTCAGACCCAGCTGCGCGGCGCGGATGGCGGCGTGGTAGCCGGCCGGGCCGGCACCGATGACGACGACGTCGAATTGTTCAGCCATTGAGATAGTCCTTGTTGCTTTACCAGAACCCCTCCGCGCAGGCGCGGAGGGGCGGGAGGTCTTACAGGCCGAACAGCATGCGGCCCGGGTTTTCCAGCTGGTTCTTGATGTCCACCAGGAACTGCACCGAGTCCTTGCCGTCGATGATGCGGTGGTCGTAGGACAGCGCCAGGTACATCATCGGCGCGATCACGACCTGGCCGTTCTGGGCGATCGGACGCTCCTTGATGGCGTGCATGCCCAGGATGGCGCTCTGCGGCGGGTTGATGATCGGCGTGGACAGCAGCGAACCGAAGGTGCCGCCGTTGGTCACCGTGAAGGTGCCGCCCTGCAGTTCTTCCAGGCCCAGCTTGCCGTCACGTGCCTTCTTGGCGTAATCGGCGATGGTCTTTTCGATGTCGGCGAAGGACATGCGTTCGACGTTGCGCAGCACCGGGGTCACCAGACCCTTCTCGGTCGACACGGCGATCGAGATGTCCGAGTAGCCGTGATAGATGATGTCGTCACCATCGATCGAGGCATTGACCAGCGGGAAGCGCTGCAGCGCGTTGGCGGCGGCCTTCACGAAGAAGCTCATGAAGCCCAGCTTGATGCCGTGGGCCTTGACGAACTCGTCCTGCAGTTCCTTGCGCGCGGCCGAGACCTTGGACAGGTCGACCTCGTTGAAGGTGGTCAGCATGGCGGTGCTGTTCTTGGACTGCATCAGGCGCTCGGCGATGCGCTTGCGGATGCGGGTCATCGGCACGCGTTCTTCCGGACGTGCGCCACCGGCCTTGCCGGCACCGCCATTGCGGGCGAAGTTGACGATGTCTTCCTTGGTCACCGCACCGCGGCGGCCGGTGCCGTCCACGTCGGCCGGGTTCACGCCTTCGGTGATGGCGGTGAAACGGGCGCCCGGGGGCAGGGCGTCGGCGGCGCTCTTGGCAGCCGGAGCCGGAGCGGCGGCGGCTGCCGGCGCGGCAGCCGCCGGGGCGGCAGCGGCCTTCTTCTCTTCAGCGGCGGGTGCCGGGGCAGCCGCCACGGCACCTTCTTCGATGATGGCCACGACCTGGCTGGAGGTCACGGTAGCGCCGACGTCGAACTTGATTTCCTTCAGCACGCCATCGACCGGCGACGGCACTTCCAGAACGACCTTGTCGGTTTCCAGATCAAGCAGGTTTTCATCGCGCTTGACGGCATCGCCGACCTTCTTGTGCCAGGTGGCGATGGTGCCGTCGGCGACGGATTCGGGCAGTACCGGGGCTTTGACTTCGGTGGCCATGCGGGAGCTTCCTGGTTTGTCTTTTCTAGAATGAGGGAGGAGGTTATTCAGCGACCGAGTCGTTGAACGGGTTGACCAGCGCGTCGGCGATCAGCTTCTGCTGCTCGATGACGTGGTCAGCCATGTGTCCAGCGGCCGGCGATGCCGAACGGGCGCGACCTGCGTAATGGATGCTCTGGCCATCGGCCAGGCACGCCTGCAGGTGGTGGCGGATCTGGTACCAGGCACCCTGGTTCTGCGGTTCTTCCTGACACCACACCACATCGGCCGCCTTGCCGTACTTCTTCAGCTCTGCCGCCAGGGCCACGCGCGGGAACGGATACAGCTGTTCGACGCGGATGATGGCCACATCGTCCTGGCCGCGCTTGGTCTGGTCTTCCAGCAGGTCGTAGTAGACCTTGCCCGAGCACAGCACCACGCGCTTGACCTGCTTGGCGTTCGCGGTGGTGTCGCCGATCAGGTGCTGGAATTCGCCGTTGGCCAGCTCGTCCAGGGTCGACACGGCCAGCTTGTGGCGCAGCAGCGACTTGGGCGACATCACCACCAGCGGCTTGCGGGTGGTCATGCGCATCTGACGGCGCAGCATGTGGTACGCCTGCGCCGGGGTCGACGGCACGCATACCAGCATGTTTTCCAGCGCACACAGCTGCAGGAAACGCTCCAGGCGGGCGGAGCTGTGCTCCGGGCCCTGGCCTTCGTAACCGTGCGGCAGCAGCAGGGTCAGGCCACTGATGCGGCCCCACTTGGCTTCGCCGGCAGCGATGAACTGGTCGATCACGACCTGGGCGCCGTTGGCGAAGTCGCCGAACTGGCCTTCCCAGATGCACAGCGTGTTCGGATCGGTGGTGGAGAAGCCGTACTCATAGGCCATCACCGCTTCTTCGCTGAGCAGCGAATCGATGATGGTGGCCCGTTCCGGCGACTCGACCAGCTGGCGCAGCGGCAGGTAGTAGTTGTCGGTCTTCTGGTCGTGCAGGATCGCGTGGCGGTGGGTGAACGTACCGCGGCCCACGTCCTGGCCGACCAGGCGCAGGCTGTTGCCCTCGTCCAGCACGGTGGCGTAGGCCAGGTTCTCGGCAAAGCCCCAGTCGCCCGGGATTTCGCCGGCGGCCATCCTGCGGCGGTCGTCATAGACCTTGGCCACGCGCGAGTGCAGTTCCACGCCTTCCGGCACGGTGTTGATCAGCTGCGCGAGCTGCTTGAGCTTGTCGATGCCCACGGCGGTGGAGACCGGATCGGACAGCTTGCCGGCCAGCAGCTTCGGCCAGTCCACGTACATGCGGCTGGTGGCCGGGGTCTTCTCGACCGCGGCCAGCTCGGTGGTGACTTCACCGGCGTCGAGCTTGTTGCGGTACGCATCGACCAGCGCCTTGCCGCCGTCGGCCGGGATCACGCCCGCGGCTTCCAGCTTGGCGGCGTACAGCTCGCGGGTGGTCTGGTGCTTGCGGATCACCTGGTACATCAGCGGCTGGGTGATCGCCGGTTCGTCGGCCTCGTTGTGGCCCCAACGGCGGTAGCACATCAGATCGATGACCACGTCCTTGGCGAACTTCTGGCGGAACTCGAAGGCGAGCTGGGCCGCGAACACCACCGCTTCGGGATCGTCGCCGTTCACGTGCAGCACCGGGGCGGCGATCATCTTGGCCACGTCGGTGGCATAGCGCGTGGAACGCGTATCCAGCGGGTTGGAGGTGGTGAAACCGACCTGGTTGTTGACCACGATGTGCACCGTGCCACCGACGGCGAAGCCGCGGGCCTGGGACATCTGGAACAGTTCCATGACCACGCCCTGGCCGGAGAAGGCCGCGTCGCCGTGGATCAGGATCGGCATGACCTGCTTGCGGGCAGTGTCGCCGCGACGTTCCTGGCGCGAGCGCACGCTGCCGGCCACGACCGGGTCGGCGATTTCCAGGTGCGACGGATTGAACGCCAGCGCCAGGTGGACGGCGCCGCCCGGGGTGGACACGTCGGCCGAGAAGCCCATGTGGTACTTCACGTCACCCGCCGAGGCGTGCTCGTCGTGATCGAACTTGCCTTCGAATTCGTCAAACAGCTTGCGCGGGCTCTTGCCCAGCGTGTTGACCAGCACGTTCAGACGGCCGCGGTGGGCCATGCCGATCACCACGTCCTTGACGCCATCCTTGCCGGCGTCACGGATGATGGTGTCCATCATCGGGATCAAGGCATCGCCGCCTTCCAGCGAGAAGCGCTTCTGGCCGACGTACTTGGTATGCAGGTAGCGCTCGAGGCCTTCGGCCGCGGTGAGCCGCTCCAGCGTGCGACGCTGCGTGTCGGCATCCAGGTTGTAGTTGCCACCGGCCGATTCCAGGCGCTGGTACAGCCACTGGCGCTGCTCGACCTCGGAGATGTGCATGAACTCCGCACCGATCGACCCGGTGTAGGTCTTCTGGAGGCGCTCAAGCAGGTCGCGCAGCTTCATGCGCGGCTGGCCGGCGATGCCGCCGGTGCTGAACTCGCTGCCCAGGTCGCTCTCGGACAGGCTGTGGAACGGCAGCCCCAGGTCCGGCGGGTTGGTCGGCGGGGTCAGGCCCAGCGGGTCCAGGCGGGCACCGAGGTGGCCACGCGAACGGTAGGCGGTGATCAGACGGCCGACATTGCGCTCGCGCTCGTCGCCGGCACCGGTGGCCGTGGCGCTGTTGCCAGCGTTCTTGGCGGCTTCGGTGATATGGGCGATGACGGCCGAGTGCGGAATGTCACCGGCTTCGCGGCCCTTGAAGCCGTCGAAGTAGGTCTTCCATTTGGGATCGACACTGTCCGGAGAAACGAGGTACTGCTCGTACAGATCCTCGATATAGGAGGCGTTGCCGCCGGCGAGCTGCGAAGACTGCGCAAACTGCTTCAGTAGATTGTCCACGATGGAGGGTCGGATTCGCTTGTGGGGTAAGGCTTCGGTGAGAACCGGCAGGAAAAGTGAATAGCCCTGCGCGGGCGGTATCTAACTCCCCAAATTGTACCCCCATCGGGACAGGAAGGGGCGCCGGGGGGCCGCGCAGCGGTGCTGCGGTGTCATTGCCAGACAGGTTCGGGCACGCGGCGTGAGCTACAGGCCGAGCGCCCGCAGTTCCGTGCATTCACGCGAACGTTCCCATACGCGCTGCAAACCGTCCTGCAACGGTCGCGAACGTGCAGGCTGGTCGAGCCCGGCTTCGCCGTCGACGCGATGGCCGGCAAGACGAAAGTAGTAGTCCCCGCTGTCATTGACCAGACAGGCCGAGGCCACGGCGCGGTCTACCGGGTCCGCTACCTGGCGGACCCGGAACACGCTGGGCAGCCGCTGCAGCAGCCCCGGCAGAGGGGAGCCGCTCTGGGCGATGGCCGTGGCGTCATGCACGATCAGGCAGGCCTGCTTGTCGTGGCGGGCGGTGGCGAATCGGCGCAGTGCCGCCATCACCGGGGCGGCATCGAGCAGGCCCGGGTCGAGCTGGCGGCTGTGGATCCACAGGTGGCGCCGGGCGCGATGGACCAGCGCGGTGGTGATGGCCACGGCCTCGTCGAAGGTGGTGATGGTGGCCGCCCCGTCCAGCACGCGGCGCATGTGCTGATGGGCGATGCCGGCCTCCTCGAACAGGTCCCCGTCCGGCAGGAAGCCCTGACGGGCGTAGAAGGCGCGGGCCGGCAGCTGGGCGTGCAGGGCAATCTCGCGCCAGCCCCTTGCCCGGGCTGCCGCGACCAGAGCCAGCAGCACGGCCTCGCCGACGCCACGGCCGCGCCAGCCGGCCAGCACGGCCATGCGCCCGACGCGGCCGTCCGGGGTCAGCCGGCCGGCGCCGATCGGCTGGCCCTCGCTGTCGCGGGCCAGCACATGCACGCTGAGCGGGTCCAGCGCATCGACCTCCAGCGTGGCGGGAACCCCCTGTTCGTCGACGAACACGCGCTGGCGCACCCGGTGCAGCGCGGCATGCTGCGCCGGGTAGGGGACCTCCTCGACCTGGAAGGCGGGGCCGGCCATGTTCAGCGGCGCGGGGTGCCGTCTGCGGGGCTGGCGTCGTCCTCGCCGTCGCTGTCGTCGAAATCGACGATCACTTCGATGCCATCGTCGTGGATGGTGACTTCGTGGACATCGGCGCGGACGTCCTCGACCTCGACCACCTCGACGGTGTCGCTGGCGTCGAGGATGGCGTACCCGGCAATGGCATCGCCCTGGTCCTCGTCGTCGTACGCGTCCTCGTCCTCGTCATCGAAGGCGTTCGGGTCGAGCAGCTGGTAATGGCCGCCGGCCAGCAGCGCGTGGACGGCATCGCGGCCCTTGGCCGAGAGCTTCTGGTACAGCGGAGCGCCGAGCAGTTCGGTGGCGGCCAGCAGCTGGGCATCCTTCACCGACAGCGCGAACTCCAGGCCGCTGCAGTACAGGCTGGCACCGCGCTTGGCGCGCCGCCAGGCCATGCGCGACCAGGGGTGGCGCTGCAGCGCCAGGCCAGCGCCGAGGGCGGCAGCGACCTCTTCGGGCGGCACCGGTTCGCCGTGCGCCATCACTTCGCCGGCGGCGCGGTAGGTGGTGATGAAGCGGCCGAACCAGTCGCCGAGCTTGTCCGGGTCGTTCATGCGGATGGCATTGAGCGCGGCAACCACGCGGTTCATGGCGACCACGTCGATTTCGTTCGGGTCTTCGGGCACCTTCAGGTCCGGGTCCTGGTACCGGATGGACTCATCGGCATCCATGATCAGGGTGTCGAGGTAGTCGCTGATCAGTTCGGCCGAGGCCGGGGCGCGCATGCCGAAGGAGAAGGTCAGGCAGGGGTCTTCGGCAACGCCGTTGTGCGGGACGTTCGGCGGCAGGTACAGCATGTCGCCCGGGGCCAGCACCCAGTCGTGGGTCGGCTTGAAGCGGCGCAGCAGCTTCAGTTCGACGTCGTCGCGGAAATCCAGCGGCGGGCGCTTGCCCTTGATCGATTCGCTGGCGTCGATCTGCCAGCGGCGGTGGCCGTAGCCCTGCAGCAGGAACACGTCGTACTGGTCGACGTGGGCGCCGACCGAGCCACCGGTGGCGGCGAAGCTGATCATCACATCGTCCATGCGCCAGCGCGGCAGGAAGTCGAAGTGGCCGACCAGGGCGCGCACGTCCGGGTCCCACTTGTCGACGTCCTGCACCAGCAGCGTCCAGTCATGGTCGGGCATGCCGGGGAATTCTTCTTCCTGGAACGGGCCAGTGCGCACGGTCCAGCCGTCGGAGGCGCGGTCATGGCTGATCAGGCGGGCCAGGGCGCCTTCTTCGCAGGCCAGGCCGGCCAGATCTTCCGGCTGCACGGGGGTCTGGAAGTCGGGGAAAGCGCCTCGGATCAGCAGGGGGCGCTTCTGCCAGTAGTCGCGCAGGAAGGTGGCGGCGGGCATGCCCAGAGGGAGGCCGGGGCGGGCCTGGATTTCGATGACGGGGGTCTTGGTCTTGCGGGCGGCCATGCGGGAATCCTTGGAGCGTCTAGACGGAATGAGGGGGCGCAGCGGGTCACGCGCGCCGGCACGGCTATTGTCCGCTGGTTGGGCGGGATGTGCACCTGCGGTGGGATGTCGCGTACCGCCGGCGCGTTGCGTGCTGCGAGCTGGTGCGGGGCCGGGTGGCAGTCGTCGGCACGCGCAGAGCATTGGCGCCTCGTTGCGACGTGGGGGGCGGCGGCGGGTGAGAGCCGCACACCGCACGGCCCGGCAGTTGTTTTTTGATCTTCCCTACCCGCCGGCCCTGAACCTGTACCCCATCAGCGAAAGGCTGTTCGCGCAAAAAAGAAGGGCACCGGAAACTCCGATGCCCTGCTGGGTTACAGGCGATGAAACGGCGGAATCAGACTGCCTTGGCAAGCTCCGCCGCCAGGCCGACGTAGCCGCCCGGGGTCAGTGCGCGCAGGCTCTGCTTGGCGTCGTCGGGCAGGTCCAGCGATTCCACGAAGGCCTTCATCGAGTCCGGGGTGATGCCCTGGCCGCGGGTGAGGGCCTTGAGCTGCTCGTAGGGGTTGGGCAGGCCGTAGCGGCGCATCACGGTCTGCACGGCCTCGGCCAGGACTTCCCACGAGGCGTCCAGGTCGGCATCCAGGCGTTCGGGGTTCACGGTCAGCTTGCCCAGGCCCTTGGCCAGCGAGTCCAGGGCGACCTGGGTGTGGCCGAAGGCGGTGCCGACCGCACGCAGCACGGTGGAGTCGGTCAGGTCGCGCTGCCAGCGGCTGATCGGCAGCTTGGCGCTGAAATGCTCGAACAGGGCATTGGCGATGCCGAAGTTGCCTTCGGCGTTTTCGAAGTCGATCGGGTTGACCTTGTGCGGCATGGTCGAGGAGCCGACTTCGCCTTCCTTGAGCTTCTGCTTGAAGTAGCCCAGCGAGATGTAGCCCCAGACGTCGCGCGCCAGGTCGATCAGGATGATGTTGGCGCGGCGCGCGGCATCGCCGATCTCGGCGACGTTGTCGTGCGGCTCGATCTGGGTGGTGTACGGGTTGAACACCAGGCCGAGGCTTTCGACGAAGCGCTGGGCGAAGGCCGGCCAGTCCACGTCCGGGTAGGCGATGACGTGGGCGTTGTAGTTGCCCACGGCGCCGTTGATCTTGCCGGTCAGTTCGACCGCGGCGATCTGGCGGCGCTGGCGCTCCAGGCGGGCGACGACATTGGCCACTTCCTTGCCCAGGGTGGTCGGCGAGGCGGTCTGGCCGTGGGTGCGCGACAGCATCGGCTGGGCGGCCTGGGCGTGGGCGAGGGCGCGCAGGGTGGCGGCGATGCCGTCCAGCGACGGCAGCAGCACCTCGCGGCGGGCCTGTTCGAGCATCAGGCCATAGCTGAGGTTGTTGATGTCTTCGCTGGTGCAGGCGAAATGCACGAATTCCAGCGCCGGGCCCAGCTCGGCGTCGGCCTTGAGCTGTTCCTTGATGAAGTACTCCACCGCCTTGACGTCATGGTTGGTGGTGCGTTCGATCTCTTTCACCCGCGCGGCGTGGGCCGGGGCGAAATCATCGGCCAGGGCGCGCAGGCGCGCCGCAGCGGCGGCGGAGAAGGGCGCCAGCTCGGCGATGCCCGGTTCGTTGGCCAGGGCCAGCAGCCATTCCACTTCGACCTTCACGCGGGCCTTGATCAGGCCGTATTCGGAGAAGATCGGGCGCAGCGCATCGACCTTGCCGGCGTAGCGGCCATCGAGCGGGGACAGGGCGAGCAGGGCGAATTCGGACATGGCAGGGGCAGGGCGATGACGACGGGGGCCGTCATTCTACGCTGCCCCGGCGGTTCCGGCGGGTTCGGCTGCCATCCGTACGGTCACTGCCTGGATGCGGTGCCCCGCCATGCGCTTGACCGTGAAGGTGTGGCCGTCGATCTGCAGCTGATCGCCCTCCTCGGGCAGGCGCTGCAACTGGTGGACGATCAGCCCGCCAACCGAATTCAGGTGCTCGGGGGCGTCCAGGTCATGGCCCAGCAGCCGTTCCAGGCGGAAGATCGAGGTCGAGCCGGCCACCAGCAGGGTGCCGTCCGCGCCACGGGTGGGCGCGTCCTTGACGATGTGCGGGTGCTCGTCCTCGATGTCGCCGACCACCACTTCGAGCAGGTCTTCCAGGGTGAAGTAGCCCAGGATGCGGCCATGCTCCTCCACGCACAGCGCCAGATGGGTGGTGCCGGTGCGGAAACGCTCCAGCACCAGCGGCACCGGGGTTTCCAGGGCGATCAGGTTGGCAGGGCGCAGCAGGGGGCGCAGATCGCCGGTCGGCTTGCCACGCGCGATCTCCACCAGCAGGTCCTTCATGTGCAGGATGCCCAGCACCTCCTCGCCATCGCGGTCGAACCACGGATAGCGGCTGTAGCGGCTCTCGGCGAATTCGGCCATCACCTCGTCCAGGCCCATACCATCGCGGAACGCGCGCAGGTGGTCGCGCGAGCGCATCAGGTCGCCCGCCACCAGCTCGGGCAGTTCCAGCGCGTGGCTCATCAGCGTCAGGTCGTGGTCCGGTGCATCGCCGGTCGGCTGCTGGCGGCCGACGATCAGCTTCAGCTCCTCGCGCGAATAGCGGTGCGAGGTGTGTTCGACGTCGCCCCAGCCGGCCAGTCGCAGCAGGGCATTGGCGCTGTTGTTGAGCAGCCAGATCGCCGGGTACATCGCCCAGTAGAACAGGTAGAGCGGGGCGGCGGTCCACAGCGACATGCGGTCGGGGCGGCGGATCGCCATCGACTTGGGCGCCAATTCGCCGAGCACAATGTGCAGGAACGAAATCACGCTGAAGGCGATGATGAAGGCGGTCAGGCGCGAGGCATCCGCGCTCATGCCCACCGCGTCGAACAGCGGCTGGAGCAGGTGCGCGAAGGCAGGCTCGCCCACCCAGCCCAGGCCCAGCGAGGACAGGGTGATGCCGAGCTGGCAGGCCGACAGATAGGCGTCCAGGTGCGAATGCACGTTGAGCAGCAGGCGGCCGCGCCAACCGTGCTGTGCGGCCAGGCCCACCGCCTGGGTATGGCGTAGTTTGACCAGGGCGAACTCGGCGGCAACGAAGAAGCCGTTGAGCAGCACCAGGCCGAAGGCCAGCAGCAGAAGGAGCAGATTGCCGATCATGGTCGGCCCCGCGATGGCGTCGTCATCGGCATGGCGGTGCACAGGCCGGCGCGCGGCGCGGGCAGCGGTGCGTGCGCGTCGGCACGCCCGGAACTACTGTCGGGGTCGTCACCCATCGGGGCGGAGTGCTTTCTGAATGGACGTGGATTCCGAGTCTAGCCGATGAGTGGCGCGCTTGGGTTTCATCGCGGCATCGGAGTATCGTGCGCAGAGCCGCCAGCCAGGGAATCGGGCCCGTTGCCAGCCGCCATTCCCTTTCCACACTGAAAGAATCGCGGAGTCATGCAATGAGCAAGGGTTTCAGGATCGAACACGACAGCATGGGTGAGCTGCAGGTGCCCGCCGATGCGTTGTGGGGCGCGCAGACGCAGCGTGCAGTGAACAATTTCCCGGTGTCCGGCCAGCGCATGCCGCGCGGGTTCATCCGCGCGCTGGGGCTGATCAAGGGCGCGGCCGCGTCGGTGAATGCCGAGCTGGGCCATCTGCCGAAGAACATCGCCAAGGCCATCGAGCTCGCGGCGGCCGATGTCGCCGACGGCCGCCATGATGCGCACTTCCCGATCGACGTCTACCAGACCGGGTCGGGCACGTCGTCGAACATGAATGCCAATGAGGTCATCGCCACGCTCGCCAACCGCGCGGGCAAGGCCGGCAAAGTCGCGGTGCACCCCAACGACCACGTCAACCAGGGCCAGAGCTCCAATGACGTGATTCCCACTGCGCTGCGCGTGTCGGCGCTGCTCGGCGTGCACGAGCAGCTGCTGCCGGCGCTGGTGCACCTGCGCAAGACCATCGACAGGAAAGGCCGCAGCCTGCGCAAGGTGGTCAAGACCGGCCGCACCCACCTGATGGATGCCATGCCGCTGACCTTCGAGCAGGAGTTTGGCGCGTGGTCGGCACAGCTTGCCTCGGCGCAGGCGCGCATCGAGGACAGCCTCAAGCGGCTGCGCCGGCTGCCGCTGGGCGGCACGGCGATCGGCACCGGCATCAACGCCGACCCGCGCTTCGGCGAACGCGTGGCCAAGGCGCTCAAGCAGCAGACCGGGGTCAAGTTCGACAGCGCCGAGAACAAGTTCGAAGGCCTGGCCGCGCAGGACGATGCGGTGGAACTGTCCGGTCAGCTCAATGCGCTGGCGGTGGCGATGATCAAGATCGCCAACGATCTGCGCTGGATGAATGCCGGTCCGCTGGCCGGGTTGGGCGAGATCGAACTGCCGGCGCTGCAGCCGGGCAGTTCGATCATGCCGGGCAAGGTCAATCCGGTGATTCCCGAAGCGACGGTGATGGTGTGCGCGCAGGTGATCGGTCACCACACCGCGATCACCGTCGCCGGGCAGACCGGCAACTTCCAGTTGAACGTGACGCTGCCGTTGATTGCCGCCAACCTGCTGGATGGCATTGGTCTGCTGGCCAACATCTCACGCCTGCTGGCCGACACGGCGATCGCCGGGCTGACGGTGCGCGAAGACCGCGTGCGCGAAGCGCTGGGCCGCAACCCGATCCTGGTGACCGCGCTGAACCCGATCATCGGCTATGAAAAGGCCGCTGCGATCGCCAAGCGTGCGTACAAGGAACAGCGGCCGGTGCTGGACGTGGCCAAGGAGGACAGTGGGCTGTCGGAGGCCGAACTGCGCACGCTGCTCGATCCGGCAGCACTGACGGCCGGTGGCATCCACGCCGGCGGCGGCGGCGGCGGTTGATCCCTGTTGTGAAGGAGCCGACCCACGGTCGGCTCCTCCTGTTCAGTGCCGGTCTGCCTGCAGGTTGTCGAAGGTCTCGGTGTAATCCTTGAACTCCGGGATGCGCGCGACCAGATCCGGCGGGATCGGCTGCATGCCCTCGGGCACCTGGATCCTGACCGAGCGCTTGGCCGGGTCCGGTGCGGCATCGGTCAGCGTGTTCTGACGCAGCACCTGCAGCTGACCGAACATCTGCTGCAGCAGGGCCTGCTGGCTGGCATCCAGCGGAATCTCGATCTCGTCGATCTTCATGTGGCCGTTCGGCAGCACGATGATGTTCGGCGCGGGTGCGCGGCGCACGGTGAGCATGCCGTCGCTGACGGTGATCTTCGGCTTGCTGCGCTCGGCGCGATGATTGCGGTACTCCTGGTCGCAGCCGGTGGCGGCCAGGCAGAACAGGGCGAACAGCAGCAGGCACAGCTTCTTCATGAGCAGGCAACGCACGTGGGGGGAGCCTGATTGTAGTCCTCCCCCCGCGCGACGGGGCCGGCCTGCGACCGAACGTCGCAGGCCGGGGTCGCTTACTTGCCGCAGTCGTCGATGTCGGACTGGTCCATCGTGGCGTAGGGTTTGAAGGCCGGCACTGCTGCCGCCAGCGCCTGCTGGCGCGCCATCATGCCCGGCAGCAGGCCGCACAGCTTCTTCGCCTCGGCCTCGATCTTGGCCGCCTCGGCGTTGACGCGTTCCTCGATGCCCTGCGTATCGCCGGAGAAAATGCCCTTGAGCGCCTCGCTGGCCGCCTTCACGCCCAGTCCGGCCCCGGCCACGCCGATGTCCATGCCGGCGCCTGCAAGGGCTTCCACCTGCTTGCGGTAGTCCAGCATCAGCGCACGCTGGGCTGCGTCCAGCGGCACGTTCTCGCCGTTGACCAGGAAATCGCCCTGCGGCGTGATCTCGGCCTTGATGTTGTTGCCGTCGGACACGGAGATGTTGCCCTGCGCGATCTCCCTGCGCGCCTTGTCGGTGGCTTCCTGCACCTTCTGGCCGATGGACGCGGTGTCCAGCTCGGCGGCGGCCTTGTCCTTGTCGTGGTTGCCGCAGGCCGCCAGGGGCAGGCACAGCAGCAGTGCGGGCAGCAGCAGTCGGGTATTCATATGCTCGGTTCCGTCGTTGGAAAGGGAAAGCCTTACTTGCCGCGGGGCAGGGTGATGCGACCGCCGATGCCGCTGTGACGGACATCGCCGCTGCCACTGTGGTTCACCGTGAGGTCGCCGCGGACGTCACGGACGGTGATGTCGCCGGAGCCGTGCCGATCCACGCTGACGCTGCCGCCGATATCACGCAGTTCCACCTCGCCGGAGCCCACGGTGCCTACGCGGGCGCTGCCCTTGACCTGGCGTGCCTCGATGTTGCCCGAGCCAAGCACACCGATCTCGACGTCGCCGCCGACCCCGTCCAGCTCGACATCGCCGGAGCCGACATTGCCGACCGTGGCGGTGCCGCGCACGTTGCGTCCCTTGAAGTCGCCCGAGCCGAGGTTGAGCAGGTTGAGCGAGCCGGCACCGTCCAGCGTGATGTCGCCCGAACCGACCGCCGCAGTGACCCGTCCCTTGATGTCCTTCAGGGTCACATCGCCCGAGCCGACATCGGCGCTGGCCGAATGCAGGCCGGTGCCGCTGGCGTCACCGGAGCCGACCTTGAACTGCACCAGCACGGTGTCCGGCACGCTGCCGCGCAGGTCCAGGTAGGCGTAGCGGTTGCCGCCCAGCGAGAGGCCGCCGCGCTGTTCGCGCTGCAGCCGCACCACCAGCGTGTCGCCGGATTTCTGCTGGGTCACGGTCAGGTCGCGCAGCAGGTCCTCGGCGGACGCGCAGGCGCGGCCGCCAAGCTTGGCGGGGCCGGTGCCGGCGGTCAGTACCAGATCATGCTGGTTGACCTCGAACACCACCGCCTTGGCGCCGGCCAGGTCGAGTGTCAGGTCGCGCGGTGCAGTGAACCTGCACTGTGGCGTGTCGGCCAGCGCGGTCAGCGGTAGCAACAGCAAGGAAGCAACGGCAAGGGTACGCAGCATGGGACGGTCCTCGACAGGGCAGAGTCAGATTTCACCGGCGCGACGGCGCAGGCGGATGGCGATGATCAGGAACGCGATACCGACGACCGCGCCGATCCACACTTCGGGCTGCTGCAACGTGGACAGGTGCTGCGCAGGCGACAGCATGCTGACCAGCTGCTCGGAACCGGTGATCCGGCCCGGTGCGTTGTAGGCGGCATCCACGCCGGGGAAGGTGCCCAGCAGCAGGCGCCCGACGATGTGGCCCCAGAACCAGCCACTGGTCAGGCCGAAGGCGGACATCAGGTTGGTGCTGCTGACCACGATGCCGGCGAACAGCGGCAGCATCACCGCCCACAGGAACGGCTTGGACTTCGCCCAGGCCGAGCACATCAGCAGCCAGCCGACGGTCGGCAGCGCCCACAGCAGGTAGACCGGCAGGCGGGCGATGTAGCCGAGGATGATCGACAGCGGGCTGGCCGGTCCCCAGATCAGCGTCATCGGGTCACCGCCGTGGGCCAGCGCCACCACCGAGATGATTGCCAGGAAACCGAGCATCGTGACGGCGGCGGCGGCCACCGCGATCAGCGGAGCGATCACCAGCGCGCTGATGGCCTTGGCCAGGACGGTCTGGGTGTCGGACAGCGGCAGTGACTTCCAGAACAGGATGCTGCGGTCGCGGCGATCGTCGTACAGCGCACCCAGGCAGTAGAAGAACACCACGAAGGTGAGCACCACGAACGGCCAGCCGGAGCTGAGGAGCAGAGTCAGGTCGAGCGCGTTGGCCAGGTCGGCCATGTCCTTGGCGTCGAGCTGGCCGGTCAGCATGCCCAGGTCGAGGCCGTTGATGCTGACGTTCTTGTTGTCGACCAGCAGGCCGCCACTCTTGGCGGCGCGGTGCAGCGCGAACAGGCCGAACAGAATGCCGAGCAGGCTCATCAGCAGCGAGATGCCGCCGGCGATGAAGGGGGCGTACAGGAACCCGCCACGGTTCTCCCAGTACTCGCGCTTGAGCATCCACTTGAACGTGCTGGCCTTGCTGATCGGGTGATAGTGGACGGTGTTCATGCGTAGGTTCCCTTCATGATGGCCACGAACAGGTCCGCCAGCCCCGGGCTGCGGATCTCGCCGAGCGTGGTGAGCTGATCGCGCGGCACGCCATCGAACAGCAGGACGGTCTTGCCGAACGGCAGGGCGCGTTCGTCGATCGGCTTCAGCGCGCGGGCCAGCTCCACCGTGTCGGCCGAGGCCAGCAGTTCGGTGTAGCGCTCGCCGATGTTCTCCATATCGGTGGTCAGGACGATGCGGCCGTCGCGGATGAACATGACATCGGTGAGGATGTGTTCGATCTCCTCGACCTGGTGGGTGGTGACGATGATGGTCTTCTGCTCGTCGAAGTAGTCCTCCAGCAGGCGCTGGTAGAACTCCTTGCGGTAGAGGATGTCCAGGCCCAGGGTCGGCTCGTCCAGCACAAGCACCTTGGCGTCGATGGCCATCACCAGCGCCAGGTGCAACTGCACGATCATGCCTTTGGAGAGCTCGCGTACGCGCTGCCTCGGCTGAAGCTTGGTGCTGGCCAGGAAGCGTTCGCAGCGGGCGCGGTCGAAGCGCGGGTGCACCCCTGCAACGAAGTCGATCGCCTCGCGCACCTTCAGCCAGCGCGGCAGCACCGCGACGTCGGCGATGAAGCAGATGTCGTTCATCAGCGCGTTTCGCTGCGTGCGCGGGTCCATGCCCAGGACCTGCAGGTCGCCCTCGACACCGGTCAGGCCCAGCAGCGCCTTGAGCACCGTGGTCTTGCCGGCGCCATTGGGACCGATCAGGCCGGTGATGCGGCCCGGTGCGATGGAGAAGCTGGTGTTGTCCAGCGCGAGCGTCTGCTTGTACGCCTTGCGCAGGCCACGTGCGGAGATGACGACATCACTTGCAACGGCATTCATGAGGATTTCCCCTGGGGCAGCAGATCGTCAAGGTTCAGGCCCAGGCGCTGGATGCGCTCGAGCACCAATGGCCATTCTTCGTTGAGGAAGCGGTCGCGCTCGCTGCTGCGCAGCTGCGTGGCCGCTTCCTCGGTCATGAACATACCCAGGCCGCGGCGCTTCTCCACCAGGCCTTCATCAGCCAGTTCCTGGTAAGCGCGCGAGACGGTGATGGGGTTGAGCTGGTACTCGGCGGCGACCTGCCGGACCGAGGGCAGAGCATCGCCGGGCTTGATGATGCCGTCGAGCATCATGGCGATGACGCGTTCCTTCAGCTGACGGTAGATCGGAGCGCCATCGCTCCATTGAATATCGCTCATGGTCAGCTCCGTGGGTTCAGCGACTGTGCGAATGAGAAGTAAGGCATGGACAGGGAGCTGTGCAGCCGGCGGGGGGGGCGGGGGGCGCCGTCGGCGGTCCCTGCCTCGATGACACCTGCGTCCTGCGGGCCTGCAAACGCACCGGAACCGGCGGAACTGCCGGCGTCATCCGAGGCGGGGGTGCCGAACCAGCCCAGCAGCAGCAGCGCGGACGCGGCCGTGAGGGTTTTGGCGGTGTGGTGGCGCATGCGGTTCATGGGCTTCCCCTGTCTCAGGTGACTGGTGTTGTATGCAACTATAACACCGGCACGCCGAAGATCAATACGGGGATACACCCAACTGATGGCAGGGTCAGGCTGAAAGACGATTGTCATCCATAAGATATTGTTTTGTATGCACTTGTTCGCCGTGCGGAAGGTCATTCGGACGGGGCGTGGGTTCAGTCATGTCAATGAAAAGACAAGGCTAACGCCTATTCAGTCAATTGCGACGCGGTGAACCGGGGGCGGGTTCGACCGCCAGAAACGGCAAGGTGGCCCGGAGAGCGCGCCCCGCGATGCCGCCACGCGGCGCTGAAAACCCCGGTGATATAGTGCGGCCGACGCCCTGCCGGGCCTGCGCTGCGTGCGCCGGACGGCACCTTTCGCCGGTTTCCATGCCCCTGGAGTGCTCCATGTTCCACGCTCGCCTGTTGTCGTCCTTCCACCGCCCGGGCACCCGCGCCCGCGGCTGGGCCGCTGCGACCCTGTTGCTGGGCGTGGTGATCAGCACCGGGGCAGCGTCTGCGGCCGGCCTGCTCGATCTCAGCTACCGCCCGCTGGCCGGCAAGGGCGAGGTCAATCTGCAGCAGCAGTACGGCGGCAAGGTGCTGCTGGTGGTCAATACCGCCAGCAAGTGCGGCTTCACGCCCCAGTACGAAGGTCTGGAAGCGCTTCAGAAGAAATACGCCGCGCGCGGCTTCTCGGTGCTCGGTTTCCCGTCCAACGACTTCAAGGGCCAGGAACCGGGGGATGAAGCGCAGATCCAGGAATTCTGCACGCTGACCTATGGGGTCAAATTCCCGATGTTCCAGAAGGTGCAGGTCACCGGCACCGGCGCGACCCCGCTGTATCAGCGTCTGACCCAGGCCACCGGTGTGGCGCCGGGCTGGAACTTCCACAAGTACCTGATCGCGCGCGACGGGCGGGTGGTTGCGCAGTTCCCCAGCAAGGTCAAGCCGGATGATGCGGCGCTGGTGGCGGCGATCGAACGCGAGCTGTCGGCAGGCAAGGCGGCGCGCTGAGTGCCTCGACATCTCGTACATGCGTGCGACAATGGGCGTTTCGCGCCGACGTCGGCGTCCAGTCACTTCCAGGAATGCAGCGAATGAAGATGGGAATGCGCGGCGCCGCGGCGTCGGTTCTGATTCTGGCGATGGGTGCCACCGGTACCGTGATGTCGCAACAACCGGCCGCGCCTGCGGCTGCCAAGGAGACTTCCGCTTTGAACTCCCAACGGGAAAAGCTCGGCTACGCTATCGGTATCGATGTGGCCAACTCGTTCGCTCCGATTTCCAGCGAGATCGACGTGGCCGCGCTGCGTCGTGGCGTCACCAATGCTTTTGAAGGCAAGCCGCCGCTGATCAGCCAGGAAGAGGCGCAGAAGACCGACGCCGCCCTGCGCCAGGCGGTGATGGCCAAGAGCGGCCAGCCGGTGCCGGGCGTGGCCCCGGGCACGCCCGCGCCGAAGGTGGATCGCGAGAAGGTCGGCCTGATGCTGGGCAGCTATGCCGTTGGTCCCTCGCTGGCGCAGCTGAAGGACGAACTGGACCTGGACGCGCTGTTTGACGCGATCGGCACCACCTTCGCCAACGGCACCCCGAAGATGACCGCCGAGCAGGCCAAGGCCACGCTGGAAGGCTTCATGGCCGCCAAGCAGGCCGAAGGCCAGGCCAAGGCCGCCGCACAGGCCGGCACCAACCGCACCGAAGGCAATGCCTTCATGGCCAAGAACAAGACCGTGCCGGGCGTGGTCACCACCGCGTCGGGCCTGCAGTACCAGGTGCTGCGTCCGGGCAGCGGCGATCGTCCGATGCCGACCAGCAAGGTCCGCGTCAACTACGAAGGCAAGCTGCTGGACGGCACCGTGTTCGACAGCAGCTACAGCCGTGGCCAGCCGGTCGAGTTCGGCCTGGACCAGGTCATCAAGGGCTGGTCCGAAGGCGTTTCGCTGATGCCGACCGGCGCCAAGTACCGCTTCTGGATTCCCGGTGAGCTGGCCTACGGCGAGCAGGGTACCCCGGGCGGTCCGATCGGCCCGAACGCGACGCTGACGTTCGACGTCGAGCTGCTGAACGTTCTTCCGTAATCGACTCTGGAGTCTCCCCGGTCATGCGTGTTGCGATTTTCGGCACCGGCTATGTCGGTCTGGTCACCGGTACCTGTCTGGCCGACGTCGGCCACCAGGTGGTCTGCGTGGATATCGACCAGGCCAAGGTCGACGGCCTGAACCGGGGCGTCATCCCGATCTACGAACCCGGCCTCGAGCCGATGGTGAAGGCCAACCACGCCGCGTCGCGGTTGACCTTCACCACCGACGCGGCCACGGCCATCGCGCACGGCCAGGTGATTTTCATCGCCGTGGGCACGCCACCCGACGAGGACGGCAGCGCCGACCTGCAGTACGTGCTGGCGGTGGCCGAGACCATCGGCCGGCACATGGCCGTGCCGACCGTGGTGGTCAACAAGTCGACCGTGCCTGTAGGCACGGCTGACAAAGTGCGCGCGACGATAGCCGCCGCACTGGCCGCGCGTGGGCAGGAGATCGCCTTCGACGTGGTCTCCAACCCCGAGTTCCTCAAGGAGGGCGATGCCGTCGCCGACTGCATGCGGCCGGACCGCATCGTGGTGGGGGCGGCCAACCCCGACGCGGTGGCGCTGATGCGCCGCCTGTATGCCCCGTTCAACCGCAACCACGACCGCGTGGTGGAAATGGACGTGCGCTCGGCCGAGCTGACCAAGTACGCGGCCAACGCGATGCTGGCCACCAAGATTTCGTTCATGAACGAAATCGCCAACATCGCCGAGAAGGTCGGTGCCGACATCGAGCAGGTCCGCCAGGGCATCGGTTCGGACCCGCGTATCGGCTGGCATTTCATCTATCCCGGTGCCGGCTATGGCGGCTCCTGCTTCCCCAAGGACGTGCAGGCGCTGGCGCGCACCGCGCAGCAGCACGGCCACGAGCCCAAGCTGCTCAATGCGGTCGAGGCGGTCAACGATGCCCAGAAGGGCCACCTGTACACCCTGATCCAGCGCCACTACGACCGTGGCGAGGACGAAGGCGTGCGCGGCCGTACGTTCGCGGTGTGGGGCCTGGCGTTCAAGCCCAACACCGACGACATGCGCGAAGCGTCCAGCCGCCGCCTGCTGGCCCAGTTGTGGGAAGGCGGCGCCACCGTGCGCGCCTATGATCCGGAAGCCACCGATGAAGCACGCCGCATTTTTGGCGAGCGCGACGATCTGGTGTTCTGCGAGAACGCCTACGACGCGCTGGACGGTGCCGATGCGCTGGTGGTGGTGACCGAGTGGAAGCAGTTCCGCAGCCCGGATTTCACTCGTCTGCGCGACACCCTCAAGGACGCGGTCGTCTTCGACGGCCGCAATCTGTACGACCCGCAGGAAATCGAAGCGGCGGGCCTGGCTTATTACGGCATTGGCCGGGGACGTTCGCTGCATGCATGATTCCACACCCTCCGAGCGCGAACAGGCGCTCGAAGCCCGCCTTGTTGAACTGGAAATGCGTGTGTCCTTCCAGGAGCACGCACTGGCCGAGCTCAGCGAAGCCCTCGCCGATGCGCGCATGGAAGGCAGTCGCAACGCCGACCTGACGCGGATCCTGCTGGAAGACCTCGGCAAGGTGCGCAATGCGTTGTATTCCGATTCGGCCGAAGAGCCGCCGCCCCCGCACTACTGATCTGACGTCATGAGCGATACCCTCCGCGACCAGCTGCTGGGCCTGGGCTTCAAAGCCGCGCCCAAACCCGAACGTACCGCCGAGCGCAAGCCGGACCGGAAGCCGGAGGCGCGCCGCGATGGCCGTCCGGGCAACCGTCCGCAGGGCGCGCGTCCTGCCGGCAAGCCCGGCGAAGGCCAGCGCCCCGCGCGCGACGGCGACCGCCGTCCGCAGGGCAAGGGCCGTGCGCCCGGTGGCCGTCCGCCGCAGGGCGGTCACGGCGCGCCGCGCACCCGCGAGGACATCGACCTCGCCAAGGCGTATGCGATCCGTGCGCAGAAAGAAAAGGACGACCGCATCGAGGCCGAGCGCCTCAAGCAGGAAGAGGCGCGCCTGCGCCGCGAGGCCAAGGCCAAGCTCGACGTGCTGCTGGAAGGCAAGGCGCTCAACGCCGAGGCGGCGGACATCGCCCGCCACTTCCCGTACGGCGGCAAGATCAAGCGCATCTATGTCACCGCCGACCAGCTCAAGGCGCTCAACGCCGGTGAGCTTGGCGTGCTGCAGCAGAACGGGCGTTACCTGCTGGTCACCTCGGCGGTGCTTGACGAGGCCGAAGCGGTGTTCGCCCCGTCGGTGGCGCTGCGGGTGGATCCCAACGCCACCGTGGAAGAAGATCCGTACGCCGACCCGGCCTATCAGGTGCCTGACGACCTGGTCTGGTGAAGGCGCGGGGCAGCACGACCGTGGGTCGTGCTGCCGCCCTCATGAGGCGTGGCGCCGGCGCGCGGCGCGCAGCAGCGGCAGGCTGATCGCGAAGAAGCACAGCAGTGCGCCCGCCAGGGCGAAGCCGCTGCCCGCCAGGAACGCGGTACGCCCCTGGTCGATGGTCCACAGCTGACCGGCGATCAGTGCGCCCAGCACGCCGCCCACACCCGACGAAAAGCCATACAGCAGGCCCTGGCCGTGGCCGTTGAGCCGGCCGGGGAAGTACGTTGCCAGCATCTGCATCGCCGCGGCGAAGAACGCAGCGAATCCAAGCGCGTGCGCGCTCTGCGCCACCAGCATCACCGGCAGATTTTCCGGGTACAGTGCGGTCGCCGCCCAGCGCAGCGTGGAGCTCACCAACGCGATCAGCAGCATCCAGCTCGCGTCGAAGCGGCGGAAAAAGCGGCCGATGGTGAAGAACACGCCCACCTCGAACACCACCCCGACCGTCCACAGCAGCCCCAGCGTCGAGGTCGCGTAGCCGTGGTGGTCCATGTAGACCGAGAAGAACGTGTAGTACGGGCCGAACGACAGCTGTTCCATGAAGGCGGCCACAAAGAACGCCAGTACCTGTGGCTTGCGCACGATCTGCCAGAAGCCGCTGGCATCACCGTGGGCCCGATGGAGATCGCGCGCGTAGTCGTTGGCGAACGCCGATACCACCAGCAGCGCGAACAGCGGCAGCATCATCCACGGCAGCAGGTGCGCATGGCCGGGGCCACCGTTGCCGTCGATCAGCCAGCCAAATCCCATCACCACGACGATGAATCCGAGCGAACCCCAGACCCGGATCAGCCCGTAGCGGTGGCTGTCATTGCCGAGGTGGGTGAGCGTGATCGACTCGAACTGTGGCATCACGGCGTTGTAGAAGAAGCAGAACACCACCATCGCCGGATACATCCACGGCTCAGGCAAGGGCAGCAGGAACGCGCAGAAGGTGATCAGGGTCAGCACGGTTCCCACCCGCAGCCAGCGGATCGGGCGGGATGACGCCGCGGCGATCGAGGTCCAGGTCGTGGGCGCCACGATGCGCGTGGCATACCAGATGCCCATCATCACGCTGATCGCCGTCACGCTCATCCCGCGCGCGGTCAGGAACAGCGACCAGTACGGGGTGAACGCACCCAGGGCGGCGTAGTAGAAGAGATAGAAGCTGGACAGTCGGGTGACCGGGACGGGGTCGCGGGGGGAGAGCGTCATGCTGATGAACCGGGGTAGAGCCGTCTGTTGGACAGCTGCATCGTCGACGTGGCGGTGCTCACTCCGGATCGTAGTCCAGATTCGAAGCCAGCCAGCGCTCGGCCTGCGCGCGGTCCACGCCTTTGCGCCGGGCGTAGTCGACCACCTGTTCGCGGCTCACCCGCCCGACCACGAAGTACTGGCTCTGCGGATGGCTGAAGTAGTAGCCCGACACCGCCGCGGTCGGCAGCATGGCGAAGCTCTCGGTGAGCTGCATGTCGGCATGTCGCCCGGCGTCCAGCAGCCGGAACAGCGTGGCCTTTTCGCTGTGCTCGGGGCAGGCCGGGTAGCCGGGGGCGGGGCGGATGCCGCTGTACTTCTCGGCGATCAACGCCTCGTTGTCCAGCTGCTCTTCCGGTTGGTAGCCCCAGTAGTCGGTGCGCACGTGCTGGTGCAGGCGCTCGGCCAGCGCCTCGGCGAGACGGTCGGCCAGCGCCTTGAGCAGGATCGCGTTGTAATCGTCGTGGTCGGCCTCGAAACGGGCCACGTGCGGGTCGATGCCGATCCCGGCGGTGACGGCGAACGCGCCGATCCAATCCTGTCTGCCGCTGTCGGCCGGCGCGATGAAATCGGCCAGGCAGAAGTCCGGCCGTTCCACCGGCTTGTCCACCTGCTGGCGCAGGAAGTGCAGCACCGCCGGTCCGTCGTCGGTGGTCAGGTGCACGTCGTCGCCGACGCTGTTGGCCGGCCAAAGCCCGAACACGGCCTTGGCGGTCAGCCACTTCTCGCCGACGATGCGGTCCAGCATCGCGCGGGCATCGCGGTAGAGCTCGCTGGCCTGGGTGCCGACGATCTCGTCGGTGAGGATCGCCGGGAACTTGCCCGCCAGTTCCCAGGCCTGGAAGAACGGCGTCCAGTCGATCACCTCGACCAGGTCGGCGAGCGGGTAGTCGTCGAGCACGTGCAGGCCGGGCCGGCGCGGCGCAGGCGGCACGTAGGTCGCCCAGCCGCCGTCGAAGCGCTGCGCACGCGCCTTGGCCAGGGTCACCAGCCGCTTGGCGTCGCCGCGGTTGCGATGGCGCTGGCGGATGTCGGCGTAGTCGGCCTCGTTGGCGGCCACGAAGGCGTCGCGCAGTTCGCTGGAGATCAGCGACTGGGCCACGCCGACCGCGCGCGAGGCATCCTTCACCCACACCGTGGGCGCGTTGTAGTGCGGGTCGATCTTCAGTGCGGTGTGCGCGCGAGAGGTGGTGGCGCCACCGATCATCAGCGGCAGGGTGAAGCCCTGTCGCTCCATTTCGCGCGCCACGTGGCTCATCTCTTCCAGCGAAGGGGTGATCAGCCCGGACAGCCCGATGATGTCGGCGTTCTCGGCGCGGGCGGCGTCGAGGATCTTCTGCGCGGGCACCATCACGCCCAGGTCGATCACCTCGAAATTGTTGCAGGCCAGGACCACGCCGACGATGTTCTTGCCGATGTCGTGCACATCTCCCTTGACCGTGGCCATGATGATCTTGCCGTTGCTCCTGGCGGTGTCGCCACTGCGCGCCTTCTCGGCCTCGATGAAAGGCAGCAGGTAGGCCACCGCCTTCTTCATCACGCGTGCGGACTTGACCACCTGCGGCAGGAACATCTTGCCGGCACCGAACAGGTCGCCGACCACATTCATGCCGTCCATCAGCGGCCCTTCGATCACGTCCAGGGGGCGGCTGGAGCGGAGCCGCGCTTCTTCGGTATCGGCTTCCACCCACGCATCCAGACCATGCACCAGCGCGTGCGCCAGGCGGGCATCGATCGGCTTGGTGCGCCAGGCCAGGTCTTCACCCTTGACCTCGCCCTTCCTGCCCTTGTAGCGCTCGGCGATCTCCAGCAGGCGTTCGGTGCCATCGCGGCGGCGGTTGAGGATCACGTCCTCGACGCGTTCGCGCAGTTCCGGGTCCAGCTCGTCGTAGATCGGCATGGCACCGGCGTTGACGATGCCCATGTCCATGCCCGCCGCGATCGCGTGGTACAGGAACACCGAGTGGATCGCCTGCCGGACCGTTTCGTTGCCGCGGAAGGAGAACGACACGTTGGACACGCCGCCGGACACATGGCAGTGCGGCAGCGTGCGCTTGATGATGCGGGTGGCTTCGATGAAGTCGACCGCATAGTTGTCGTGCTCTTCGATGCCGGTGGCGACGGCGAAGATGTTCGGATCGAAGATGATGTCCTGCGGCGGGAAGCCGACCTCATCCACCAGGATGCGGTAGGCGCGCGTGCAGATCTCGACCTTGCGCGCGCAGGTATCGGCCTGGCCGTCCTCGTCGAAGGCCATCACCACGGCGGCGGCGCCGTAGCGCAGCACCTTGCGCGCGTGCTCCACGAACTGCGCCTGGCCTTCCTTGAGCGAGATCGAGTTGACCACGCTCTTGCCCTGCAGGCACTTCAGCCCGGCCTCGATCACGCTCCACTTGGAGGAGTCGACCATCACCGGAATGCGGGCGATGTCCGGCTCGGACATGATCAGGTTGAGATAGCGCGTCATCGCCTTCTCGGAATCGATCAGGCCTTCGTCCATGTTGACGTCGAGGATCTGCGCGCCGTTGGCGACCTGCTGGCGCGCCACGTCCACCGCTTCCTCGTAGCGCTCTTCCTTGACCAGCTTGCGGAACTGCGCGCTGCCGGTGACGTTGGTGCGCTCGCCGATGTTGACGAACAGCAGGTCCGGGGTGATGACCAGCGGCTCCAGGCCGGACAGGCGCGTGCAGGGGGATGCGGTCATGGGCGTGCACGCGGCGGCAGGTCGGCCACGGCCTCGGCGATCGCCCGGATGTGCGCCGGCGAGGTGCCGCAGCATCCGCCGACGAGGTTGAGCAGCCCGGCACTGGCGAACTCGCGCAGGGTGGTGGCCATTTCCTCGGGAGTTTCGTCGTACTCGCCGAAGGCATTGGGCAGCCCGGCGTTGGGATGCGCGCTGATCAGGCAGTCGGCCACGGTGGCAAGGGTCTCCACGTGGGGGCGCATGTCGCTGGCGCCGAGCGCGCAGTTCAGCCCGACCGACAACGGGCGGCTGTGCGCCACCGAGGCGTAGAAGGCTTCGGCGGTCTGCCCGGACAGGGTGCGCCCGGAGGCATCGGTGATGGTGCCCGAAATCATGATCGGCAGCCGCCCGCCGCGGGCATCGAACACTTCTTCGATCGCGTACAGCGCCGCCTTGGCGTTGAGGGTGTCGAAGATCGTCTCCACCATGAGGGTATCGGCGCCGCCGTCGATGAGGCCCTCGATGGCGTCGCGGTAGGTCTCGCGCAGGGCATCGAAGCTGGTGTTGCGGAACCCGGGATCGTTGACGTCCGGGCTGATCGAGGCGGTGCGGCTGGTCGGGCCGAGCACGCCGATCACGAAGCGCGGCTTGCCCGGCGTGGTGGCGGCCACCGCGTCGCAGCATGCGCGGGCGACCTGCGCGCCGGCCTTGTTGAGTTCGTAGACCAGATGCTCCAGGTGGTAGTCGGCCTGGCTGATCGCGGTTGCGTTGAACGTATTTGTTTCGACCAGGTCGGCGCCGGCTTCCAGGTAGGCGGTGTGGATACCGGCGATGACCTCGGGCCGGGTCAGCAGCAGGAGGTCGTTGTTGCCTTTCAGGTCGTGGCCCTGCGGCGTCGCCTCGCCATGCGCGCAGCCGGCCCCGTGCAGGTGGTCGTAGCCTGCGGCGAAGCGTTCGCCGCGGTAGTCGTCTTCGTCCAGCCCGTGGCGCTGGATCATCGTGCCCATTGCGCCATCGATGATCAGGATGCGCTGCGCCAGCGCCTGTTCAAGCGCGTGCACACGGTCGGGATACAGCCAGGGCAGGGAAGACATCGAGGGGGCTCAGGGTTTGCTGGCGATCAGCGAGATGACTTCGAAATGCGGCGGGCGCTTCTCGCGGGTCACCGTTTCCAGGCTGGAGACGACCAGTCCGGCCTTCTCCACGAATCTGCGCAGTTCCTTGTCGCTGAAACCCAGGTTGACGTGGCCGTAGGCATCCACTGCGGCCCGGTGCTCATGCCGCGCCAGGCTGCACAGCAGCAGGCGGCCGCCGGAGCGCAGGACGCGCGCGCCCTCGGCAACGGCCTGGGCCGGTTTGGCGGCATAGGTCAGCGCGTGCATCAGCACCACCAGATCAAACGTGCGGTCCTTGAAGGGCAGGGCGTGCATGTCGCCCTCGCGCACCTCCACGTTGGCCAGCCGGCGCAGGCGTTCGCTGGCCGCGGCCACCACGCGCGCACTGGTGTCGATGCAGACATAGCGCTTGGCGTGCGGGGCCACCAGTTCGGCCAGCACGCCGTCGCCGGAGGCGATGTCGAGCACATCGCCGGTTTCCAGCAGCGGCAGCGCGGTGCGCGCCAGCGCCTCCCAGGTACGCCCGGGGGAATAGTGGCGCTCCATGTCACCGGCCACGCTGTCGGCCCAGTTCTGGTCGGCGGCGCGGCTGGCCAGAACGCTGGCCACGCGTTCAGCATCCTGACGCAGCAGCGGATCGTCGCTGCCGGTGCTCAGGGCATGCCACAATGCGCGCTGCGCCGGGTCCAGGGCGGCGTCGTCGAAGCGGTAGTATGCCGACACGCCGGAACGCCGGTCGCGCACCAGCCCGGCTTCTTTGAGCCGCGCCAGGTGGGTGGACACGCGTGGCTGCGCCAGCGTGGTGATGGCCGACAGCTCGGCCACGGTCAGTTCTTCCTGTTCCAGCAGCGCCAGCAGGCGCACGCGGGTGGCGTCGGCGAACACCTTCAGCCGGACAGACCAATCCTCGAGATCCATGAATATCTACCTATCGCGATATAGAGATATTTTCGTCCCTTGCCCTGTGCGGGGTCAAGTCAGCCCGGAATCACTGTCGCTCGGTACAATCGCCCGACCTTGGGCTGCGCATTCCGCAGCCCATTTCGCCATGTTCCCGGGAGGGTGTTGTGGATTTCAGCTTTACTGAAGAGCAGTTGATGCTGCAGGACGTCGCGCGTCGCATCGCGCAGGAAAAAATCGCTCCCAGCGCGGAGCATCACGACCGGACCGGCGAGTTCCCGCTGGAGAACATCCGCCTGCTCGGCGAGAACGGCCTGATGGGCATCGAAGTGCCCGCCGAATACGGCGGCGCCGGCATGGACCCGATCGCGTACGTGCTGGCGATGGTGGAGGTCGCCGCCGGTGACGCCGCGCATTCGACCATCATGTCGGTCAACAACTCGCTGTTCTGCAACGGCATCCTCACCCACGGCAGCGAAGCGCAGAAGCAGACCTATGTGCGTGCCATCGCCGAGGGCGAGGCCATCGGCGCGTTCGCGCTGACCGAGCCGCAGTCCGGGTCGGATGCCACCGCGATGCGGTGCCGCGCGGTCAAACAGGCCGACGGCACCTTCGTCATCAACGGCAAGAAGAGCTGGATCACCTCCGGCCCGGTGGCCAAGTACATCGTGCTGTTCGCCATGACCGACCCGGACCAGGGCGCGCGTGGCATCACTGCGTTCATGATCGACACCGACAAGCCGGGCTTCCACCGCGGCAAGACCGAGCCGAAGCTCGGCATCCGTGCGTCGGCTACCTGCGAGATCGAGTTCCAGGATTATGTGGCCGCTGCCGATGACGTGGTGGGCAAGGAAGGCGAAGGCTTCAAGATCGCGATGGGCGTGCTCGACGCCGGCCGCATCGGCATCGCCTCGCAGGCCATCGGCATTGCCCGCGCCGCCTACGAGGCAACGCTGGAGTACGTAAGGGACCGCAAGGCGTTCGGCGCGGCCATCGGCACGTTCCAGATGACCCAGGCCAAGATCGCCGACATGAAGTGCAAGCTGGACGCAGCGCTGCTGCTGACCCTGCGCGCGGCATGGGTGAAGGGCCAGGGCAAGCGCTTCAGCAATGAAGCAGCCATCGCCAAGCTGACCGCTTCGGAAGCGGCGATGTGGATCACCCACCAGGCGGTGCAGATCCACGGCGGCATGGGCTACTCCAAGGAAATGCCCCTGGAGCGTTACTTCCGTGATGCCAAGATCACCGAGATCTACGAAGGTACCTCGGAGATCCAGCGCCTGGTCATCGCCCGCAACGAGACCGGCCTGCGCTGAGCCGCGGTTCACTCGAGGCACACACCCGGGGCCCTTCGTGGGCCCCGGGTGTTTTCGGCACCGGCAGGGAATCACGGAGCCCGTAGGGCCGGGCAGAGCCCGGCTCTACGAGGCTGGCCGCAACTGCACGGACCAGCGCCCATGAAAAAGCCCCGGATCGCTCCGGGGCTTTTCAGTTCAACGTTCCATCAACCGGATCAACGATCCGGACGGTGGGCCGCGTTGGCTTCGCTCTGGCGCTCGACGAACTCCCTGGAGGGCTCGTCCAGCTTGTCGCCCAGCATCCGGCGGACCACGATGAAGAACACCGGGATCATCAGCAGGCCCAGGAAGGTGGCAAACACCATGCCGCCGATCACGCCGGTACCGATGGCGTGGCGGGCGTTGGCGCCTGCACCGGTGGAGATGGCCATCGGCACCACGCCCAGGATGAAGGCGAAGGAGGTCATCAGGATCGGGCGGAAGCGCAGGCGCGAGGCCTCGATGGTGGCCTCGCGCAGGGTCTTGCCCGCTGCACGCTGCTCCACCGCGAACTCCACGATCAGGATGGCGTTCTTGGCCGCCAGACCGATCACGGTGATCAGGCCGATCTTGAAGTAAAGATCGTTGGGCAGGCCCCGGGCCAGCGAGAACGCCAGCGCGCCGAGCACGCCCAACGGCACCACCAGCAGCACCGCCACCGGGATCGACCAGCTCTCATACAGCGCGGCCAGGCACAGGAACACCACCACGATGGACAGCACCAGCAGCAGGGTCGCCGCGTTGCCGGCCAGGATTTCCTGGTAGCTCATGCCCGACCAGTCGTAGCCGAAGCCCGCCGGCAGGTCGTCGCTGACGATCCGTTCCATCGCCTGCATCGCCTCACCCGAGCTGCGTCCGGGTGCCTGCGAACCGACGATGTTCACCGCCGAGTAGCCGTTGTAGCGGCTCAGCGACGGCGGAGCGGACATCCACTCGGACTTCACCACGGTGCTCAACGGAATCATCGCCGGGGTGCCGTCTGCGTTGGTCTGCAGGCTGCTGGGCGTGTAGAAGCTGTTGAGCGACTCGGCACCGGTGCGATACGGGCCGTCGGCCTGCATGGTCACGCGCTTGATGCGGCCTTCGTAGAAGAAGTCGTTGACGTACACCGGGGCCAGCATCAGCTGGATGGTGCTGTACACGTCCGACACCGACAGGCCCATCGTCTGCGCCTGCACGCGGTCCACGTGCAACTGCAGCTGCGGGGCGTTTTCCAGGCCGTTGGGACGCACGCCGGTGAGCAGGTCGCTCTCCTGTGCCGCCTTGCCCAGCAGGATGTTGCGTGCCTGCGTCAGCTGCTCATAGCCCGCACCACCGCGATCCTGCAGCCACATGTCAAAGCCGCCGAACTGGCCCAGACCCTGCACGGTGGGCAGGTTGACCACGAAGATCTGTGCCTCCTTGATGCCGTAGAAGGCGCCGTTCATGTTCTGGATGAACTCGGGCACGGTGACCTTGCGCTCGTCCCACGGCTTGAGGCGGATGAAGCCCATGCCGACGTTTTCGCCGGAACCGACGAAGCTGAAACCGGCCACCTGCAGCATGCCCTCGAACCCTTCCTGGTCCTTGAGCACGCCACGCATCTGCGCGAAGGCCTGGTTGGTCTGGGCCTTGGTCGAACCCGGCGGCAGCTGCACGATCGCCAGCGCGTAGCCCTGGTCTTCCTCGGGCAGGAAGCTGCCCGGCATGCGCGTGAACAGGAAGCCGCACAGCACGGTCAGAACCACGAACAGGATCATCCAGCGCGGCGCATGGCGTACCGCCGAGGTGATGTGGCCCACGTAGGTGCCACTGATCCGGTCGTAGTACTTGTTGAACGTGCGGTAGACGATGTTCGGCTTGTCGCTGTGGGTCGGCTTGAGGAAGGTCGCGCACAGGGCCGGGGTGAAGCCCAGCGCCAGGAACGCGGAGAAGCCCATCGCGATGGCGATGGTCAGCGCGAACTGCTTGTAGATCTCACCGGCCGCACCGCCCTGCAGGGCCGAGGGAATGAACACCGCCGCCAGCACCACGGTGATGGCCACCACCGCGCCGGTGATCTGGGTCATGGCCTTCTGGGTGGCGGCCTTGGGCGGCAGCTTCTCCTCGGTCATGATGCGCTCGACGTTCTCGATGACCACGATGGCGTCATCGACCACGATGCCGATCGCCAGCACCATCGCAAACAGGGTCAGCTGGTTGATGGTGAAGCCGATGATGCTCATGCCCAGGAAGGTGCCGAGCAGGGCCACCGGAATGACCAGGGTCGGGATCAGCGTGGCACGGAAGTTCTGCAGGAAGATCAGCATCACCAGGAACACCAGTGCCACTGCTTCGATCAGGGTCTTGACCACTTCCTCGATCGAGATCTTGACGAAGGTGGTGCTGTCGTACGGCGAGAACCAGCTCACGCCCGCCGGGAAGCTGGGGGACAGCTCATCCATCTTGGCGGTGACCGCGTTGGCCACGTTCAGGGCATTGGCGCCAGGCAGCAGCTGGATCGCGAAAGCACCGGTCGGCTTGCCGTTGTACTGGGTATCAAAGCCGTAGTTGTTGGCGCCGAAGGCGATCCGGGCCACGTCCTTGAGCATCACCCGCGAACCGTCGGTATTGGCGCGCAGGATGATGTTCTCGAACTCGTCGGGCGAGCTGAAGCGGCCTTCGGCCGACACGGTGGCCGTGAAGTAGTGGCCTTCCGGCGACGGATCCGAGCCCAGCGAACCAGCCGCGAACTGCACGTTCTGGTCCTTGATCGCGGCCAGCACCTGGGTGGCCGACAGGCCATAGCCCTGCATCTTTTCCGGATTGAGCCAGATGTTCATGGCGTACTCGGAACCGAACTGCTGGGTGCTGCCGACGCCGGGAATGCGCGAGATCTGGTCGAGCACACGCGAACCGACGATGTCGTTGAGCGCGTCACGGTCGATCGAGGCGCTGTCCGACTGCAGGGCGACCACCATCAGGAAGCCTGCGTTGGCCTTGGCCACCACCACGCCCTGCTGGGTCACTTCGGTGGGCAGGCGCGGGGTGGCCAGCGACACCTTGTTCTGCACTTGCACCTGGGCGATGTCCGGATCGGTGCCGGTCTCGAAGGTCAGGGTGATCGAGGCACGGCCATTGGAGGCCGAGGACGAGCTGAAATACAGCAGGTGGTCGATACCGGTCAGCTGCTGCTCGATCACCTGGGTGACCGATTTTTCGGTGGTGTCGGCGCTGGCGCCGGGGTAGGTGGCGCTCACCGTCACCTGGGGCGGTGCGATGCTCGGGTAGGACTCCACGCCCAGACCGAGGATCGAGATCACGCCCGAGAGCGAGATCAGGATCGCGACCACCCAGGCGAATACCGGGTGTTCAATGAAAAATTTAGGCATGACGGACGGTTCCCGTTATTGCTTGTTCGGTTCGGCGGCAGGGGCCGCGTCGGCCTTGTCGGCGGGCGCATCGGCCGGCGGGGCGGCAGCATCGGGCTTGGCCGCCGCCGGTGCGGCACCGGCAGCAGCCGGGGCTTGGCCATTGGCGTTGGCGCTGGCCGGATCCCACGGCTTGGCCGTGGCGGGCGCGCCTTCCTTGACCTTCTGCACGCCGGCAACGATCACCTTGTCACCGGCTTCCAGACCGCCGCTGACCAGCCAGTTGCCGCCCTGCTGGCCTTCGCTCTTGACGTTCTTGCGGGCGACCTTGCCGTCCTTGCCCACCACCAGCACGTAGCCGCCGGTGGTATCGCGCTGCAGGGCCTGCAGCGGCACCAGGAACGCGTTGTTGCGCTCGCCCAGGGTGGCCTGGAAGCTGACGAAGGCGCCCGGCAGCAGAATCTGCTGCGGGTTGGGCAGGACCGCGCGCAGCGACACCGCGCCGGTGGCCGGGTCGACGGTGGTCGAGGAGAAGTCCAGCGTGCCCGGCTGGTCATAGACGGTGCCGTCGGCGAGCTTGACCTGCACGGTCGATTTGCCATCGCCGCTCAGGGCCAGCTGGCCCTTGGCCTGCGCCGCACGCATCTGGGTGAGCTCGTCCACGCTCATCGAGAAGTTCACATAGAGCGGGTCGAGCTGGTCCACGGTGGTCAGCAGGGTCACGTCGCCCTGACCGACCAGCGCGCCTTCGGTGACCTGCTGCTTGCCCGCGCGGCCGCTGATCGGTGCGGTCACTTCGGCGTAGCCGAGGTTGATCTTCGCGCTGGTCAGGGCGGCCTGGGCCTGCTGTACGGCGGCGGCGGCGGTGCGTTCGGCCGCTTCGGCCGAGTCCAGGTCCGAGCGCGACACGAACTTCTGCGGGGCCAGCGAGCGGGCGCGGTTGGCGGCGGCTTTGGCGTTGGCGTAAGTAGCCTGCGCCGAGGCCAGCTCGGCCTGCGAGGCGTTCAACGAGGCGCGCAGCGGGGCCGGGTCGATCAGGAACAGCACCTGGCCCTGCTTGACGTCGGCGCCTTCCTGGTAGACGCGCTTGAGCAGCACGCCGGGCACGCGGGCGCGGACATCGGCGCTGCGGTACGGCGACAGGCGGCCGACCAGCTCACGCTGCAGCGGCAGCGTCTGCGGCTTGGCATCGATCACGCCCACTTCCGGCGGCGGGGGCATCTGCTGCTCTGGCTTCTTGCAGGCGGTCAGTGCGACAGCGACTGCGCACGTCAGGGCAAGGGTGCGGAGTGGGGCGATCATCAGGAGAAACTCCGGTGTTGGTTTGAATACGGAGCCGTGGCGGTTTCCGGCACGGCGAACGCGCGCAGGAAGCTGTCGACGGAGAATTCTGCCCAGCGACGGCGCTCGGCGGCGTCGACGCGGTGGGGGGTATGGAAACGCTGCTTCTCGACGTCCAGGCCGGCGATCATGCTTAGTAGCAGTTCGGCCATGAAGTGCGGGTCGTCATGCCTGAGCTGGCCGAGGGCGCTGCGCGCCTGTATCCATTCAGCCACGTGAAGGTGCAGCGCCCCCGCACCATCGCGATACAGGGCCCCGGCCTCCTCCGGAAACCGGGCCGACTCGGCGGCGATCAGCCGGCGGGCCTGGGCCACGTGCGGCTGGTGGGTGTGCTCCAGGTAGTCGCTGGCGAACTGCAGCAGGCTGCCGCGCAGGTCGCCCTGGTCCAGGCTGTGCAGCCCGGCGGTGGCGCGGCTGACATGCCGTTGCATCACCCGGCGCAACAATTCCTGCTTGCTGCCATAGCGGCTGTAGAGGGTCTGCTTGGAGCAGCCCGCATGCTGGGCCACCGCGTCCATGCTGATCTGCATGCCCTGGGTGGCGAACAGGTCGCGCACGGCATCGAACACGCGCTGGTCGCGCGCATCCAGGGGGCTGGCGGCGGGGTGTGGGGGATTCACGCGGTGGACTATACCGTCCAGTTCAGAATTGGAGAAGCCTTGTATTCGCGCGCAGTTGGATGCCGCACGTCAAGTTGCCACACATGTGGCCGATGCTGCGTTGCGTGGCGCTCCGCCGCGTGCCCCCGTACGCGTGCGGATCGACCGGCGCGATGTAAACGCCACCCAACCCGAATTGCCTTATTCCGTCCTGCAGCAAGGTATTTCTGTGCGGTAGGCCTACAATTTCATTTTCCCAACTGAGCAACACGCACCGCTCTGCCATGAAACCGCAAAAACCAGCAGCCAAGACCGTGAAAAACAAATCCAAACCAGCCGATACGCAGACTGTTTCGCCAGTGGGCTTCTCGCTGGAGCCGGTGTACACGGCCTTGCGCAAGCGCTACCCGTCGGCCGGGCAGGCCGAGGCAGTGGCTTTTGCCGCCGACTTCTACAAGCGCATGGAGGCGGACGAGTTCCCGCACCACACCGCTGAGGAGTGGGCCGCACTGGCAGCGGACACGCTGGAGTTCGCCCGCGTCCGCAAGCCGGGCAAGGCCAACGTGCGCGTGTTCAACCCGACCCTGAAGGCCAATGGCTGGGAGTCGGCGCACACCGTGCTGCAGATCGTCAATGACGACATGCCGTTCCTGGTCGACACGGTGACGATGTCGCTGGCCGAGCACGGCATCGGCGTGCATGTGCTGGGCCATCCGGTGATCCGCTTCGCCCGCGACAAGGCCGGCAAGCTCACCGCGGTCAGCGATGGCACCGCCGAGTCGGTGATGCTGCTGGAGATCGACCGCCAGCCGGCCGACGCCATGAGCGATGTCGAGCAGGCCATCATCAAGGCGCTGGACGAGGTGCGTGCCATCGTCCGCGACTGGGATGCCATGCGCACCAAGGCGCTGGCCCTGGCCGACGACCTGGGTACCCGCCAGCTGCCGGTCGACGCCGCCTCGCGCGCCGAAGCCCAGGAATTCCTGCGCTGGGCGGCCGAGAACCACTTCACCTTCTTCGGCTACCGCGAATACCGCGTCGAGAAGCAGGGCAAGGAAGAGGTCCTCGCACCGCTCAACGATACCGGCCTGGGCCTGATGCGCGGCAAGGACAAGTCCGCCGCCCGTCCGGTCAAGACGCTGGCCGCGCAGGGCCTCAACGCCACCACCGGGCTGAAGGACGCGCTGATCCTGACCAAGACCAATGCCCGTTCGCGCGTGCATCGCTCCGGCTACATGGATTACATCGGCGTGCTGGAATTCGACGCCAAGGGCAAGATCATCGGCGAACAGCGCTTCCTTGGCCTGTTCACCTCCAGCGCCTACAACCGCCGCCCGTGGGAAATCCCGCTGGTGCGCCAGCGCCATGAGTATGTGATGACGCAGTCCGGCCTGGCGCCGGCCAGCCACAGCGGCAAGGCGCTGCGCCACATCCTGGAGACGCTGCCCCGCGAAGAACTGTTCCAGTCCAGCGAGGACGAACTGTTCCGCACCGCGATGGGCGTGCTGGGCCTGCAGGAGCGCGTGCGCAGCCGCCTGTTCCTGCGCCGCGACAAGTACAGCCGTTTCATCTCCGCGCTGGTGTACCTGCCGCGCGAACGATTCAACACCGACGTGCGCCTGCGCATCGAGGCGATGCTCAAGGACGCCCTGCAGGGCGAGTACGTGGACAGCTCGGTGGTCCTCGGTGAGTCGCCGCTGGCCCAGGTGCACCTGATCGTGCGTCCGAAGGCCGGCCAGACCCTGGAAGTGGACACCAGCGCGCTGGAGCAGAAGCTGGCCCAGGTGCTGCGCAACTGGCAGGACGACCTGCGCGAAGCGCTGGTGGCGCGCCACGGCGAAAGCGAAGGCCTGCGCATTGCCGCCCGCATCGGCAAGGCACTGCCGGCCGGCTACATCGAAGACTCGAGCACCGAGATCGCCGCCAACGACGTCAGCCAGCTTGACGCGTTGACCGGCCCGGACGACCTGCGCCTGAGCCTGCAGGCCGTGCAGCGCGATGGCGGCGACGGGCTGCGCCTGAAGCTGTATCGCCAGCTGGACGACATTCCGCTGTCCGATGCGCTGCCGATGATGGAGAACATGGGCCTGCGCGTGATCGCCGAGCGTCCGTACCGGCTGACGGTCGACAACGCCCCGGTGTACGTGCAGGACTTCGAAGTGGAATCGGTGGCCGGTGCGATCGACGCATCGAGCGTCGATGCCGCTTTCGGTGAAACCTTCGCCCGCGTCTGGCACGGCGATGCCGAGAACGACGGCTTCAACCGCCTGGTGCTCGCCGCCGGCCTGCACTGGCGCCAGGTCGCCATGCTGCGTGGCTACTGCAAGTACCTGCTGCAGACCGGCGTGCCGTTCTCGCAGGCCTACGTGGAAGGCACCTTCACCCGTTACCCGCTGCTGGCACGCCTGCTGGTGGAGCTGTTCGAAGCCCGCTTCGATCCGGCCACCGGCAACGAGAGCAAGGACGAAATCGCCGAGGGCCAGGCCCAGCTGCGCGCGCACCTGACCGTGCTGGCCGGCGGCGACGAGGCTACCCTGAAGGTGCTCAAGACCGTGGTCGACGCCCGCAAGGGCGACCGCAAGGTGCAGATGGATGCCGCGCGCGATGCGCTGCTCAAGCTGATGGACCGTGTGTCCAGCCTGGATGAAGACCGCATCCTGCGCAGCTTCATGGGCGTGATCGACGCGACCCTGCGCACCAGCTACTACCAGACCGATGCCGAAGGCCGTCCGGGTCACGTCATCAGCTTCAAGTTCGATTCGGCACTGGTGCCGGACCTGCCCAAGCCGCGCCCGTACCGCGAGATCTTCGTGTACGGCCCGCGCGTGGAAGGTACCCACCTGCGCTTCGGCGCGGTTGCCCGTGGCGGCCTGCGCTGGTCGGACCGTCGCGAAGACTTCCGTACCGAAGTGCTGGGCCTGGTCAAGGCGCAGATGGTCAAGAACACCGTGATCGTGCCGGTCGGCGCGAAGGGCGGCTTCTTCGCCAAGATGCCGCCGGTGAACGGCGACCGCGATGCGGTCTTCGCCAACGGCGTGGCCTGCTACAAGCTGTTCATCCAGGGCCTGCTGGATATCACCGACAACATCGTCAACAACAAGATCGTGCCGCCGGTGGACGTGGTCCGCCACGACATGGACGACCCGTATCTGGTGGTGGCGGCCGACAAGGGCACCGCGACGTTCTCCGACATCGCCAACGGCCTGGCCGTGGCGCACGGCTTCTGGATGGGCGATGCGTTCGCCTCCGGTGGTTCGGTGGGCTACGACCACAAGGGCATGGGCATCACCGCGCGTGGCGCATGGGAGTCGGTCAAGCGCCACTTCCGCGCGCTGGGCCGTGACAGCCAGAGCCAGGACTTCACCGCCGTCGGCGTCGGCGACATGTCCGGCGACGTGTTCGGCAACGGCATGCTGCTGTCGCGTCACATCCGCCTGGTCGCGGCATTCGATCACCGCCACATCTTCCTGGACCCGAATCCGGATGCGGCCACGTCGTTCGTCGAGCGCGAGCGCATGTTCACCGTGCCGCGTTCCAGCTGGGCCGACTACGACGCCAAGCTGATCAGCAAGGGCGGCGGCGTCTTCCCGCGCACGCTGAAGTCGATCGAGATCACCCCGCAGGTGCGTGAGGTGCTGGGCCTGGACGAGAACGTCAAGGCGCTGTCGCCCAACGACCTGATGAGTGCCATCCTCAAGGCGCCGGTGGACCTGCTGTGGAACGGCGGCATCGGTACCTACGTCAAGGCGGCCAGCGAGCAGCACAGCGATGTCGGCGACCGCGCCAACAACGCGCTGCGCGTCAACGGTGGCGAGCTGCGCTGCAAGGTGGTGGGCGAGGGCGGCAACCTGGGCATGACCCAGCTGGGCCGCATTGAAGCCGCCCAGGCCGGCGTGCTGCTCAACACCGACTTCATCGACAACTCGGCCGGTGTGGATACCTCCGACCACGAAGTCAACATCAAGATCCTGCTCAACGATGTGGTGCGGGCCAAGAAGCTGACCGTTGAACAGCGCAACAAGCTGCTGGCGTCGATGACCGACGAAGTGGCCGCGCTGGTGCTCAACGACAACTACCGCCAGAACCAGGCCCTGAGCCTGATGGAGCGGATGGCGGTCAAGCGCCTGGGCTCCAAACAGCACTTCATCCGCACGCTGGAGCAGCAGGGTCTGCTCGATCGCCAGATCGAGTTCCTGCCGTCCGACGCGGAGCTGTCGGCACGCAAGGCGCGTGGCCAGGGTCTGACCCGTCCGGAGCTGTCGGTGCTGTTGTCCTACTCCAAGCTGGTGGCGTTCGCCCAGCTGCTGGATTCGGACATTCCGGAAGATCCGTACCTGTCCAAGGAACTGCAGCGCTACTTCCCGACGCCGCTGCAGAAGAAGTATGCCGATGCGATGGAACGTCACCGCCTGAAGCGCGAGATCATCGCCACGGCCGTGACCAACCAGACCATCAACCGCATGGGCGCCACCTTCCTGATGCGCATGCAGGAAGACACCGGCCGCAGCATTGCCGAGGTTGCCAAGGCGTACACGATCAGCCGTGAAACGCTGGACGCGCGCGCCCTGTGGGCGCAGATCGACGCCCTCGACGGCACTCTGCCGGAGTCGGTGCAGATCGATGCGCTGGAAGTCATCTGGAAGCTGCAGCGCTCGTTCGTGCGCTGGCTGCTGTCGCGCCCCGGCGCGATGCCGGGCATCACCGAGGCGGTGAACCGTTACCAGGCGGCGTTCAACGACATCCGCGTGGCCTCCGGCGTGCTGCCGGACTCCCAGCGCCCGGCCTACGAGGCGAGCGTGCAGGAGTGGAAGGAGAAGGGTCTGCCGCCGGCACTGGCACAGCAGCTGTCGGAGCTGCAGTTCCTGGAACCGGCGTTCGACATCATCGAACTGGCCCGCACCCGCAAGCTCAAGCCGGTGGACGTGTCCAAGATCCACTTCCGCCTGGGCGACGCCCTGCAGCTGCCGTGGCTGTTCGAGCAGATCGACGCGCTGGAGGTCAACGGCCGCTGGCACGCCGTGGCCCGTGGCGTGCTGCGCGACGAGCTGGCCGCCCATCACCGCAACCTGGCTGCCCAGGTGCTGTCGATGAAGGGCGGCAGCGCGGAGGCCAAGGTCGCCGCCTGGATCGGCCGTGACGACAGCAGCCTGCGCTTCACCCTGTCGATGCTGGCCGAACTGGCCGAGCAGAAGACCCTGGACTACCCGACCGTGTCGGTCGCGGTGCAGCGCCTTGGTCAGCTGGCCGCGCACGGCGCGTAACCCGCGCTGACGCGTGAAAACGAAAGGGCCCCGCTTCTTCGGGGCCTTTTCTTTGGGGCGACGGCGTGTTGATCTGGCAACCCACTGTCTGAGGGTCGCCGGGTGCGGGGGACGGGACACGCCGTAAACCCATCCCTGGGGGCTCGTAGAAAACACCCATGTTTTCTACGGTCCCGCACCCCCGCACCCGACGGCCCCTGGACAGTGGATCGGTGGCCTTGGGAACAGCCTGTGACACGCCATACGTGTCTGTGCGTCGACCGGGTATGCTTCGGTCGTATGCCTTACCCGGACTTTCCATGAGCGACACCCCCCGCATCGCTTTTCTGGCCAGCAGCACCGAGCCCGCGCAGCAGGCCCTGGCGCTGATGCTGGCCCGCTACGGCGCATGCCCGCCCGAGGAGGCCGATGTCCTGTGCCCGCTGGGCGGTGACGGCTTCCTGCTGCAGACCCTGCACCGCCACGGCGCACTGGGCAAGCCGGTGTTCGGCATGAAGCTGGGCACCGTGGGCTTTCTGATGAACCAGTTCCGTGACGACGACCTGCCGGCGCGGCTGGCGGCCGCCGAGCCGGCCAACCTGCGCCCGCTGGAGATGCTGGCGTTGACCGAATCGGGTACGACCACCGGCTCGCTGGCCTATAACGACGTCTCCCTGCTGCGCCAGACCCGCCAGGCCGCGCATATCGGCATCGATCTCAACGGCCAGGAGCGGGTTGCCGAGCTGATCGGCGACGGCGTACTGGTGGCCACCCCGGCCGGCAGCACCGCCTACAACTATTCCGCGCATGGCCCGATCCTGCCGCTGGGCTCGCACACCATCGCCCTGACGCCATTGGCACCCTATCGCCCGCGGCGCTGGCGTGGCGCGATCCTCAAGGCCGATACCGAAGTACGCTTCCGCGTGCTCGATCCCTACAAGCGTCCGGTCAGCGTCACCGCCGATTCCCACGAGACCCGCGACGTGGTCGAAGTGACCATCCGCGAGTCGCGCGAGCGCCGGGTGACGATGCTGTTCGACCCCGAACACAACCTGGAAGACCGGATCCTCAGCGAACAGTTCATGTTTTGACGGACAATAGCTGGCCGGCCGATCTGGCCGCATTGGATGGCTGACCGACATGGGCGACAACACCCCCCGCTTGCTGACCGTGGCCGTGACCTCGCGCGCCCTGTTCGACCTGGAAGAAGGCCACGCGCTGTTCGAGGCGGAAGGCGTGGATGCCTATGCCGAGTACCAGCGCAAGCACGAGGACGATGTGCTGCGCCCCGGCGTGGCCTTCCCGGTGGTGCGCAAGCTGTTGGCGCTCAACCAGGGGCAGTCGCCGGAGTCGCCGCGGGTGGAGGTGATCCTGCTGTCGCGCAACTCGGCCGATACCGGGCTGCGCATTTTCAACTCGATCCAGCACTACGGGCTGGGCATCATCCGGGCCACGTTCACCGCCGGCGAACCGACCTGGCCGTACGTGAAGCCGTTCGGCACCGATCTCTTTCTGTCGGCCAACCCCGAGTCGGTGCGGCGGGCGCTGCTGCACGGCATCGCTGCCGCCACGATCCTGCCCAAGCCCCCGGGCGAAACCATCGCCGCCGCCGAGCAGCTTGATCTGGGCCGGCCCGCCGGGCAGCTGCGCATCGCCTTCGATGGCGACGCGGTGATCTTCGGCGATGAAAGCGAGCGTATTTCGCGCGAACAGGGGGTGGAAGCCTTCGGCCGGCATGAGCGCGAGAATGCACGCGAGCCCCTGAGCGGCGGCCCGTTCCGCAACTTCCTGTCGGCGCTGCACACCCTGCAGGCGGTGTTCCCGTCCGGCGAAGACGCGCCGATCCGCACGGCGCTGGTCACCGCGCGGTCCGCGCCGGCGCATGAGCGGGTGATCCGCACCCTGCGCGAGTGGGGCGTGCGCCTGGACGAGGCGCTGTTCCTGGGCGGGCGTCACAAGGGGCCGTTCCTGGAAGCGTTCGGCGCGGACATCTTCTTCGATGATTCGCAGCACAACATCGACAGCGCCCGCCAGCACCAGAGCGTGGCGGCTGGTCATGTTCCGCATGGCGTGGCCAACGACTGAGCCGGGTAGAGGGCGGGTCACGACCGTCGGTCGGGACGCCCTGAACACTCACTGCAGCGGCAGCACGATGTTCACCAGTTTCCAGCGCAGCCCGTGGCGCTGCAGCACGAAGACCACCGGTGTGCCGTCCGGCGTGTGCGTGGTGGCGGTGAAGCGCGACAGCGATTCGAAATGGTGCTCGGCGCCCTGCAGCGGTCGCGCGGCGCGTGGCGCGGCGTAGGCGTCGGTGCTGTCCAGATCATTGCTGGCGCGCTTCCACAGCGTGTGTCCCTGCAGCACGGCATCGATGCCGGTCGGGGTCACCATCGCATCCACGGCGGTGCCGGTGAGCGTCTGGCTGGCCGACAACAGCAGCGCGCCGATCCTGTTCGACTGCACCTCCGGGCCGGCCCGGCGGACGACATAGTCGTTGAGCTGTGCGCGCAGATTGGCGCGCAGCAGCGGGAAGTCGACGTAACGGTCGAGCCGGGTGGTGTCGCGGGTTTCGATGGCCTGGGCCAGGCCGCGCACCGCGAGGTACGGGCCACTGAACCAGGCGCCGGCGAGCAGGACGACGACGGCAAGCACGAGCCAGGGGAGTTTCTTCATGCCGTGGCGGCCTCCAGGAAAACCACAGCAGCTTGCCGCAGCACGCGTCAGCCGACGTGAAGGCTACTGGCTCGGCGACGCGCCAGTCTGCTGGAAGGTGGCCACCAGCCGCTCGCGCTCCTGCGGCGCCAGCATGTCCACGCGGGTGTCCAGCACCTGATCCAGACTCGCAACCCGGGTGGTGCCGAGCACGCCAGAGGCGACGGCGGGGTTCTGCAGGACGTAGGCGAAGGCTGTCTGCGCCGGTGCCTGCGAGCCAACGCGGGCGATCGTGCGCTGCATCGCCTTGGCGCTGCGCATCAAGGCCCGACTGGAAGGCTTCAGCCAAGCCCGCGCCAGGTACCACGCATCGGCCAGCCGGGGCACGCGCGGCCGGGCCGGAAGCAGGTGGCCCTGGGCCAGCACGGTGCCGGCGAGCACGCCGATGCCGGCGGCGTGCATGGCGGCGATGACCGGTTCCCGGTCCTGCTGCAGGGCGTTGTAGTCGATCAGGGCGACGTCGAAGGGACCGCGGCGTTCGGCCAGGTGTTGCATCACCGCGCCGGTATGGGTATTGATGCCAAGCAGCCGGAACATCCCGCTGCGCCGCATGCGCTCCAGCGCGGTCAGCAGCTCATCGCTGATCTGCTCCAGGCCGATGCCGTGGAGCTGGAAGATATCCAGGTGGTCGCAGTGCAGGTTGCGCAGCGAGGCGGCGCAGCTGCGTTCGATGGCAGCGGGAGAGAAATCGCGCTGCTCGGCACCGCTGATGCCGGCCTGGCCGGTCAGGGTGCCGGCCTTGCTGGAAATCACCAGGCCATCGCGCGGATGCGTAGCGAATGCCCGCTGCAGGATACGCCCCAGCCGCGGTTCGGCGTTGAAGGCCGCGTAGTTGTGGCCGGTATCGAACAGCGTGACCCCGCGCTCCAGGGCGCGGCGCACGATGCGTTCGGCCTCGGCCTCCGGAAAACGCCGGTTGCCCCAGAACCCCGAGCAGCCGAGGCCGATCTGCGAGACCTGCAGCCCGCTGCTGCCCAGCGCGCGGTAGGTCATCGGTGGCGGCGCGACCGGGCTGGTCATCGTGCTCAGAACTCCAGGTCCAGCGCGGCGCACAGGTAGTCCACGAACGGCGCCAGCGTGGCCAGGTCGGCCGCGAGGGTCTGGCGCAGACGCGGACCGGTCATGGTGGCGTCGTCCAGCGCGCGCCAGAACACCCAATTGCGGTGCTTGAGATCGTCGATGAATTCAAAGTCGGCGTCGAAGCCACGCGGTGCGCGCACCAGCTTCTCGCTTTCCTCGAAATCGAACTTCTTCCGCAGCGCCGGCGCGTGCGCGGCGGCCTTCCAGCTGCCGGGATTGTCGACGATGAAGTGCCGCACCTTGCGCTGCGTGGCCGGCTCGGGGTGCCACAGGCCCGCACCGACGAAACTCTCGCCCGGTTGCAGGTGGATGTAGAACGACGGTGCCGGCACCTGCCTGCGCCGCTCATGGAACAGGCGGGCACCCTGCCAGGTCTTGTAGGGCGACTTGTCGTTGGAGAAGCGCGCATCGCGGTAGATGCGGAACAGCGACCCGCCCACGCCGCGCGGGTCGGCGCGGAAGTGCGGGCTGATCGTGGCCAGGTCCGGCTGCAGGTCGGCAATCAGGCGCAGGAACGGCTGGCGGACATGTTCTTCGTAGGCCGGCTTGTGGTCGTTGAACCAGGTCTTGTCGTTGTGGCGCGCCAGCCCGCGCAGGAAGGTGAAGCTGGCGGGAGTGAAATAACTGCTCACAGGCTTTGCTCCAGGTGGGTGCCCCAGTCGCCGAGCTGAGACAGCAGGGCCAGCCTGGCGGGATCGGCGGCATGTTCGATGGCCAGGCTGTCCAGCTGCGCACGGAACGCCGGCAGGGTCTGTTCGCCCAGCGCGGCGTCGCCCAGCAGGCGCTGCCGCCGGTAGTCGTTCCAGCGCCCGCGCTCGGCGGCATCCAGCGTCTGCGGGTAGTTGCGCGCCCGGTAGCGGAACAGCAGCTCGGGCATGCGCGGATCTTTCAGGCGCTCGGCGAAACCGGCCAGCTCCGACGGCGGGCTGGTGCGCAGGCGGGGCATCAGGGCCTTGTCGCCGTCGGCGAGGAAGCCGTCATACAGCGAGGCATCCACGTCGCTGACGGTGGCCGTGCGCTCGCCGCCGTACACCTGCCGGACCTTCTCGACCAGCGCCGGACCGGCCTCACGTACCCGTGCGGCGTTGGCGTCCACTGCGGCGGCATCGATGCCCAGACGGGCATGGTCGGCCGGGCGCAGGTGGTTCCATGCGACCAGGGCCGGCACCTTGTTCAGGTGCACTTCCTTGAGCGGCACACGCTGCTCGCCCTCGGCCAGGTCCGCCGCGCGCGTGTACAGGCGCGCGGCCAGCGTATCGGCCGGCAGCGCGAGCAGGCCGTCGATGTCGCCCTCCAGATCCAGCGCGATGATCCGGTTGTTGATGTACGGATGCCGCGCGATGGGCAGCACCGGCGCGGCGCACATGCGCTGGGCCGGGTAGCGCATGGACACGTGCAGCACCGGCTGCAGGGCGTCCACGTCGAGCAGGCTGGCGACGAAGCGCTTGTCGCGCAGCTTCAGCGCGTACTCCCACAGCCGCGGCTGCGACTGCTTGAACAGCCGCGCCATGCCGATGGTGGCGTGCACGTCCGACAATGCCTCGTGCGCATCGCCCTGGCGGACGTCATTGGCCAGGGCGAGGTGTTCGAGTTTGAACGAGGTGGCGCCGTCTTCGCGCTGCGGCCACACAATGCCGTCGGGGCGCAGCGCGTGCACCAGCCGCAGCATGTCCAGCAGGTCCCAGCGCGAGTTGCCGTTGCGCCACTCGCGCTCGTAGGGGTCGTAGAAATTTCGGAACAGCCCGTGGCGGACGAACTCGTCGTCGAAGCGCAGCGTGTTGTAGCCCAGCGTGCAGGTGCCGGGGCGCGCCATCAGGTCGTTGATCCGCGAGAAGGCCTCGGCCTCGCTGACGCCTTGGGCCAGTGCATGCTGCGGCGTGATGCCGGTGATCAGGGTGGCGACGGGTGAGGGCAGCAGGTCGTCGGCCGGCTTGACGTAGAAGCTCACCGGTTCGTCGACGACGCGCAGGTCGGCGTCGGTACGGATCGCGGCGAACTGCGCGATGCGGGTGCGGCGCGGGTCCTGGCCAAAGGTCTCCAGGTCGTAGAACAGGAAGCTGTCGGCCGCCATCAGTGTGCGCCCTCCAGCACCGGCAGCTGCGCGTGCACGATGCGCTCGAGTGCGTCCCAGTCGATGTGGTCCAGGCTGTCGTGGCCGGCAGTGGCATCCTCAAGGATGCGCCGTTGCAGGTCGGTGCGCGCCAGGGCGACCGCATAGGGCGTGTGCAGGAAGGTCACCATCGTGTAATGCGGCACGAAGCGCGTCGGCCAGCGGGCCTGCAGGGCCTGTTCGAGCTCGCGCTGCAGCAGGAAGGCCGGGTCGGCGACGCGGTCACGCATTTCCAGGTAATTCTCGAGCGCCATCTGCTGGATCGCCTCGGCGTTGGGCTTGCGGTCACGTTCGAAGGCGGCGAACGCCTCGGCGAGGGTGTCCTGCTGGAGCAGGTGCCCGGCAAGGGCGACGCAGTCTTCGAACGCGCAGTTCATGCCCTGGCCGTGGAAGGGAACCATTGCATGGGCGGCATCGCCGAGCAGTACGGCGCGGCCCTGCAGGTGCCAATGCGTGAGGTGCAGGGTGCCGAGCAGGCCGGGGGGATGCTCTTCCCAGTCGCGGCGCAGGTTCGGGATCAGCGGCAGTGCGTCGGGGAAGTCGCGCGCGAACAGGGCTTCGGCCTGGGCGCCGGTGGTGGTGGTGGCGAAGCTGGGGTCGCCGGTGTTGGGCAGGAACAGGGTGACGGTGAAGGTGCCTTCGTCATTGGGCAGGGCGATGCACATGTAGTGGCCGCGCGGCCAGATGTGCAGCGCGTTGGCCTCGATGCGGAAGCTGCCGTCCGGGCCCGGCGGAATCTCCAGTTCCTTGTAGGAGTGGTCGAGGAACTCGATGCGCTCGTCCAGCGGCTGCTTGCGGTTCATCGCCGCGCGCAGGGCCGAGCCGGCGCCGTCGGCACCGATCAGGGTGTCGAAGCGGATGTCGTGGGGCTGGTCGTCGCGATCGTCGATGAAGCGCGCGTAGCCGGCGTCGAAGTCCACCGTATGCAGGCGGCGGTGGAAGTGCACGCAGGCACCGGCGTCCTCGGCCAGCTGCAGCAGGGTGGTGTTGAGGTCCTTGCGGTGGATGGACCAGATGACTTCGCTGTCGTCACGGCCGTAGCGCTGCAGCTGCGCTGCGCCGTCGCGCGGATGGACCATGCGCCCGCGCATCATCACGGCCTTGGCCATCACCGCGTCTTCGACGCCGGCCTGGCGCAGGGCGTTGCGGCCGCGTTCGGCGAGGGCAAGATTGATCGAGCGGCCGGACTCGTAGTCGCTGATGCGGGGGTCGCCGCGGCGCTCGTACAGGGTGATCCGCCAGCCTTGGCGCGACAGCAGGATGGCCAGCAGGGAACCAGCCAGGCCAGCGCCGATGATGCTCAGCGAGCGGGAGGGGGTTGCGATCAAGACAATGTCCTTAGAGGCCGGCCCAGGCTTCCACTTCCTCGACGAAGTGGTGCAGGTCGAGGTAGCGGTTGTACAGCGGGGTGGGCGAGATGCGGATGACGTCGGGCTCGCGCCAGTCGCCAAGGACGCCGACGGTCTGCAGGTACTCGAACAGGCTGCGGCCACGCTCGCGGCCGCCGGTTACGCGCAGGGAGAGCTGGCAGCCGCGGCGTTCGGGTTCGGCGGGGGTCAGCACCTGCAGCACGCCGGGCAGGCGCGCGCGGACGAGGGCGTCGAGCATGCCGGTCAGGCGCAGCGATTTGGTGCGCATGGCATCGATGCCACCGGCCTTGTCCAGGACGTCGAGGGAGGCGCGCAACGGCGCGAGGCCGAGCACCGGGGGGTTGCTGAGCTGCCAGCCCTCGGCGCCGACGGCCGGCACGAACTGGGGGGCCATCTTGAAGCGGGTGGCTTCTTCATGGCCCCACCAGCCGGCGAAGCGCGGCAGGGTGGTGTCGCGGTGGTGGCGTTCGTGGACAAAGCAGCCGGCCACGGCGCCCGGACCGGCGTTGAGGTACTTGTAGTGGCACCACACGGCAAAGTCGGGGGCGATGTCATGGAGCTGCAGCGGGACGTTGCCGACCGAGTGGGCAAGATCGAAGCCGACGCGGGCGCCCTGCAGACGGGCCATGCGGGTGATGGCATCCAGGTCGAAGACCTGGCCGCTGCGGTACTGCACGCCAGGCCAGAGGACGAGGGCGAGGCGGGGGCCGTGCGCGACGATGGCGCGCTCGATGGCCTGCAGCGACACGGTGCCGTTGGGTTCGTCGGGCTGCACTTCGACCAGGTCCGTTGCCGGATCGAAGCCGTGGAAGCGGATCTGCGATTCGACCGCGTGACGGTCGGTGGGGAACGCGCCGGCTTCAATGAGGATGACGGGGCGTTCGGCGGTGGGCCGGTAGAAGCTGACCATCATCAGGTGAAGGTTCACGCTCAGGGTGTTCATGGCCACCACTTCGCTGGGCAGCGCGCCGACGACGCGGGCCAACTGTTCGCTCACCAGGCGGTGATAGCGCAGCCACTGGGTGTCGCCGGTGAAGTGGCCTTCAACGGCCAGGCTGGCCCACTTGTCCATGACCTCCTGGACGGCCGCACGCGCGCCACGCGGCTGCAGGCCCAGCGAATTGCCGACGAAGTACGTCTGGTCGCGGTGGTTGTGCTGGGGGAACACAAACTCGCTGCGGATGGCGCGCAGCGGATCGGCGGCGTCCAGGGCAACGGCATGGGTGCGGCTGAGGATCTCGGACATGGTGCGACCGGCGGTGACAGTGACCGACAGTTTACCGGCTGCCGGGCCGCCCGGGCTCGACCACCCACCGCTCCACAGCTTCACCCCGTGGCGCCGGGCTCTGCCCGGTTGCTCTCCGTTCCGCGCCCGCAGCGCATCGGTGCGCAACAGCGACAGCAACGTCGCCGCCAACGCCGCAGGGTGGCGGAATGCGTCTGGGGTGCCGGGACAGGCTGCACGTACGTCCCCGTAAGCTCCATCGCCGCATCCATGCGGCGAAGGGTCGCGTCACCCCAGCCGCACCCCGCCCGGACACCGCGTATCGGCGCGCACGGAAAAAGCGGAAGGCGCATGCACCACAGCGCGCCCCTCGCAGGCCGCAGGCGCGGCGTCAGCCTTCGACGGCGACTTTGGCCGGCAGCGGGTCCACGTGCCCGCAGGCTCCACAGGTGCGAAGCTCCAGCGAGGCGTGGTAGCGGGCGAACACCTTCGGCAGATCCGTTTCGATGTTCTCGAGCGCGAAATACTCTTCATACAGCTTGTGGTTGCACTGTTCGCAGAACCACATAAGGCCATCCTGCTCATGCGCCAGGCGCTTGCGCTCGACCACCAGGCCAACGCCGCCCGGCGGGCGACGCGGCGAATGCGGCACCTTGCCGGGCAGCAGGAAAATCTCACCGGCGCGGATCGGGATGTCGCGTACCGCGCCGTCTTCCTGCACCTTCAGCACCATCTCGCCCTCGAGCTGGTAGAACCACTCCGGACCCTCGTCGTAGTGGTAGTCGGTGCGGCTGTTCGGCCCGCCGACGACCATCACGATGAAGTCGCCGTTCTCGATCATCTTGTTCCCCACCGGCGGCTTGAGCAGGTGGCGGTGTTCCTCGATCCAGGCCAGCAGATTGATGGGGGAGGGGAGCATGGTGGCGGTTCCGTAAGAGCGGCGGTCAGTCGCGGCGGCCGTGGCGCGGGACGTAGGACAAGGCCTTTTCGTAGGCTGCCTGCAGCTCGTCGGGGGCGCCGACGTCAATGCCCATCTCGCGCACTCGGCCGTCCTTCAGGCTGTAGACCCAGCCGTGCACCATCAGCTTCTGGCCGCGGGCCCAGGCATCCTGCACGATCGTGGAACGGCAGGCGTTGACCACCTGTTCGATCACGTTCAGCTCGCACAGCCGTGCGTGCTTCAGGTCCGGCTCGTCGATGGCATCCATGATCGCGGCATGCTTCTGCGCGACATCGCCGACGTGCCGCAGCCAGTTGTCGGCCAGGCCGACGCGGGTGTTGTTGAGGCTGGCGTGCACGCCGCCGCAGCCGTAGTGGCCGACGATCAGGATGTGCTTGACCTTGAGCTGGTCCACCGCGTACTGGATGACGCTCAGGCAGTTGAGGTCGGTGTGCACCACGACGTTGGCGACGTTGCGGTGCACGAACACTTCACCCGGGGCCATCCCGATGATCTGGTTGGCCGGCACGCGCGAATCGGAGCAGCCGATCCACAGGTATTCGGGGTGCTGCTGCTTGGCGAGCTGGTGGAAGAACTCGGGATCTTCCCTCTCGATGCGGTCGGCCCATTCGCGGTTGTTCTGCAGCAGTTTGTGGATGTCTTTCATGGTGCGGAGTCCCTGACGTCGGGTGGGGGCAAGGCGCGGCCGGGGTGGTCGCGTCGTCGCGGGAAACGGGAAGGTCAGTTGGCGGTGGTACGTTCGTCGCGGCGCCAGCGCATCCACTGCGCCAGCTCCTGCGACGCGGGGGCCGGAAGCGCCGACAGCGCGTCGATCACGCTGCACTGGTTGGCCTCGGGATGGTTCTGGCTGAGTTTGAGTTTGATCTGCACCTGGTCGGGACGGAAGCGGAACCCGACGATGCCCGCCAGCATCCGACGCTGACGCGGGTCGATCGGCTGCAGGTCCCAGTCGCCGCCCACGCCGGCTTCATGGCGCGCGCTGAGGCCGTCGAGCATGGCGATCAGTGCGTCCGGGTCGTCCACCGGCTCGAGCACGCCGCGCAGTTCGGCGGCCGCGTAGTTCCAGGTGGGGACGCGGGCCTGGGCCTCCTTGTCGGGGTACCAGCCCGGCGACACATAGGCGTGCGGGCCATGCACCAGCAGCAGCGCGGGCCCGGCGTGGCCGGCCTGCGGGTTGGGCCGGGCCCAATGGCCCTCGATCAGGATGTCCTCGCCGTCGCGCCGGTACAGTACCGGCAGCCGCGTGGCCTGGGGCAGGCCATCGGCGCCGGTGGTCAGCAGGGTCACGAACGCGTCGCGCGCCAGCAGCCGGTCCAGCCAGATCAGGTCGGTCTCAGCGAAGGCGGACGGGATGAACATGGTGGGTCAGGCGCGGGCGCCGAGGCTCTGCACCATCCGGCCGTGCAGGTCGGCGTCGCTGGCGGCCTGCGGCGGCGCCACCTCGTGCAGCGAGAAGCCGCGGATCAGTGCGTCCTCCTCGTCCAGGCCGTCGTAGGCGACGAACTCGGCGTCGAACAGCTGCGCGCGCGCAGTGTCCTCGCTGTCGTAGCTCAGGGTGTTGCCGTCGCTGTCCAGCACCTCGGCGGTGCCGGCTGGCCGGATGCGCAGGCGGGCCCAGATCAGCGTGTTGCCGAGGCTGGCAAGAAACCACTCGTCGCGGTGGGAGGTGTCGTCGTTCATGTCGTTACCATCGAAAGCAGCCAGAGCAGGGCGGCCATGCCCAGCCCGGCCAACAGGGTCAGCAGGGAAACCCATGCCGGGGCGGCCAGCCCCGACAACGAGCGGTCCGTGCTGAGCCGGTAGTCGCGGCCCAGCAGCCAGCGCAGCGCATCCGGGCGCAGGAAGGCACCGCTGCCGAAGCGTTCGGCGAGCGCCGGGTGGCGGTCGCGGATGTGCACCAGGGTCAGCGGCCAGAAGATCACGAAGGCACTGAACCCGGCGATCGCCACGCCGACGAAACACAGCGCGAAGAACAGGGTCATGGGCTCGGTGCCTCCGTGGTGGGATCAGAACTCGGCCGTACCCGGTGCACGCGGGTAGGGGATGGCGTCGCGGATGTTGCCGAGCCCGCACACGTATACCACCAGGCGCTCGAAGCCGAGACCGAAACCGGCGTGCGGGACCGACCCGTAGCGGCGGAAATCGCGGTACCAGCCGTAGTGCGCCGGGTCCAGGCCGAACTGGGCCATGCGGGCGTCGAGCACGTCCAGGCGCTCTTCGCGCTGGCTGCCGCCGATGATCTCGCCGATGCCCGGCGCCAGCACGTCCATCGCGGCGACGGTCTTGCCGTCGTCGTTGAGGCGCATGTAGAACGCCTTGATGTGCTCGGGGTAGTTGGTCACGACCACGGGGCGGCCGATGTGCTCCTCGGTCAGCCAGCGCTCGTGTTCGGTCTGCAGGTCCAGGCCCCATTCGACCGGGAAGTCGAACTTTTTGCCCGAGTTCTGCAGCAGCTTCACCGCCTCGGTGTAGTCGATCTGCTCGAACGGGGCGTTGATGAACGCCTCCAGCTTGGTGATCGCGTTCTTGTCCACGCGCTCGGCCAGGAACGCCAGATCATCGCCACGCTCGTCCAGCACCGCACGGAACAGGTACTTCAGGAACTGCTCGGCCAGGCGCGCGTCTTCGGCCAGGTCGGCGAAGGCGATCTCCGGCTCGATCATCCAGAACTCGGCCAGGTGGCGGGTGGTGTTGGAGTTCTCGGCGCGGAAGGTCGGGCCGAACGTGTACACCTTGCTCAGCGCCAGGCAGTAGGCCTCGACGTTGAGCTGGCCGGACACGGTCAGGAAGGTTTCCTTGCCGAAGAAATCACGGCTGAAATCGACCTCGCCCTTTTCGTTGCGGGGCAGGTTGGCCATGTCCAGGGTCGAGACCCGGAACATCTGGCCGGCGCCCTCGGCGTCGGACGTGGTGATGATCGGGGTGCTGATCCAGTTGAACCCGTTCTGGTGGAAGAATCGGTGCACGGCCTGGGACAGGCAGTTGCGGATGCGCGTGACGGCGCCGAACAGGTTGGTGCGCGGGCGCAGGTGCGCCACTTCGCGCAGGAACTCCGGGCTCATCGGCTTGGGCTGGATCGGGTAGGTCAGCGGGTCCTCGACCAGGCCCACGATCTCGATGTCGCTGGCCTGGATCTCGAAGGACTGGCCCTTGCCCTGGGACTTGACCAGGGTGCCGCGGGCGATGACCGAACAGCCCGGGGTCAGGCCCTTGACGGCGTCGAAATTGGCCAGCGTGTCATTGGCCACCACCTGGATGGGGGCGAAGCAGGAGCCATCGGTGACATTGACGAAGGCAAGCGCCGCAGACCCGCGCACCGTCCGTACCCAACCGCGTACGGTTGCCTCGCCGCCTTCCGGGATCTTCCCGGCAAGCGCATGTTCAACGCTGACCACCGTCATGACTTGAATCCTCTGTTGATCGACTCGATCTGTGAACGGGAGAGTTTACCGGCTGCAGTGTTCCGCTTGCGAGGCATTTCTGCGGTACCGGTGTCCTCTATAATCGTCAAGTCCCTTCCCGGAGCACTCCACATGGCCGTCAGCCTGACCCCGATCGCCCTCCAGCGCGTCCAGCGCTTTGTCGCCGGCACGCCGGGCGCGCTCGGCCTGCGGTTCGGCGTGACCCGGACGGGCTGTTCAGGTTGGGGCCACATCACCGACCTTGCCCGTGATGAGCGGGAGGGCGACAGCGTCTTCGAGCAGGAGGGGGTCCGGATCTACGTGGACGCCCAGAGCCTGCCGCTGGTGGACGGCACGGTGATCGATTACGGCAAGCAGGGATTGAGCGAAACCTTCACGTTCAGGAACCCGAATGCAGCGGCCGAATGCGGTTGCGGAGAGAGTTTCACCACCGACGACGCACATCGCTGAGCATCCGCGTGCGCCGCTCTGTCGTGGCCCGTGTTTGCCTTGACATTGCCATCACATATCGATAAAACCCTATTGGATTGAAGAAAGGTGTTGATCGCGAATTGTCGATCTACATTGCCTTTCGGGATCTTTCGCGCGGCAGGGGAATTGCCGTGTGCAGTACCGCTGTCCGGGCTCGCACGACGCGCCGCGAACAGCGCAGCTTCAATGGAGTTGTATGGCTGCCGGACGCGTCCCGTCCGGGTCGTTGAGGGGGAAGGATGCACAAGGTCGAGCAGGGAAGTGCGCGTTCTGTCATTGCGCTTGCGCGCAACGACGACGCCCGCGTGAGATTGTTCTGTTTTCCATTCGCCGGTGGCGGTGCGTCGGTGTTCCGCAAGTGGACGCCGCATGTGTCCCGGGACGTGCAGATGATGGCCATCCAGATGCCGGGGCGCGAGTCCAGGCTGTCTGAAGACCTGCACGTGGACATGCCCGTTGCGGTCGCGGCGATCGTCGATGATCTGCTGCCGTGGCTGGACCGTCCCTTCGCCTTCCTTGGCCACAGCCTGGGGTCGCTGATGTCGTTCTGTGTGGCCCGCGAACTCCGTGAGCGTGGCGCACCGATGCCGCTGCATATGTTCCTCTCCGCACGCCGTGCGCCGCATCTCGCCGGCCCGCGCCGCGCCCTGCACGGGTTGCCGCGCGACGAGCTGCTGCGTGAACTGCGCAGCCTGGAGGGAACGCCGTCGGCCGTGCTCGAACATGAGGAACTGCTGGAACTGCTGCTGCCCATTCTGCGCGCGGATTTCCAGCTCAACGAGCGCTACGTCCACGCCGACGCGGCACCGCTGCCGTGCACGGCGACGGTAATGGGCGGACTCTCGGACCACGCCGCAGGCCGCGCGCAGCTTGCGCAATGGGCACAGCATTTTGCCGGCCCCACCGAGCTGGACATGTTTCCCGGTGGGCACTTCTACGTCGACCAGATGCTGCCGGTATTGGGGGCGCGCATCGGCCAACGGCTGTTGTCGTCGGTGGGACGTGGAACGGTGGTGGAAACAGCCTGCGCAGCGGGCTGAGCAACAGGCGCGCCGGGGGGTGCGCATCCGTATCGCAACAGTGGGGGAGCGCTTCGATGCCATGACAGGCACCGACGGGGAAGGGCGCCCCACGCAATCGACCGGACGCACCGCATGGGTGATCCGGGTCGTCGAAACAGGCAACACCACGATCGGCAGCAAGCGGTTCTCAATGCATCAGGACGATGAGGAGGCGGTACGCGGTCATGCAGGGCGCCAACGGAAGGGATTTCAAGCCGGCCAAGGCCGAGCCGACGCAGCGTTTCGCCAGTCTTGTCGATCTGGGACGGCATCGTGCCGCCGAGAACGGCGGGCAGACGGCATTCGTGTTTCTCAAGGACGGCCACCAGCCGCAGGCGAGCTGGACGTACGCGCAGCTGGATGAGCGCGCCCGCGCGATCGCGGCGTGGCTGCAGGCGCGCGGCGGACGCGGCGAGCGGGTGATCCTGCTCTACAGTTCTGGTCTGGATTTCATTGCCGGCTTCATGGGGTGCCTGTATGCGGGCGCCCTTGCGGTACCGGTGTATACCCCGCAGGCACGGGATGAACACTGGCAGCGGCTGGAGCAGTTGAGCGACGACGCCGATGCGGGATTCGTGCTGACCACCGCAGACATGCACCGCGCGTTGCACGACCGCCTGGCGGCCTCGCCGCGGTTGGGTACGGTGCCCTGCTGCCTGACCGACACGCTGGATCTTGACCATGCGGCCGCCTGGGTGGATCCCGGCGCCCGCGCGAGCGACCTGGCCTTCCTGCAGTACACGTCCGGGTCCACGGGCGCGCCGAAGGGCGTGATGGTGTCCCACGGCAATCTGCTGCACAACCAGATGCTGATGCAGGCCGCGTTCGACCACGATGCCGACAGCGTATTCGTGTCGTGGTTGCCGCTGTTCCATGACATGGGCCTGATCGGCAACGTGCTGCACACGCTCTACCTTGGGGCGCGCTGTTACCTGATGACGCCGGTCGCCTTCCTGCAGCAGCCGGCGCGGTGGCTGCAGGCCATTTCGGACTATCGCGGTACATCCAGCTTCGCACCGGACTTTGCGTTTGCGTTGTGCGCCGAGCGCGTTACCGACGCACAGAAGGCGACGCTGGACCTGTCCAGCTGGACCTTCGCCCTGAACGGCGCCGAGCCTGTGCGTGCGGCCACGCTGGAGCGGTTCAACGCGGCGTTCGCCTCCTGCGGTTTCGACCCGCAGGCGCACTACCCGGGGTACGGCCTGGCCGAAGCCACGCTGTTCGTCTGTGGCCGGGGGCGCGGGCGGGGCGCGGACACGCGTCGCTTCGACCGGCAGGCGCTGGAGCAGGGGCAGGCGCGCCTGGACGAGGGCGGCGGGGCGCTGGTGGGATGCGGACGCGCCTGGTTCGACCTGGCGGTGGAGGTGGTCGATCCGGTCACCGGCCGCAGGTGCGACGAGGGGCAGGTGGGGGAAATCTGGGTGCGCGGCCCGAGCGTGGCGCACGGCTATTGGCGACGGCCGGATGCCACCGCGGAAACGTTCGCGGCCCGCCTGCCGGACGTGGACGCCGACCACCTGCGCACGGGCGACCTCGGCTTCGTGAGCGACGGCGGGGTGTTCATCAACGGACGCCTGAAGGAACTGATCATCGTCCGCGGCCGCAACCTCTATCCGCAGGATGTCGAGGCGGCGGTGCAGCGGTCGTGGAAGGGATTCCGCAGTGGCGGCGGTGCCGCGTTCGCGATCGAACAGGACGGCGAAGAGCGGCTTGTGGTGGTGCAGGAAGTGGACCGCTCCGCACTGCGCAACCTGCAGGTGGCCGATGCCGTGGCGCTGGCCCGCGAAGCGGTGGCGCTGGCCTGCGACGCGCGCCTGCACGACCTGGTCCTGATTGGGCCAGCACATCTTCCCAAGACATCGAGCGGCAAGATCCAGCGCGGACGGATCCGGCAGCACTACCTGCTGGACAGCATCGATGGCCGCGTCGACGGCACACGCCGCCGTCCGCGTGCCAGCGCCGCCGCCGGCAACGTGGAGACGCCCCTGCAGCGGTTGCAGGCGATGGTCGCGCCCGCGCTGGCGATATCCGCCGACGAGGTCGCGCGCGACCGCCCGCTGCTTGCGCTGGGGCTGGATTCGCTGGCGCTGGTGGACCTTGCCGGCCGCGTGGAAGCGGCGTTCAGCACCAACGGGGTGCTGCAACGGCTGTTCGATGGCGCGTCGCTGGACGAACTGGCTGCCTCGCTGGAGGCGCGCCCCGACGCGTCGCCTGCATCCGCCCCCGCACCTGCGCCGGCCCTGTCGTCCGCAGCGGTGGGCGATCGCCACCCGATGTCGGCCAACCAGGCCGCGCTGTGGTACCTGTACCGCCTGCAGCCGGAGAGCGCGGCCTATAACGTGGCCCTGCCGATTGCCTGCACGCATCCGCTGGATCGTGAATGCCTGGGATCGGCGGTGGCCGCGCTGCTGGCGCGTCACCCGGTGCTGGGTTGCCGCTACGAAGACGGCCCGGCGGGGCCCGAGCAGATCGTGCAGGCGCCCGACGCCGCCGCGCTGCAGCCGATGCGCGCCGCGCACGGGGTCACCGCCGCCGAGCGTCCGGCCCTCCTGCAGCGCCTGGCCGCGCGCCCCTTCCGGTTGGATGTCGAGCCTCCGTTCCGGGTAGAACACCTGCGCGAGGCCGACGGCGATGTACTGATGCTGGTCGCGCACCACATCTGTGTCGATCTGGCCTCGATGCTGCGCCTGATCGACGAGCTGGCCGCGCTGTATGCCGGTGAAGCACTGCCGCCGTCCGCAGCGACGGGCTTCTTCCAGTATGTGGAGGACGAGGCGCGCCATCTCCGGCACGGTACCGATGTCGAGCGGGCGTACTGGCGCGACACCCTGCCAGCGCGGCCGCCGGTGCTGGACCTCCCGCGCCGTGGCCCACGGCCGCGCGTGCAGGACGTGGCGGGGGACAGCGTCCACTTCCACCTTTCCGCCGCCGAGGGCGCGGCGGTCGACGCGCTCGCCGCGCAGTGGGCGTGTACGCCCTTCAGCCTCTTCGCTGCGGCCTTCGCCTGGGTACTGCACCGCTATGCACGCCAGCCGGAGGTGCTGATCGGGGTGCCGACTCTGGGCCGCTCGACGCCCTCCGCCCGCACGTCGGTGGGCTATTTCGTGAACACGGTGGTCCTGCACTCCGCGCTCTCGGGGGACGCTGCGGAACTCGATTTCGTGACCTTCCACCGGGCGCTCTGGGCGCGGTTGCGGGGGGCCATCGCGCACGCGCGGCTGCCGTTCGCGCAGGTGGTGGAGGCGCTGTCGCTGGAACGCGATGCAAGCGTGCCGCCGCTGGTGCAGGTGCTGCTCAATCTGCATAGGGCCAGCGACACTCCGGGCCTCGCGGCGCTCATCCAGGGGCAGCAGGACGATGCGATAGCGCTCCACGGCTGGCAGGTGCGGCCGGTGCGCCTGTCACCGGGCACCAGCCCGCTGGATCTGTCGCTGTCGCTGGTCGAGCGGGGCGATGGTCGCTACGAAGGCCGCATCGACTTCGCCACCGCGTTGTTCGAACCCAGCGTTGCCGCCAGCCTGGCCGACAGCTTCGCCCGGGTGCTGCGCGAGGGGGTGGCGCAGCCGACCGCACCGTTGCGGCAGATCCCGCTGGCGCCCCGGGACGCACATCCGGGCTGGGGCGAGGACCGCGACTGGGGCGCCTTCCTGTCCGTGGACGCGCAGTTCCGCCGGCAGGCCGCGCAGACGCCGGACCGCATCGCGCTGCACGTCGACGGCGGCACCATGACGTATGCGACGCTGGATGCGCAGTCCGATGCGGTCGCTGCCGCGCTGCTGGCCCAGGGGGTGGGCAGTGACGATGTGGTCGCGGTGTCGATGCGGCGTTCTGCCGATCTGCTGGTGGCGCTGCTGGGGACGATGAAGGCGGGCGCCGCCTATCTTCCCCTGGACCCGGCGCTGCCTGCGGCACGCATCCAGGCCATCCTGGACACCGCCCGCCCGATGGCGGGCATCCACGACGAAGGTGCCGACGCCGTGTTCCCGGGCAGTCGCAGCGTCGCCGATCTGCGTGCCGACGGCACGCACCGGCGCACCGCACCGCGCGTCCACGCGCCGGCCCAGGCCGCCTACGTCATCTATACGTCCGGTTCCACCGGACAGCCCAAAGGCGTGGTCAACACGCACGCGGCGCTGGCCAACCGGCTGCAGTGGATGCAGCGGCGCTTCGCCCTGCAGCCTGACGAGCGCGCCCTGCTGAAGACGCCGTACACGTTCGACGTGTCGGTGTGGGAGCTGTTCTGGCCGCTGATGGTCGGTGCCGGGCTCGTCATCGCCCGTCACGATGGACACCGCGATGCGGACTACCTGCATGCCCTGATGCGCGACCAGCGCGTCAGTGTCGTGCATTTCGTGCCGTCGATGCTGGCCGCCTTCGTCGATGCGCACGGGCTCGGTGCGCTGCCGTCGTTGCGGCAGATCGTATGCAGCGGCGAAGAACTGGGCATCGATGTGCTGGCCCGCTGCCGGCAGCGCTTCCCGACCACACGGGTGGCCAACCTGTATGGCCCGACCGAAGCGGCCATCGATGTGAGCTGCTGGGACTGCGATGCACAGGACGCGGGCACCCGCGTGCCGATCGGGCATCCGATCGACAACGTGCAGATGGTGGTGCTTGACGACGACCTGCAGCCGGTACCCCAAGGCGTGGCTGGCGAGCTGTACCTGGGCGGGGAGGGGCTGGCCCGTGGCTATGCCGCAGCGCCGGCGCTCACTGCCGAACGCTTCGTGCCCTCGCCGGTGCCGCGCGTGCCTGGCGAGCGGCTGTATCGCACCGGAGATCTTGCCCGCCAGCGCCAGGACGGCGCCATCGAGTACCTCGGCCGCCTCGACTTCCAGGTCAAGCTTCGCGGCCAGCGGCTGGAACTGGGCGAGATCGATGCGCTGGCCGGCACCTGCGACGCCGTTGCCGGTGCGCTGACCGTCCTGGCCCGGCATGCCAATGGCGAGCCCTATCTGCTCTGCCACGCTGTGCGTGCCGGCGCCTTCGATGACGCCGAGCGGCTGGAGCTGCTGACTGCCCACCTGCGGGCCAGATTGCCGTCCTATGCGGTCCCGGAACGGTTCACGCTGCTGGACGCATGGCCGTTGAACAGCAGTGGCAAGATCGACCGCGCCGCGCTGCCGACATCGGCGAACGTGGCACCGGTCGCGGCCGTCGAGGCCGCACCGCTGACGCCGGTGGGCGCGCAGGTGCTGGCGGCCGTGCGCGAGCTGCTGGCGGTACCGGAGGCCTCGGCCGCCGACAACTTCTTCTCGCTTGGCGGCCACTCGTTGCTGGCCACCCGCCTGTGCTCGCGCCTGCGCGAAACGGCGGGGGTGCACCTGCAGGTCGCCGACGTGCTGCTGCACCCGGTGATCGGCGACCTCGCACGGCGCGCCGACCAGCGTCAGGCCGGTGGCGATGTCGACGCCCCGCCTGCGCCGTCGGCACCGGAGGTCCTGTCGCCGGCGCAACAGCGGCTGTGGTTCGTGGACCAGCTGCACGGCCCCAGCGCGGCGTACACGATGCCGCTGAGCATCCGCCTGGCCGGCGTGCGGGCCCCTGACACCGTGCGCGGACACGTCGCCCATGTGCTCGCGCTGCATCCGGAACTGCACGCCTGCTACGTGGCCGGTACCGACGGTCCGCAGCGGGTTGTCGGCGCGCACCCGCACCCGCCGGTCGCGTTGACCGATCTGTCCGGACACATCGGGCAGGCACGCGAGGATGTGCTCGCCTCGCACCTGCAGGCATTGGCCGGGACCGTCTTCGATCTGGCGGCCGGGCCGATCTGCCGGGCCGATGTGGCCTGGCTGGGGGATGGGGAGTGCGTGCTGACGGTGCTTGCGCATCACATTGCCGCCGACGGTGGTTCGCTGGCCGTACTGCTGCGGCAGATCGCCGCGCGGTGGAGTGGGGCGGACGCGCTGCGGGCGGGCGACCATACGGGGTACTGCCAGGCGCAGCAGGCGGCGCGCGAGGCCGATGCCTGGCAGGCCGGCCTGCAGCGGATCGCGCAGCGCCTGCAGGGCATGCCGCCGCTGCTGGAGCTGCCCACCGACCTGCCGCGGCCGCCCGTGGCGGGCATCCGTGGCGGAGTCGTGTCGCGCACGCTGTCGCTGCCCGAACGCCACCGTGTCGAGTCGCTTGCCGCCGCCACTGCATGCAGCCCGTTCATGCTGCTGGCCGCGGTCTTCCAGCTGTTGATGTGGCGCTACAGCGGCAACGAGGACGTACCGCTGGGGACCGCGGTGGACACGCGTGACCAGGCGCGGCACGGGGATACGGTCGGTCTGTTCGTCAACACCCTCGTGCTGCGCAGCCCCATCCAGCCAGCGGACAGCTTCCAGGCGCATCTGCGCAGGTTTGCCGGCGATTGCGTGACCGCGTTGCAGGATGCCGCCGTCCCCTTCGACCATGTCGTGGATGCGCTGGCACCCTCGCGCTCGCTGAGCCACGGCCCGCTGGTGCAGGCGATGGTGACGCTGCAGCCGGACGTGGTCGACCCCTGCGCGTGGCCCGACGGCGTGCAGGCCGCGTGGCTGCCACTGCACACGGCAACGGCCAAGTTCGACATCAACCTGCTGATCACCTTCACGCGCCACGGCATGCGCCTGGAGCTGGAGTACCGGCGCGACCTGTTCACATCCGCGTCGGCAGAGGCGATGCTCGCGCATTACGCCGGTCTGCTGGCGTCGGCGCTGGAGCATCCCCTGCAGGCAGTGGCTGCGCTGCCGCTCGGGGCGGCAGTGGCGCCGACGGCGGCTGCGGCCGCACCGGCCACGGTGCCGGGTGTGCCAGGCGATCTGCCTGCGCGCTACAGCGCAACGGCGAAGCGCTTCCCGACGGCCATTGCGGTCAACTGCGCGGACCAGGCACTGACCCATGCGCAGTTGGATGCGCTCAGCGGGCAATGGGCGGCCGCATTGCGCGAGGCCGGCATCGGGCGCGGGAGCCGCGTCGGGCTGTGCATGGAGCGGGGCTGCGACCTCATCGTGGCCATGCTCGCCATCCTCAAGGCCGGTGCCGCCTATGTCCCGCTGGATCCGCGCTACCCGGCCGAGCGGCTGCTGTACATGGCACGCGACGCCGACGTGGCCGGCATCCTCGGGCATCACGCGCATGCAGGGCTGTTCGCCGATGCGTCGCTGCGCTACCTGCCGGTGGAAGCGTTGCAGACCACCGATACGCCACCGCTGGCGGCCGTGGCCATCGATCCGCAGGAGGCGGCGTATGTGATCTACACGTCCGGTTCCACCGGCCGTCCGAAGGGCGTGGTGGTGACCCATGCCAACGTGCTGCGGCTGTTCGAGGCCACGGCGGCGACCTTCACGTTCGGCCCGCAGGATGTCTGGGCGTTGTTCCACTCCTACGCCTTCGATTTCTCGGTCTGGGAAATCTGGGGCGCCCTGCTGCATGGAGGAAGGCTGGCCGTGGTGCCGTACGCGGTCGCGCGCTCGGCCGACGAGGTCGGCCCGTTCGTCCGCGCGCAGGGCGTGACCGTACTGAACCAGACGCCGTCGGCCTTCCAGCAGCTGCTGCAGGCCGATCTCGCCGGCCCCCCACGGCCCTGGCCCGCGCTGCGCTACATCGTGTTTGGTGGAGAAGCGCTCAACCTGGCGGCACTTGCGCCGTGGTTCGAGCGGTATCCGCAGGGGCCGGTGATGGTGAACATGTACGGCATCACCGAGACCACGGTGCATGTCACGGCGCGGATCATCCAACACGTTGACGTGGACGCGCCCGGCAGCCTGATCGGCGAAGCCTTGACCGATCTGTCCATGTACATCCTGGACGACAACGGCGTTCCGCAGCCTGCAGGCGTGCCGGGCGAACTGCATGTGTCCGGCCCTGGGCTGGCACGTGGCTACCTGGGACGCGCCGAGCTGACGGCCGAACGCTTCCTGCCTGATCCGTTCTCGCCGATCCCCGGCGCACGCATGTACCGCAGTGGCGACCTGGCGGTCCGCCGGGCGCACGATGGCCAGGTGCACTACATCGGGCGGCGCGACCAGCAGGTCAAGGTGCGCGGCTTCCGCATCGAACTGGGGGAAGTGGAGGCGGCCTGCGCGAGCCTGCCCGGTATCGGCCAGGTGGTGGCGCGGGCAACCGGCGATGGCCAGCTCGCCGCGCATGTGGTGCTGGCCGATGGCGGCAGCCTGGACGCCGCCGGCTGGATGCGCCACCTGCGTGGCCGCCTGCCGGAATTCATGGTGCCGGGGATGTGGGTGCCGATGCCGGCGATCCCGCTCACCCGCAACGGCAAGGTCGATGAGGCGGCACTGGCGGCGGCACGCGTGGCGGGCGGCGCTGCCGACACCGCGGCGCCGGTCGGCGGCGCCGACGAGACCGAGCGGCTGGTGCTGCAGTGCTGGTCGCAGCTGGTGGGCTCGGCGTCCATCGGTCGGGATGACGATTTCTTCAGCGTGGGCGGAAATTCCCTGCTGGCCGCCCGCGCCAGCGCGCGGTTGCAGGCCGTGTTCGCCGTGGGCCTGACCGTTCGCGATCTGTTCGATCACCCGACGGCAGCGGGCCTTGCCGCCTGCACCCGGTCGCGCACTGCCGGGCGCGGGCAGCCATTGCCGGTGCTTGGGCCATGCGCCGGTTCCGGCCCGGTGGTGGCCACCACCGGGCAACAGCGGTTGTGGTTCCTGGAGCGCCTGGGCGGCGACCCGACGCTGTACACCATGCCGGGGGTGTTCCACATCGACGGTGCGCTCGACACCGCGCGCCTGTCGGTGGCGCTGGATGCGCTGGTGGCGCGCCACCAGGTGTTGAACGCGTCCTTCGTTGCCATCGACGGGGTGCTGCACCAGCAGGTCCAGCCCGCGCGGACCGGACTGCTGGAGGTGATCGATCTTCGCCACCTTGGCGACGCCGAACGGGCGACAAGGTTGGCGGCGCTGATCGATGCCAATGCCTCGCACGCGTTCGATCTCGCCGCAGGTGCGTTGTTGCGCTGCACGCTGGTCAGGCACGGCGACGCCGCCTGGACGATGCTGCTGAACATCCACCACATTGCCTTCGACGGCAGCTCGCTGGCGATCTTCTGCCACGAACTGCGGGCGTTGTACGCCGATGGCGTGGCCGCGCTGCCGGCGCCCACGCTGCAGTACGCCGACTACGCGGTGTGGCAGCACGACACCGCGCACCTGCTGGAGCCGCAGTTGGCGTACTGGCGCGAGGCACTGGACGGCGCGCCTCCCTTGCTGGAACTGACCACGGCATCGCTTCGCCCCCCGGTGCAGTCGCACCGGGGGGGACTGCACCGCTTCGAGATGCCGCCCGCCCTGCATGCAAGGCTCGGACAGCGCTGCCAGGCACTGGGCATGACGCCGTTTGTGGTGCTGTCCAGCGCGTATGCGCTGCTGCTGTCGTACTTCTCGGCCAAGCAGGATCTGGTGATCGGCACGCCGGTGGACAACCGCCAATCGCTGGCGTCCCAGTCGCTGATCGGCTTCTTCGCCAACACGCTGGCGCTGCGCTTCCAACTGCAGCCCACCGCCACGGTGGCCGATCTGCTGGAGCAGACGCGGTCGCGTCTGATCCACGGGCTGTCCCACCAGGAGCTGCCGTTCGAACGGGTGATCGAACACCTGCAGCCCGATCGCGCGCTGAGCCACAGCCCGCTGTTCCAGCACATGTTCGTCATGGAACAGGGCGACGAAGCGACCTTGGTCCTGGATGGCGTCCGGGTCACCGCAGCACCGCCCGGCGACCGGGCGGCCAAGTTCGATCTGACGCTGTCGATGCGCGCGTCGGGCGGAACATTGCAGGGCAGCCTGGAGTTCGCGCGCGACCTGTTCACCGCCATCACGGCGGCGCAGCTCGCGGACGCCTACGTGGCGGTCGTGGAGGCGCTGTTGGACGATCCGTCGCGGCGCCTGGACGCACTGGCGCCGCGCTGGCCACAGCCGTCGCTGCTGGACGGCTCGCGGGTAGACCGGTGTGCCCACGCGCTGCACGCACGCGTGCTGGATCAGGCGCTGCGCACGCCGGCCGCCGTCGCCATCGACGATGGGACACAGTGCCTGACTTATGCCGGGCTGGCCGCCGAGGTGGCGTCCGCCGCGCACGCCCTGCAACGCCTGGGCATCGTGCCGGGCGAGCGCGTTGCGGTCTGCCTGCCGCGCACCGCCCGCCTGGTGACGACGCTGCTGGCGATCCAGTCGGTGGGCGCGGCCTACGTGCCACTGGATCCGGACTACCCGCGCCAGCGGTTGCTGGACATCCTGGACGATGCGGCGCCCGCGCTGCTGATCGTGGACGCGCGCATCCGTGACAGCGTGCTCGGGCAGATCGGTGATGTGCGGGTCATCACGCTGGACGAGGTGTTGGCCGGACCAGTGCCGGCCGCCATGTCCGCGCTGCCGGCCGTGCCGGTCGGGGCGGTGGCCTATGTGATCTATACGTCCGGTTCGACCGGCCGGCCGAAGGGTGTGGCAATCCGCCATGTCAATGCGAATGTGATGCTCGACTGGGCGCTGACCGAGGTGGACGACGCGGATCTGCAGGGCGTGTTTGCCTGTACCTCGGTGTGCTTCGACCTGTCCGTGTACGAACTGTTCCTGCCGCTGGTGGCCGGTGGCACGGTGGTGCTGGGCGACAATGCGCTGGCTCTGCACCAGGCCGCCGCGCGGCGACCGCTGACCCTGGTGAACACGGTGCCGTCGGCCATCGATGCGCTGACGCGCGAGCGTCCGCTGCCGGCCAGCGTGCGCGTGGTCAACCTTGCCGGCGAAGCGCTGCCGGCAAGGCTGGTGGAGCGACTGCACGACCAGTCGCCCGCGCTGCGTGTCTACAACCTGTATGGCCCGTCCGAAGACACCACGTACTCGACGTGGGCGTTGATGCCGCGCCGGACCGGCGTCAAGCCGGTGATTGGCGTTCCGATCGCCAACACCCGCGCGTATGTGCTCGACAGCACCGGTGATCCGGTGCCGTGGGGCGTCCCCGGAGAACTGTATCTGGCGGGCGACGGTGTGGCGCAGGGGTATCTCGGTCGTCCCTGCGCGACGTCCGAGCGCTTCCTGCCGGACCCGTTTGCGATCGACGCGGGCGCGGTGATGTACCGCACCGGCGATCTGGTGCGCTGCGCGGAAGGCGGTGCGCTGGAGTTCATCGGACGCGCCGACCAGCAGGTCAAGCTGCGTGGATTCCGCATCGAACTGGGCGACGTCGAGCACCACCTTGGCCGTCTGGACGGGGTTGGAGAGTGCGCGGTGCTGGTGGTGCCGAGCGCAGGGGAGGATGCCCTGGTCGCGTTTGTCTCGCCGGCCGAAGGGCAGGTGCTGCAGGCTGCCGGGCTGCGTGACGCGCTGGCCCGCGCGCTGCCCGCCCACATGCTGCCAACGCGCTATGTCCTGCTGCCGGCCCTGGCCAGGACTGCGAACGGCAAGCTCGACCGCAGGGCGCTCGCGCTCGATGACGCGGCCTCCGCCCCCGTGGCGCAGGCGACCGCGGCCCTGCCGCCCGGCAACGAGGCCGAACGCGGCCTGCTGGCGCTGTGGCGGGAGATGCTGCCCGGCGAGGTCGCCGGCGTGGACAGCAACTTCTTCCTGGCGGGCGGCCATTCGCTGCTGATGCTGAAAATGCTGCCCCGTGTGGAAGCCATGTTCGGCGTGCCGGTATCGATGCGCGCGGTGTTTGAACACCCCGACGTGCGCGGTCTGGCCCGTCACCTGTCGGCGCAGCAGTGGCTCGCCAACGCAGACCGATCACAGGGAGTGAGCAGCGATGAGCTTGTCGACGAGGGGAGCCTGTAATGTCCATTGATGCACTGCTGCTGGAGCTGCGGGAACGCGGGATACAGGTCTGGACGGAGAACGGGGCGCTTCGCTATCGGGCACCGGAAGGCCGCTTCGACGCGGAGCTGAAGGAGCGCGTGGTGGCTGCCAAGGCCGCGATCATCCGCGCCCTGGAGGCCTACCAGTCCAGCACCGATGCCGGTGGGGCGCTGCTGCGGGTGCAGCGGGGCGACCTGTTGCCGCTGTCGCACGCGCAGGAACGCCTGCTGTTCATGCGCACACTGGGCGGCAACGAAGCGGCATACAACATTCCGGTCGCATTCCGCGTGCGCGGGCCGCTGGATGTCGATCGGCTGCAGCAGGCGGTCGACGCGCTGGTGCGGCGGCACGAGGTGCTGCAGACCCGTTACCCCGACGGGGCCGACATCGCCGGCGCTTCCTGGGTCGACATGCCCATCCCGATCGAACAGCGCGCCGTCTCCGCGCAGGGGCCGGACCTGGACGCGCTGCTGGTGCTGGAGGCTGGCCGTGGCTTCGATCTCGCCGGGGCGCCGCCGCTGCGGGTGACGCTGATACGACTGGATGACGGCGAGCACGTGCTGCTGATCGTGCTGCATCACATTGCGGCCGATGGCTGGTCGCTGGATGTTCTCAAGCGCGATCTCGGCGCGCTGTACGCGGGTGCGACGCTGCCGACGCTGCCGGTGCAGTATGCCGACCATGCCGCATGGCAGCGCAGCTGGCTGCAGTCCAGTGGCCCGCGGATCCAGGCGCAGCAGGCGTATTGGCGGCAGCAGCTTGCCGGTGCCCCGGTGCTGTCCACCTTCCCGGGCGACCGCCCGCGGCCGGTCACGCAGCGTTACCACGGTGCGGTGCTGCGCAGGGCGCTGCCGGGCGGGGCGCAGCAGGCACTGCAGTCGCTGGCGCACGATCACGGCGTCACGCCGTTCGTGGCCGGCCTGGCCGTGTTCAATCTGTTGATGTGGCGGCATACCGGAAGCACCGATCTGGTGGTCGGTACCCCGGTGGCGAACCGCGTGCGCGCCGAAGTGACGGATCTGGTCGGCTTCTTCAGCAACACGCTGGTGATGCGCACCCGCGTGCAGCCCGGTGAGCGCTTCCAGGACCTGCTGGGCAAGGTCCGTGAGACTGTACTGGCCGCGCAGGAAAACCAGGACATCCCGTTCGAGCAGGTGGTCGAGCTCCTGCAGCCACCGCGCAGCCTCAGCCACACGCCGCTGTTCCAGCTGATGTTCTCGATGATCGAGCGCGACACCGACGGCCTGCGGCTGACCGGCTGCGACGTCGAGGCGATTGCTGCCGATACCCATGTCGCCAAATACGATCTCACCCTGACCCTCGAGCACGCTCCCGACGGCACGGAGATGGGCCTGGAGTACAACACCGATCTGTTCGATGCCGACACGGTTGATGCCCTGGCCAGCCAGTTCGCCGCGCTGCTCGAGCAGGCCGGCGCGGCGCCGGCGCGGCGGCTGCCGCAGTTCCGCCTGCCGGCCGACGCGGTCGACCCTGCAGGCCCCGGTATCGCTGCCGACGAGCGCTCGGTGGCCTGTCGTTTCCGTGACGTGGCGCAGCGCGATCCGGATGCCGTCGCACTGCGCTGCGGTGACGTGTCGCTGGATTTCGGCACGCTGGCATCGCAGGTGGCAGCGCTGTCGGCGCGGTTGCGGGCACGGGGCATCGGTCCTGAGCACCGGGTTGGCGTACTGCTGGAGCGCCGTCCGGAGATGGTCGTGGCGCTGCTGGCGGTGCTGGACGCCGGCGCGGCCTATGTTCCGATCGATCCGGACTACCCGGTGGCCCGGCAGGCGTTGATGATCGAGGACGCGGGCCTGAGCCTGCTGATCAGCGCGCCGTCGCTGGGCGCGATCGCCGAGGTGGCCGGTGCCGGTGTGCCGGTCGAGATGCTCGGTGTCGGCGATCCGCTGCCGCCGCCTGCGATGGACGAGCCTGCGGCGGCGCCACCGCCGGAGGCCCTTGCGTACATGATCTACACGTCCGGCTCCACCGGTCGCCCCAAAGGCGTGATGGTGTCGCACGCCAACCTCTGCGGTTTCCTGCATGGCCTGGACCAGCGGCTGCAGCCGGCGCCCAACGAGCGCCAGGTGTGGCTGGCCGTCACCAGCGTCTCCTTCGACATCTCCGTCCTGGAGCTGCTGTGGACGTTGTCGCGTGGGCACCAGGTGGTACTGCAGCAGGAGCAGCCTGCTGCCACGGCTGCAGCGGCACTCCCGTTGGCCGGCACCGTACAGCGCCGGCCGGCAGCGCCGGTGGGGTTCAGCCTGTTCTACTTCGCCGCCGAACGCAGCGCGCCGGGCGCGGACCGCTATCGGCTGCTGATGGACGGCGCGCGTTTTGCCGATGAAAGCGGTTTCGAGGCGGTGTGGGTGCCTGAGCGCCACTTCCATGCCTTTGGCGGCCAGTACCCGAGTCCGGCGGTCGCCGCCGCTGCGCTCGCGGCGGTGACGCGCAACGTGTGCATCCGCGCCGGCAGCGTCGTGCTGCCCCTGCACCATCCGGTGCGGGTGGCCGAAGAGTGGTCGATGATCGACCATCTGTCCAAGGGCCGTGCCGGCATCGCCTTTGCCTCGGGCTGGCACTTCAACGATTTCGTTTTCAACCCGGGCAACTATGCCGAGCGCCACCAGGTGCTGCGCGACGGGGTGGACACGGTGCGTGCGCTGTGGCGTGGCGAATCGCGGCCGTTCCGCGCCGGCAACGGCAGCGAGGTGGAGATCCGCACCCGTCCCGAGCCGATCCAGCCCGAACTCCCGGTGTGGATCACGGCGGCCGGCAGCCCCGAGACGTTCGAGTATGCCGGGCGGATCGGTGCGAACGTACTCACCCACCTGCTGGGGCAGAGCCTGGAGGAGCTTGCGGGCAAGATCGCGCTGTACCGGCGTACCCGCGCCGAGCATGGGCACGACCCCGAGGCGGGCCGCGTGACGCTGATGCTGCACACCTACGTGGGCGAGGACAGCGCGGAGGTCAGCGCGCGTGTGGAAGCCCCGTTCAAGGACTATCTGCGCAGTTCGGTCAACCTGCTGCGGCCGGTGGCCGAAGCCAATGGCCTGGACCCGGATGTCGACCAGGACGTGCTGGTCGAAGCCGGCTTCCAGCGCTACGCCCGTTCCAGCGCGCTGTTCGGCACGCCCGAGGAATGCCTGCCGATGATCGGACGGCTGCAGGCGATCGGCGTCGACGAGGCGGCCTGCCTGGTCGACTTCGGTATCGACGAGGATCACGTGGTCGAGGGATTCGCGCAGCTGAAGCGGCTGCGCCAGCTGGCCGACGCCGAACACGCGCGGCAGCAGATGCTGGCGCGGCGCACCTACCATCCCGCAGAGGAGACGATGGCCCGCCATGCGGTGACGCACCTGCAGTGCACGCCGTCGTTCATGCGCCTGCTGCTGGACTCCGAGCCGGGCCGGCAGGCGGTGGCCCGGCTGGATGCGGTGCTGGTCGGCGGTGAGGCGTTGCCCGCACCGTTGGCACAGCAGCTGGCGGCCACTGCGCGGTCTGCATGGAACATGTATGGACCCACCGAGACCACCGTGTGGTCCGGGGCCACCCAGGTCACCGAGGCAGCCCCCACGCTGGGCGGCGCCCTTGGCGGCGAGCAGATCCGCGTGCTGGACCTGGACCTGGAACGGGTGCCGACCGGTGTTGCCGGTGAACTCTACATCGGCGGCATCGGCGTCACCCGTGGCTACTGGCAGCGGCCCGCGCTGACCGCCGAGCGCTTCCTTCCCGACCCGCTGTCGTGCGTGCCCGGCGCCCGCATGTACCGGACCGGCGATGGAGCGCGCGGCCGCCGCGATGGCGCGATCGATTTCCTGGGCCGCCTGGACCAGCAGACCAAGTGGCGCGGGTTCCGGATCGAGCTCGGTGAGATCGAGGCGGCGCTTGAAGCAGACCCGGCGGTGACGCAGGCCGTGGCCGTGGTGCGCCACGACAGCGGCGCACCGCCGCGGCTGGTCGCCTACGTGGTGGCCACCGGCATCGCGCAGGGCAGCGTGCTGCAGGACGCGCTGCGTACGCGCCTGCAGCGGATGCTGCCCGATTACATGCAGCCGGACCTCGTCCTGGTGCTGCCGCACATGCCGCTGACGCCGAACGGAAAAGTGAACCGGGCAGCGTTGCCGGCACCGGATGCCGCACAGCTTCCGACCCGGGAGGATGAGCCGCCTGCGACCGACACCGAGCGCGCGGTGGCGAAGATATGGGCGTCGCTGCTCGGTGTGGAGGGCATCGGCCGTCATGCCAATTTCTTCGAGCTGGGCGGGCACTCGTTCCTGCTGGCGCAGATGCACGCGCGCCTGCGCGGCATGGGGCGTCGCGAACTCAACGTGGTGGATCTCTTCCGCAACCCGACCATTGCCGGCCTCGGCGATCTGCTCGATGCCGAGCAGGACGACGATGGCAGCGCGCGTGCGGCGATGATCGCCACGCGCAGTCGGGAACGCGGACAGGCGGCACAGCGGCAACGACAGCAGTTGAAGGAGCGACTCCGCAATGGATGACAGGTTGGACAGCCCGATGGAAGGCATCGCGATCATTGGCATGGCAGGACGGTTCCCGGGCGCGGACGATGTCGCCGCTCTCTGGCGGAACGTGCTGGCAGGGCAGGTCGCGGCACGTCCGCTGAGCGAGCAGCAGTTGCGCGACGCCGGGGTGGACCCGGCCCGCATCGCCGATCCGGCTTACGTGCGGGTGGCGTACGGCCCCCAGGATATCGACCGCTTCGATGCGGGTTTCTTTGGTTTCACGCCGCGCGAGGCGGAGACGATGGACCCGCAGCACCGGTTGCTGCTGGAGTGCTGCCAGCAGGCGCTGGACGACGGCGGGCATGCCCCGGCACAGTTCGACGGGCTGATCGGCGTGTATGCCGGCGTGGGGACGCCGGCCTACATGATCCGCAACCTGCTGCCGGAACCGGGCCTGATCGATGCGGTCGGTACGCTGCAGTTCTCCATCGGCAACGAAAAGAGCTTCGCGGCCACCAAGGTGTCGTTCAAGCTCGGCCTGCAGGGGCCAAGCGTCAACGTGGATACCGCCTGCTCCACCTCGCTGGTGGCGGTCCACCAGGCGTGCCAGAGCCTGCTGTCGTTCGAATGCGACATGGCGCTGGCCGGTGGCGTCAGCCTGAACGTGCCGGTGGACGAGGGGTATCAGTTCCATGAAGGCGGCATCGTCGCTTCCGATGGCCTGTGCCGCCCTTTCGACCACCGTTCGCAGGGAACGGTCAAGGGCGCCGGTGCGGGAATCGTGCTGCTGAAGCGGCTGGACGATGCCATTGCCGATGGCGACCGCGTGTACGCCGTCATCAAGGGATCGGCGGTCAACAACGATGGTGCGCAGAAGGTCGGCTTCACTGCGGCCAGCGTGGACGGCCAGGCTGCGGTCATCGCCCAGGCGCTGGGCGTTTCCGGCGTCCCGGCCGACAGCATCGGTTACGTGGAAGCGCACGGCACCGGCACCCAGCTGGGTGATCCGGTGGAGATCGCCGCACTGTCGGAGGCCTATCGTGCCACCACGGCGCGCACGCAGTACTGTGCGCTGGGCGCGCTGAAGGCCAACATCGGTCATCTCGACATCGCCGCCGGCGTCGCCGGGTTGATCAAGGCTGCCAAGGCGGTGGAGCAGGGCGTGCTGCCGCCTGCCACCCATTTCGAGGCACCCAACCCGGCGATCGACTTTCCGTCGTCGCCGTTCTACGTCCCCACCCAGGCCACGCCGTGGCCGGCGTCCTTCGATGCCCGCCGCGCCGCCGTCAGTTCGTTTGGCATCGGCGGCACCAATGCACATGTGATTCTCGAACAGGCGCCGCTGCCGGCGCCGCCGCCCGCACCCGCACCTGTCCAGGTCCACCCCGCCCACGGTACCCCCACGGCGCGGTCGCAACTTCTGGTGGCGAGCGCGAAAAGCGCGGCGGCACTGGCCGACACCGTGGAGGCGCTGGCAACGGCACTGGCCGACGGCGGGGTGGACATCGCCGATGCCGCCTTCACCCTGCAGGCCGGCCGCAGCCATCACCGGTTCCGCTGTGCCGTGGCCTGCGCCGATGGCGCCTCCGCAGCCGACGCGTTGCGGCGGGAGATGGCCCGCGCCGGCCGCGAGGTCCATTCGAAAAAACGCCGCGTGGTGTTCATGTTCCCCGGGCAGGGCGCGCAGCATGCGGGCATGTGCCGCGGGCTGTACGAGCACGAGCGCGTGTTCCGGCAGACACTGGACGAGTGCGCGGATCTGCTGCGGCCGGAGCTCGACTGCGACGTGCGCGACATTCTCTTCGCCGATGACGACCCCCGGCTGAAGCAGACCCGCTACACCCAGTCGGCCCTGTTCTGCGTGGAGTACGCGCTTGCCTGCCAGTTGCAGGCCTGGGGCATCCAGCCGGATCTGCTGATCGGCCACAGTCTGGGCGAGTACGTGGCCGCCTGCGTGTCCGGCGTGCTCGGGCTGGAAGACGCGATCAAGGTCGTGGCACGGCGCGGCGCACTGCTCGATGCGCTGGCGCCCGGCGGCATGCTGGTCGTGCCGCTCTCCGAGGCGGCCCTTCAGCAGGCCCTGGCCGACGGCGGAGAGGCCACGGCCGGCTGTGTGGCAGCCGTGGTGAACGCACCCACACTGTGCGTGGCGGCCGGTCCCGTGGAGGCGTTGGAGCGGCTGCGTGATCGACTGGCGCCGCGCACCGAGTGCCACCTGCTGCCCGCCTCGCACGCGTTCCACTCGCCGATGATGGATCCGGCACTGTCCGCGTTCGGCGATGTAATGCGTGGCGTAAGGCTGCTCGCCCCGCGGATTCCGCTGGTGTCCAATGTCACCGGGCGCCTGCTGGCACCCGAAGAGGCGACCTCCGCAGCGTACTGGGTCCGGCATCTGCGTGAGCCGGTGCGCTTCGCCGATGGCATGGACACCGTGCTGGACGGCGGCGCTGCGGTGCTGATCGAAGTGGGGCCCGGCGTCACGTTGACGACGCTGGCCCGGCAACAGCCGGGCATCGATGCGCATGTGGTGTGCAGCTCCCTGCGCCATCCGCGCGATGCCAGCAGCGACCACGCCGCGCTGATGGCGGGCCTGGCCCAGGCCTGGATGGCGGGTGTCGAGATTGACTGGCGTGCCTTCAACCAGGCGCGCAGGGGGCGGCGCGTGGGGCTTCCCGGTGTGGCGTTCGAGCGCCGCCGGCACTGGATCGCAGCGCCGGGGCAGATCATGCCGGCCGAGGTTCTGCCGCCAGCGCTGGCAGCCACCGCAGCTGCACCCAGCGGTGTGCTGCCGCGCGATGAGATGGAGCGGACCGTTGCCGACGTCTGGCAGGCCCAGTTCGGCATTGCGCGCATCTACGTCGACCAGGACTTCTTCGAACTCGGCGGCCATTCGCTGCTGGCGGCGCGGATTCTGGTCGCCCTGGAGGAACGTACCGGCGTTCGCCTGACCATCGCCGACCTGTTCGGCGCGCCCACGGTGGCCGGGTTGGCCAACCGGCTGCTGCTGGCGCAGGTCGACGGGGCCGATGACGCATTGCTGGCGCGCCTGCTGGCGGAGATCGAAGGAGCGCCCGAGCCGCTCGCAGGCTGAGCTGCGCGGCCGGGCACAGGGGTACGGGCGGGAGGCGTCCGTGCCGAAGCAATGGACTTGGAGGCACTACGACATGGATTCGCTGAACGACAGGATCGCCCGTCTCTCTCCCGCCGAACGCGACGCACTGATGCGTGCGCTGCGCCAGCAAGGCACTACGGCGGCACCGGCACCGATCCCGCTGGTGGATCGCAGCCAGTCCGTACATGCCGTCAGTCCGGCCCAGCAGCGCATGTGGATGTTCCAGGAGCGCGGCGGCAATGCGGCGTACAACATGTCGTCGGCGGTCCGCCTGCGTGGTCCCCTTGATCTGCCGGCGCTGCAGTCCGCGCTCGACGACCTGCAGGCGCGTCACGAATCCCTGCGGACCACCTTCGAGCTGGATGGCGTTGCGGTGGTGCAGCGCGTACATCCTGCCGGGGGCCAGGCGCTGACCCAGGTGGATCTGTCACCGCTGACAGCCGCCGATCGCGCCGCGGCGGTGGATGCCCGCTGCGCCGCGCTGAGCCAGCGCGTGTTCGATCTGCAGACCGGGCCCCTGTTCGAAACGCAGCTGCTGCGCGAGGACGCAGAATCGCATGTGCTGCTGGTGAACATGCACCACATCATCTCCGATGGCTGGTCGATGGGTGTCCTGATCGGCGAGCTGAGCCGCCTGTATGCGGCCCATGCGAGCGGGGCGACGGCGGCACTGGACCCGTTGCCGGTGCAGTACGTCGACTACGCGCACTGGCAGCAGGACCAGATGGGCCCTGACCAGGCGCGGCGCCACCTTGCGTACTGGCGCGAGCGTCTTGCCGATGCTCCGCCCCTGCTGGACCTGCCGGGCGACTATCCTCGCCCCGCGACCAAGAGCTTCCAGGCCGCGACGCTGTTCTTCGACCTGGATGCGTCCACGGCCGACGCGGTGGCCGCGCTGGCCCGTCGTTGCTCCGCTACGCCTTTCATGGTGCTGCTTGCGGCATTCGAGGTACTGCTGGGCGTCCACAGCGGGCGCAGCGATATTCTCGTTGCAACTCCCGTGGCCAATCGGGGACGCTCGGAGCTGGCGGGGGTCATCGGCTTCTTCGCCAACACCGTGCTGCTCCGCGATGCGATCGACACGGCACTCAGTTTCACCCAGCTGCTGGAGCAGGTGCGGCACGGCACGCTGCAGGCCTATGCCCACCAGGAGCTGCCGTTCGACCAGGTCGTGGACGCGCTGAATCCGGTGCGGAGCACCGCGCACGCCCCCTTGGCGCAGGTGTTGTTCGCGGTGCAGAACGTGCCCGGCGGGGATCTCGCGCTGGGCGGGCTGGCGATCGAGCCGATCGAGATCGGCCGTGAGGGCAGCGATTTTGATCTGGTGCTGGAACTGCAGCCGCAGACCGCCGGGTACCGTGCGATCCTCACGTACAGCACGGACCTCTACCAGGCCGCGACGATGCGCACCTTCGGTGCCCAGTACGGCGCGCTGCTGAGCGCGCTGGTGCGCGCGCCGGAGGCGCCGGTGGCCGGGACGATCGCGGCGGCACTGCCCCCGCGGTTGCCGTTGCCGGAAGGGGCGGCGGTCGATGCCACCACGATGGCCGCCCTGCAGGCCCGCTGCGCGGACATGCGGCTGGTGGACGCAGACGGCGTCCACGAGGGCCGGGATCTGCTGCAGGCGGCGGTCCCCGCGGCCCGCGCGCTGGCGGGCATCGCCGGCCAGGGGGCGGTGGTCGGTGTGGCGATGGACGATGCGGTGGCAGGCTGGACGGCGGTGCTGGCGTGCTGGCACGCAGGCGTGGTGCCGTTGCTGGTGGACCGGACGTTGCCGGCAGGCGCGCTGCGCGCGCTGCTGGGGCGCCACGGCTGCACCGTCCTCATCCATGACGGAGAGGAACCGGCGTCGCCGCTCGACGCTGACCTGCGCGCGATCGCCTGGCGCGATCTGGTCGCGCCGGACGCCGCCGTCGTCCCGGACGCCATCTGGTCGCCCCGTCTGGATGTACCGGCCCTGCAGGTGGACTGCGAAGGCACCGCACGGGTCTGCTCGCATGACGCGCTGCATGCAGCGGTTCTGCGGCAGGGCCGCTGCTGCGCCTTGGTGCGTGGCGACGACGTGACCCTGTTGCGGCATCCCGGTACGGCAGGATTCGTGCGCGACATGCTGTGGGCAGGCCAGGCGGCGCGCGTGATCCTGCACGCCGGTGGCATGTCGGGCCAAGCGCTGCTCTGCGACGACCGCTGCATCGGCGAGGTGCAGGCGGCGCATCCGGGCCTGCTGCCGCCCATCCTGATCTACGTGGGCGGGGCCACCGATCTGAACCGCCTGCAGGCCAAGGTCGGCGGCGCGCTCGTCCAGCTTCACCATCTCCACGCGCTGACCCCGTCGCCGGCGCATGTAGTCGCGCAGTCGATGGCCGGCGGCAGCGCGTCGCCGGGTCAGGACCGCTGGGAGGCGTGGGATGCCGCGTTGGAGATCTGCGACGCGCAGGGCCGTGGCTGCGCCCCGACCATCGCCGGCAACGTGCGCGTGGCCGGTCCGTCGCCGCTGACGTTGCAGCGACGGGCGCGCTGGCGTCCGGACGGACAGTTGCAGTTGCTGCCGGGGCCGGCCGATGTGGTCCGCCGCGATGGCCATGCGCTCGCACTGGCGGGCATCGAAGCGACGGTGCAGGCGCATGCGATGGTCAAGGATGCGCACGTCGCGCTCCAGCCCACCGCTGACGGCGACCGGCTCGTGGTGTACGTCGTGGTCGCGCGCAGCGAAGCGGTGGCGTCGGTCGCCGAGGCCACCGCGCTGTTGCTGCCGGTGGGCCTCCGTCCGGACATCTGGGTGAGCGTATCGACCATTCCGCTGTGCGCCGACGGTCGGGTCGACCTCGCCGCGCTGAAGATGTGTCCTGCGCTGGCAGACACGGACATGGCGCGGGTAGCGCAGGCGCTGTCCGAGGCGACCGCAGGCGCCGATACGGCCGCAGTGCTGGTGGACACCGAGGTGCAGGCGCGTCGCCACCACCTGGCCGATGCGATTCCGGGCTGGCGTCGCCAGGCCGTGGAGCAGGCCCGGGTCGAGGATGCCGCGGACGCGACACTGCAGGCGGCGACCGCGCCGCAGGCTGACGCGCTGCTCGAGGGCAATGCCCTGCCGTCGGACCTGCCGACCGACCTGGGGGCCGTGCTGCGGCGTGCGGCGGCCGGCGACCGGGGGGTCATCTGCATCGACCGCGACGGCGTGGCCGTGCGCCGCAGCTATGCCCAGGTGCTGGTGGAGGCCGAGAAGGTGCTGGGCGGGTTGAGTCAGGCAGGCGTTGTCCCCGGCGACATCGTGGTGCTTCAGCTGGCCGACAACCTGGACGTCGTGCCGGTGTTCTGGGCCTGCGTGCTCGGCGGACTGGTGCCGGTGCCGCTGGGGGTGCTGCCCAGCTATGACGTGCCCAGTGCCGGACGCGACAAGCTGCTCAATACCTGCCGGCTGCTGCAGCCCAGGGCGGTGGTCGCCAGCGCGGCCCAGTACAGTGGAATCGCCGCGCTGCTGCGTCGCGAAGACGTGCCCGTCGCCGTGCTCGACGGCGCCGTGCTCGCACGCGCGCAGGCACCGGGTCACCTGCACACGCCCGATGCGGATGACGTCGCCCTGCTGCTGCTGACGTCCGGAAGTACCGGCATGCCCAAAGCGGTGCGACAGAGCCACCGGGCGCTGATCGCACGCTCGGCCGCCACAGCGCTGCACAACGGATTCGATGCCGGTGCCGTATCGATGAACTGGATGCCGCTGGACCACGTCGGTGGGCTGGTCATGTTCCACGTGCTCGATACCTGGCTTGCCTGCGAACAGCTTCAGGTCGCCACCGAGTATGTGCTGGAGGCGCCGCTGCGCTGGCTGGACCTGATCCAACAGTACCGCGCAACCGCCACCTGGGCACCCAACTTCGCCTTCGCGCTGGTCAATGAAGCCGTGGACCACGCGCCCGAACGCAGCTGGGACCTGTCCTCGATGCAGTTCATCCTCAATGGCGGCGAAGCGATCGTCAGCAAGAGCGCGCGTGGGTTCCTGCGTCGCCTGCGCGCCTTCGGCCTGCCCGGCACCAGTATGCGCCCCTCCTGGGGCATGTCCGAGACGTGCTCGGGCGTCGTGTTCTCGCGACTGACCCTGGAGGGCAGCCGTGATGACGATCCGTTCGTCGCGGTGGGCGAGCCGATTCCCGGCGTGGCCATCCGCATCGTGGACGCCGACGACCGCGTGCAGCCGATGGGACGGGTCGGACGCCTGCAGATCCGGGGCCCGAATGTCACCAGCGGCTATCTGCACAACGTCGAGGCGACGTCGGAGGCGTTCACCGCCGATGGCTGGTTCAACACCGGCGACCTGGCCACGATCGGTGCGGTGGGGTTGACCATCACCGGTCGCGAGAAGGACGTGATCATCATCAACGGCGCCAACTTCCACAGCCACGAGATCGAACAGGTGGTGGATGAGACCGGCGCCGTGCAGATCTCCTTCACCGCTGCCACCGCGGTGCGCGAGCCGGGCGCGGCGACCGATCGACTGGCGATTTTCTTCGTTCCCGCCGCAGAAGCGGGGGACACCGATGCCGCCATCCGCGCGGTGCGGCAGGCGGTCCTGCGCGGCTGCCAGGTCAATCCGTCCTACATCGTCCCGTTGTCGGTCGACGATGTGCCCAAGACCTCCATCGGCAAGATCCAGCGTGGCCAGCTGGCCGCGCAGCTGATGGCCGGCCAGTTCGACAGCCTGCTGCGCACGCAGGACCTGCTGGCCGGCAATGCCAACACGGTGCCGGCGTGGTTCCACCGACGCACGTGGCGGCCTGCACAGCGTCGCGCGATGGGGGCACGCACGCCTGCTGCGCGGATCGCGTTCGTGGATGATGCGCTGCAGGCGCGCGCGCTGCTGGCAGCGTCGGGCGACACCGTGCCGCTATGGCTGGTGTGGCCGGCCGGTGGCGCGCCTGCCGTGGACATCGTCGCACCGGACGGGGCAACGCCTCGAACCCATGTGGTGCGCCGCGACCGCGCCGAGGATTACCGGGCACTGCTGGATGCCGCGCTTGCCAGCACGGCGGGCGTGCTGCAGCTGCTCTGGTTCTGGCAGGACCCCGTCGATGCGCCGGCGCACGACCCGGTGAGTGAGACCGATGCGGCCCTCGCTCCGGTGCGCACGCTGCTGCGGGTGCTGGCGCAGTGCGCTCCCGCGCAGGACGTGCAGTTCCTGCTCGCACGCGGCGGTGAGGCCGGCGCCACGGCGGCAGATGCCGCGTTGCCGGGCCTGCTGCGCACCGCCGCGCTGGAAGCGAGCTGTCTCGAACCCAGCCTGGTGCACCTTGCCGATGCCGACGCGGAGGGGACCGTCGCGCGGCTTCTGGAAGAAGGCAGTGCCGCCGCGCTCGATCACGAAGTGATGTACCGGCGGTCGCAGCGCCTGCTGCCTCGGTTGTCCGAGCTGGACGTCAGCGCCGCCGATGCGCAGCCGTTGCCGCTGGTCAGGGGCGGAACCTACCTGCTGACCGGTGGCCTGGGGGGTATCGGCCGGTACCTGGCCAACCGGCTGTGCCACGAGTTCGATGCGCAGGTGCTGCTGATCGGGCGCAGCGCTGCCACGCCCGATGGCGATGCACGTGAGCGTGAGCGGGCCCGCGTCCTTGCCGAGCTGCGGTCGCGTGCGCGCGATGGCGCTGTGCTCTATGTCCAGGCCGATGTCACCGACAGCGCTGCCGTGTGCGCCGCCGTGGCCGAGGCCGAGCGGCGGTGGGGACGGGGGCTGGACGGGGTGTTCCACCTGGCGGGCGATCTGGCGGAGGGCGGCAATGTAGCCGCGCACTGGTCGCAGGCCAGCCGCCACGGCCTGGCGGAAGAGACCGAGCAGGCCTACCGTGCCGCACTGACGCCCAAGGTGGGCGGGCTGCATGCCGTGGTGCCGCTGCTGGAGGAACGCCCGTCGCTGCTCTGCGTGGCGTTCTCGTCGGTCAACGCGCTGTACGGCGGTGCGACGTTTGGTGCCTATTCGATGGCCAACGGTGCGTTGGCCGGGTATGCGGAACAGCTGCGCCCGCGCTTCCCCAACACCTACGTCATCGACTGGGCCATGTGGGACGACGTGGGCATGAGCCAGGACAACCCCGGCTATGCACGCGAGGCCTCGCGCGCGATGGGCTACCACGCCATCAGCCTGGAAGAGGGCTGGGTGTCGATGAAGGCCCTGCTGTGCCGGTCGCCAGGACGCTATTCGGTCGGGTTGGACGGTGCCAATCGACACCTGCTGCCCGACATCGAGGGCACGCCGGCCCGACGCCGCGTGCTGGCTGCCTACATCGCGGCGCCTGCGGCCCTCGTCGCACAGGCGACGGATACCTACCGCGATGGGCTGGGGCACCGGCATGTGCTGGATGTGCGGCCGTGCGAGCGCATTCCGCGCCTGCCCGACGGCTCCCTGGACGAGGCCGCGCTGGCCGGCATGGGCGCTACGGGCGCTGCTGAAGGCCATGATCCGCAGCTGCCGCGCAACGCCTGCGAGCGCACGCTGGTGGAGGTGTGGCGGCAGGTGTTGGGGCTGCAGCGGATCGGGGTGCATGAGAACTTCTTCGAGCTGGGGGGCGATTCGGTACTGGGCACGCAGGTGGTGGCACGGGCCAACCAGGCGGGATTGCGCCTGACCTCCCGGCAGCTGTTCGAGCGGCAGACCATCGCCGAACTGGCCGAGGTCGCGGCGCAACCGGACGCACCGGCGATTCTGGCCGAGCAGGGGGTGCTCAGCGGCGACTGTCCGCTGGCACCGATCCAGGCGTGGTTCTTCGCGCAGCCATTTGCGCACCCGCATCATTGGAACCAGTCGTTGCTGCTCAAGGTCAACCGGCCTTCGCTGGACCTGGCGGCAATGCAGGCCGCGCTTACCGCGCTGGTAGAGCACCACGACGCGTTGCGGCTGTGCTATCGGCAGGACGGGGGCCGCTGGCATCAGTCCTACGGTGCTCCGGAGGAGGTGGTGCCGGAGTGGCACGACCTGGGCATGCATGCACCGGAGGCGGCCGCCCAGGCCATGCAGGACCAGGCCGCCGCGATGCAGGGCAGTCTTGTGCTCGAGCGTTCGCCAGCCCTGCGTGCCGCGTGCTTCGACCTGGGACACGGCGAGCTGCGACTGCTGCTGGTGGTCCACCATCTCGTCACTGACGGGGTGTCCTGGCGCATCCTGCTGGAAGACCTGGCCACGCTCTACACCGCGCATGCGGCGGGTACACCGGCCCTGCTGCCGGCCAAGACCAGCGCCTACAAGGCGTGGACCGGGCAACTCCAGCACTACGCCCGCACTGAGCAGGCCAACGAGCAGGCGCGCTACTGGCACGGCATGCCGCTGGCGCCGCTGCCCGTGCCGCTGCTCGACGGTGGCCACAACCGGCATGGTGGACAGGAGCAGTACGAACTGGCGTTGGACGAAGGCGACACCCACTGCCTGCTCCGGGAGGCCGGCGCGGCCTACCGCACCGAGATCAATGATCTGCTGCTGTGCGCCCTGGCGCTGTCTGCCCGTGCGCTGACCGGCCAGCTTCAGCTCAGCCTGACGCTGGAAGGCCACGGACGCGAAGACCTGTTCGACCAGATCGACGTATCGCGGACGGTGGGCTGGTTCACGTCCATGTTCCCGCTCACGCTGGACCTGCCTGCCGCGGGCGACGAAGGGCGTTGCCTGCTGGCGGTGAAGGAGCAGCTGCGCGCGCTTCCGGGCAAGGGACTGGCCTATGGCGTGGTGCGCTACCTCGGGGCGGGTGTGGATGAGGCGCCTGCACCGGCGGTGAGCTTCAACTACCTCGGGCAGTTCGATCAGTCGATGGGGCAGGGCAGCCTGTTCGACCTCGCGCTGGAACACCCTGGGGCCATGCAGGCCCACGACGAGACGCGTACCCATGCGATCGACGTGGTCGCCTTCGTCAAGGACCAGCGGCTGCAGGTGGTGTTCACCTATTGTCCGACGTACGTCCGGAAGGAGGATGTCGCCGCATGGGCCGCGCAGTATGTCCAGGCGCTGCGCGGCCTGGTGGGACACTGCGTGCTGGCATCCAGCGGCGGACTGTCGCCCTCCGATGTACCGCTGCTGGAGGACGGACAGGAGGAACTGGACGCGCTGGTCGCGTCCACCGGGCTGGCCTCGGCCCGCATGATCGAGACGATCTTCCCGGTCACCCCGATCCAGCACGGACTGATCTACCACTCGCTGCTGGCCCCCGGTGAGGGCGTGTATGTATCGCACCTCCGCAACCAGATCAGCGGGCGTCTGGACGCAGTTGCCTTCCAGCAGGCCTGGCAGATCGTGGCAGGGCGCCACGATGTCTACCGCGCCAGCGTGCAGCGCGCAGCGGGTGCGGTACCGGTGATGGTGGTACAGCGCAGCGTCGACCTTCCGTGGGTCTTCCATGACTGGCGGTCGCTGCCGCCGGCCCAGCAGGAGCAGCGCTACCAGGCGCTGCTGCAGGAGGACCGCGAGCGCGGCTTCTGTTTCGAACAGGCGCCGTTGCTGCGGGTCTACCTGCTGCAGTTTGCCGACGATGTCCACCGCTTCGTGCTCAGCGAACACCACGCGGTGTCTGATGGGTGGTCGCGATCGATCGTGCTCGCCGAAGTGCTGGCGTGCTACCAGGCGCTGGTGGCAGGCCGCCGGCCGACGCTGCCCGAACCCCGCCGTTTCGCCGATCACGTGGCGTGGCTGCGCCGCCAGGACCGCACCTCGATGGCCGCGTATTGGCAACGGACCTTCGAGGGACTGTCGCCGCGCCAGCCACTGGCCGGTGGCAGCCTCGCTGCTCCCGCACGCGGAGAGAAGCGTCCGTGCGCCTCGCGCGGCACCCTCGACGGACGGCACACGGCGGCTCTGCAGGCGCTTGCGCGTCGCTGCCAGTTGACGCTCGGCGTGCTGGTGCAGGGCGCCTGGGCGATTCTGCTCGCCCGCTACAGCGGCGACGCGGACGTGGTGTACGGGTGTACCGCCTCGGGGCGGCCGGTGGATCTGCCGGGCGTTGAACGCACGGTCGGACCCTTCATCAACAGTCTGCCGGTGCGGGTGCAGGTCGACGACACGCGGGAACTGCTGCCGTGGCTGGCCGGTCTGCATGCCGCGCAGTCCGAGCGTGAATCGCACGGACACTGCTCGCTCGCCGATATCGTGCAATGGACGGGCCTTGCCGCCGGTACGCCGCTGTTCGACACGCTGGTGGTGTTCGAGAACTATCCTGCGGTCGATGGCGTTCTGGGCGATGGACTGCGGATCGACTGGGCCGACGCGCTGGACCAGACCGAGCTGCCGTTGACATTGATGGTCGAGCCCGGCGAATGCCTGTCGTTCTGCCTGTACCACGATGCACAGCGTTTCGCCCCGGCTGCTGCGACACGGCTGCTCGGCCATCTGGCCCGGCTGCTGCAGTCGATGGCCGAACAACCGGCCTCGGCGCTGGGCGCGCTGCCCATGCTCACCGCAGCCGAGCAGGCGGCCATTGATGGGGAGTGGAACGCCACTGCCACCGATCTGGGGGACCCCGACGCGACCCTGCATGGCCTGTTCGCTGCCCAGCTTGCGCGGACGCCGGATGCCGTGGCGGTCATCGCCGACGACAGGCAGATGACCTACCGACAGGTGCACCAGCACGCGCTTGCCGTGAGCCGGCGGCTTTCCGACGCCGGCGTGCGCCCCGGGCAGCACGTGGCGGTGGTGATGGAGAAGGGCTGGCAGCAGGTGGTCGCGGTGTACGCGGTTCTGTACGCGGGCGCGGCCTACCTGCCGATCGAGTCGTCCTGGCCGGCCGAGCGCCGTGCCTTCCTGGTCGGCCACGGCGAGGCAGCCGCAGTGCTGTCGGTGCCGGGTGTCGCCTGCGGCGATGTGCTGCCCGCGGGCGTGGCACGGCTGGACATCCACGCCGATGATGCGCTGCTGGAGGGGCCGGTGCCCGCACTGCAGGTGGCGACCGATCTGGCGTACACGATCTTCACCTCCGGCTCGACGGGGCAACCCAAGGGCGTGATGATCGATCATCGCGGCGCGGTCAACACCGTCCGCGACATCAATGCGCGCTTCAACGTGGAGGCGCGGGATCGCGTGCTGGCGGTATCGTCGCTGAGCTTCGATCTTTCCGTGTATGACATCTTCGGCCCGCTGGCAGCAGGGGCTGCGGTGGTGATGCCTGCCGCGTCCGCGCAGCAGGATCCGGCCGCCTGGACGCAGCTGCTGCAGGCCCACGGGGTGACGCTGTGGAATTCCGTGCCGGCGCTGCTGCAGCTGCTGGTGGACGAGCTGGAGCGGCAGGACCGCTGTCTGCCCGGCAGCCTGCGGCTGGCGATGCTGAGCGGCGACTGGATACCGCTGTCGTTGCCGCAGCGCTACCGGGCGCGCTTCCCCGGCGGCGCGATCGTGTCGATGGGCGGGGCCACCGAGGCGTCGATCTGGTCCATTCTCTATCCCATCGGCGAGGTCGACCCGTCCTGGCCCAGCATTCCGTACGGCAAGGCACTGGCCAACCAGCGCTTCTACGTGCTCGATGCAAGGCTGGCGCCTTGCCCGATCGGCATCGAGGGCGACCTGTTCATCGGCGGCGTCGGCCTGGCTCTCGGCTACTGGCGCGACCCGGTGAAGACCGCCGCCAGCTTCATTGTCCATCCCGGCACGGGGGAGCGCCTCTATCGCACCGGCGACAGGGGGCGCTACCTGGACGACGGCAACATCGAGTTCCTGGGGCGCGCCGACTTCCAGGTGAAGGTCAACGGTTATCGCATTGAACTGGGCGAGATCGAAGCAACGCTGCAGCAGCAGCCGGGCGTTGGCGATGCGCTGGTGGTCGTCCGCGAGGACACGCCGGGCGAACGCCGGCTGGTGGCCTACGTGCGGCCCTCGGAGACCGGCGGACCGGTGGCGGCCACGCTGCGGGAGGCACTCGCCGAGCGCCTGCCGCATTACATGGTGCCGTGGCATTACGTGACGCTCGCGGCCTTCCCCTTGTCGGCCAACGGCAAGGTGGATCGCAAGCAGTTGCCGCTGCCGGACGGGCAGGCGGCGACGCTGCCGGTGGCGCCCGGTACCCTGTCGGCCAGCGAGGAGCTGCTGCTCGGCATCTGGAGTGAAGTGCTGGACCGGCCGGTCGTGGACCGCGACAGCAACTTCTTCGAGATGGGCGGGCACTCGCTGTTGACCGCCCAGGTCGTGGTCCGCGCGCGGGAGGCGTTCTCCATTGATCTGCCGGTGCGCGCGCTGTTCGAGTCGCCCACGGTGGCTGGATTGGCATCCCGCATCGATGCGCAGCGGTCTGCAGGCATCTCCCGTCGAGCGCCGTCGGGGCCGGTCGCCGACGATGGCGCGCTGTCCTATGCGCAGCGTGGTCTGTGGTTCCTGGACCGTCTCCAGGGCCAGGACGCGACCTACAACATCACCACCGCGCTGCGCCTTGACGGGGTGCTCGACGAGGAGCGCCTGCGCGACTGCCTCGCGCACCTGGTGGAGCGCCACGCCGCCCTGCGCACGCGCTTTGTCGACGACGCCGGCGTTCCGCGGCGGGTGGTGGATGAGGGCATGGCGGACGCGATGCGGCTGATCGCCTGCGACGCGGAGGCGCTGGAGGCCATCGCGCGTGAAGAGGCCGCAGCGCCGTTCGACCTCGCGGCCGGGCCGGTGCACCGGTTCACCTTGGTGCGGATCGGGCCGGTGCAGCATGTGCTGCTGCTCAGCGTGCATCACATTGCCGCCGATGGCTGGTCGATGGCGCTGCTGCTGCGCGAGCTGGCGGCACTCTATGCAGGCGGTACCGACGGCGCCCGGTTGCCGCCGTTGCGGCTGGGCTACGCCGATCACGTCGCGCGCGAACGCGCGCTGCAGATGGAGGGTGTCACCGGGACGCAGCTGGACTACTGGCGTACCCGGTTGGCCGGCCTGCCCGCGCTGCTGCCGATCCGCACCGACCTGCCGCGGCCGGCCGTGCAGAGCTTCCGGGGCGCCACAGTGGACCTGCGCATCGCCGGCGCCGTGCGGGATCGCGTTGTCGCGCAGTGCAACAAGCAGGGCATCACGTTGTACATGTACCTGCTCGCGGCGCTGGATGTGGTGCTTGCGCACGCCAGTGGCAGCCGCGATATCGCGGTGGGAGCGACCGTGGCCAACCGCGCCGAGCGGGACCTGGAAGCGGTGTTCGGCCTGTTCGCCAACCAGGTGGTCATGCGCGTGGATCTTGCTGGTGATCCCACCTTCGAGGCACTGCTCCGGCGCGCACGTCAGACCGCCCTGGATGCGTATGCGCATCAGGACGCGCCCTTCGACCAGGTGGTGGACGCGGTGGGCCATCCCCGCACGCTGGCCCACACCCCGCTGTTCCAGGTGAAGCTGGTGCTGCAGAACGTCCCGATCCAGCAGGAGGCGATGCCCGGCCTGATGGTCGAGCCGGTGGGTGTGGACGCCGGCTCGTCCAAGTTCGACCTGCAGTTCACCATCGAGGAGGTGGAAGGCGAACTGCGTGGCAGCCTGAGTTTCAACACCGACGTATTCACCCGCGCCACCGCTGAGCGCCTGTCGGCACAGTTCGCGCACCTGCTCGACGTCTCCAGTGCAGCACCCACGCAGACCGTGGAAGCGCTGATCGAGGCACTGGCACGGATCGAGGACGCCGCGCAGGCGCGCCAGGCGGCATCGTTGCAGGAAGCATCCCACGGCATGCTGGCGCGCAGTCGTCGGCGCAACGCCATCATCAACGAAGGAGTCGTCGACCATGAGTGAGATCGAATCGCCGTCCTCGCTGTCCCTGTTGCGCCAGCGCAGCGGGCGGCGCCAGGTGCCGGTGTCGGGCAACCTGGTGGAGGAGCTGGACTTCGCCGACGGGCATCCGATACCTCGGCGCCTGCAGGCGAACGCCGGGGCGCAGATCGATCCCGTGGCCTGGACCCGCACCCATCGCGCGCAGTTGCGCGAGTGCCTGCTGCGGCACGGCGCCTTGCTGTACCGCAACATGGGCATCGACGATGTGGCCGTGTTCAAAGGCGTGGTGGATGCGCTGGGCGGCGGCGAACGGCTGACCTACGAGAACCGCTCGACGCCGCGCACGCAGCTGGACGACCGCATCTACACCTCCACCGAGTATCCCGCCGAGTACGCCATTCCGCTGCACAACGAGAACTCGTACACGCATGCGTGGCCGGGCGTCATCTATTTCCATGCGCAGCAGCCGAGCGCCGAAGGCGGTGAGACGCCGATCGCCGACAGCAGGAAAGTGTATGCGTCGCTCGATCCGGCGCTTCGCGAGCGCCTCGAACGGCGAAAAATAATGTATGTTCGCAACTACGGTGAACTGGACCTGTCTTGGCAGGAAGTGTTTCAGACTGAATCGCGCAGCGAGGTCGAAACATTCTGTGCCCAGGCGGGCATCGGGTTCTCGTGGCGGGAAGGGGAACGGCTTCGCACCTGGCAGGTATGCCAGGCGTCTGCAACACACCCACTGACCGGCGAGAAGGTCTGGTTCAACCAGGCCCACCTGTTCCATGTGTCTTCCTTGCCGGAAGACCAGGGGGCGATGCTGCTGGCTGCATGCGGAAGGGACAACCTTCCCCGGCATGCGTGCTACGGCGATGGGGGGGAAATAGAGGACAGCGTGCTGGAAGAGATCCGTGGCTGCTATGAACGCCATGCGATCCGCTTCCCCTGGCAGAGTGGTGACCTGCTGGTGTTGGACAACATGCTGTTCGCGCACGGTCGCATGCCGTTTCGCGGCCCCAGGAGGATTCTGGTGGCCATGACGGACTGAACCGTTGCAGCACTGTCAGCCAGGAACGCAGTTGGACTTCAAGGGATGAAGGAAAACCATGCTGGAAACTGATGTCGGATATCGTCTGTCACCCCTGCAGCGCCATGCATGGCAGGGACGCGGCACGGGAACGGGGTACAGCGCCGCAGTGTTCGCTCTGGATGCGCCGCTGACGCCGGATGCACTGGCAGCGCGGCTGCAGCGGCTGGCTGCCGAGCTGGAAATCCTGCGGGTCGAACTTGTCCAGGTGGATGGGCTGCGCGAACCGGTGCAGTACGTCCGCGAAACGGCGCGCTGCCATGTGGTCGCAGGCAGGCTGGCGACGGAGGCGGAGGCGGACGTCGACACGCTGGTCGACGCCTGGCTGGACTGCAGCGCGAGCCGGCAGGCGAACCTGGCGGTGGCGCTGCTGGACGCAGCGACCGGCCCTCGGCACCTGCTGCTGCGCGCGCCCACCTGGATCGCCGATGACGCCGCGCTGGCACTGCTCGCGCAGGCGTTGGCCGCGTCCGAGCCGTTCGTGGCCGACACGCAGTACATCGATATCGCCGAGTGGATGCACGACGTCCTGGAAAGCCCGGTCGCCGAAGCCGGGCGCGCGTTCTGGTCCTCGCTCAACGCAGACGCCGCGCACGCGGCACGGCTGCCGTTCGCGCGCCATGCCGCCTCGTCCAGCGTCACCCCGGCGCGGCGGAACTACCGGGTGGAGAGCGGCGTGACCGGTCCGGTCGAACCGGAACTGCAGGCTCTGCTCGCCTGGCACGGCGTGCTCTCCCGATGGTGCGGCGTGGGCGCATTGGACCTGACGCTGTTCGATCACGGCCGCAGGTTTGACGAACTTGCCACGGTGATCGGGCCTGTCGCCCGCGCGATTCCGCTGCGCTGCGATACCTGCGGCCTGACGGCGGCCGACAGCGCGGCGCGGATGGCGGACGCGCTCGCGCAGGCGCGGCGGCATCAGGAGTATTTCGATCCAGCCCTGCCTTTGCCTGTGCACGGATATCAGTGGCGCACGAGCGGCGGCAACGGCGGTGCGCGGTGGCGCGGCGACAGCGGGCTGGCCATCATGCCGGGTCAGCTGGTGCTGCGGGCGGGCATCGACGCGGGCGCGTGGATGCTTGAATTCGTGTTCGATGCCCGCTGCTTCAGTGCGGCCGATATCGACGTGCTGGCAGAGCAGATGCGCAGCGCGCTGCTGCAGGCGCCGCTGGCGGGGTACACCCCGCTGTGCGGGCCTGCGGTCACCCCGGCGCGTCCGGTCAGTGCCGATGCCCTGTTCGATGCATGTGTGGCAGGGTTCCCACATGCGCCGGCGGTCCGGTCCGGGCAGACGGTCCTGGATTACGCGGCGCTGGATCACCAGGTGGGCCGCATCGCCGATGCGCTGCTCGACCTCGGCGTACGGCACGGTGATCGGATCGCGCTGGTGCTGCCGCGCGACGTGGCGTGCATCGCGGCGATGCTGGCCGCGCTCCGCTGTGGCGTTGCCTACGTACCGCTGGACCCGGACGCACCGACGCAGCGGCTTGCCGACATCCTTGCCGAAGCCTCGCCGCGCGTGCTGGTGCATGCCGGCGCGACGGACCGCTGGGCGTCGCTGGACGGCATGGCGACGCTGGATGTCACGCGGTTGCCAGCGCGGGCCGAAGCGGCGGTGCGCCCGTCGCGGATAGCGGTCGATCCCCTGCAGATCGCCTATGTGATCTATACGTCCGGTTCCACCGGCCGACCGAAGGGCGTGGAAGTCAGCCACCAGGCGGTATGCCACTACGTACAGGCCATCGAGCAGCGTCTGGGGCTGGAGGCGTCGGCGTCGCTGAGCGCGCTTTCCACGTGGACCGCCGACCTCGGCTACACGGCGCTGTATGGCGCGCTGCTCACCGGACGCTGTTTCGACATCGTGCCGTCCGACACCGTGCTCGACCCGGCTCGACTGAGCCTGCATCTGGCCCAACATCCGGTGGACTGTCTCAAGATCGTCCCATCCCATCTGGCCGCGCTGCTGGAGGTGCCGGGGGGCGAGGCCGTGCTGCCGCGGCAGTGCCTGGTGCTGGGGGGCGAGGCGGCGGCACCGGCCCTGCTGGCGCGCCTGCGCGAGCGTCGGCCCGACCTGCGGGTCGTCAACCACTACGGCCCGACCGAGACCACGATCGGCGTGGCGACCCATGAGGCGCACGGCGCACCGCATCATGCCGGCCTGCCCATCGGCCGAGCGCTGGGACGCCTGCGGCTGCATGTGCTCGACGCACAGCTGCAGCCCTGTCCGGTCGGCGTGATCGGTGAGCTGTACATCGCCGGTGCCGGCGTGGCGCAGGGCTATCTGTCCCGGCCCGACCTGACCGCCGAACGGTTCCTGCCCGAGCCGGTGTCCGGCGAGGATGCTCCCGGTACGCGCATGTACCGGTCCGGTGACCGTGCCCGCTATTGGCCGAACGGCGCGCTGCAGCTGCTCGGTCGCGCCGATGACCAGGTCAAGATCCGCGGCCATCGCGTTGAACCGGGCGAGGTGGCGGCGGTGCTCGGCCGTCTGCCCGGCGTCGGCGCCGCCGTGGTGGTTGCCCAGGAGGCCGGCGCGGACGCGTGGCTGGCGGCGTATCTGGTGCCCACCGGTGCGGTGCGTCCCGGCGATGCGGCGCTGCTAGCGCAGCTGCACACGTGCCTGCCCGCCCACATGGTGCCGTCGGCGCTGGTGTGGATGCAGCAGTTGCCGGTGACCGCCAACGGCAAGGTGGACCGGCGCGCGCTGCCGCCTGCCAGCCGCCAGCGAGGCAGCGGCCGCGCCGTGGTTGCGCCGCGCACGTCGCGGGAGCACGACATCGCCGCGATCTGGACCGCGCTGCTCGGCGTGGACGAGGTCAGCGTGGAAGACAATTTCTTCGACTGTGGCGGCCACTCGCTGCTGCTGGTGCAGCTGAAGGCACGGCTGGACGCCGCATTTGGCAGGGAGATGCCGATCGTGACCCTGTTCCAGGCCACCACCATCGCCGCCCAGGCGCGCTTCTACGACGCATCGTCGGCACCGGCGACGGGGCAGGGCGCTTCGACGGCCGAGCACGACATGGCCCGCCGTGCGGAGAAGGCGCGCGCGGCGCTGCAGCGCCAACGCGAGGTACGTACCGATGGCTGATACCTCTGTGCCGGCGCAGGCCGTGGCCATCATCGGGATGGCCGGACGGTTCCCGGGCGCGCCCGATACCGACACGTTCTGGGCGGCGATCCGTGACGGTCGGGAGTGCATCGTCGATCTGGACGCCGCTGCGCTGCAGGCGGCCGGCGTGGATGCAGCCACGGCAGCACGCCCCGGCTATGTCCGTCGTGCGGCGGTGATGGCGGCCGTCGAGGACTTCGACGAGGCCTACTTCGGTATCACCCCGGGCGACGCCCAGCTGAAGGACCCGCAGCACAAGGCGCTGCTGGAGTGCTCGGAAACCGCCCTGCAGGATGCCGGCTACGTGGCCGCCACCTATCCGGGGTTGATTGCCATCTACGCCAGCGTGGGCACCAGCGGGTATCTGTACCAGCATCTGCTGGCCTCGCCGGACATCGTGCACAGGGTGGGCGTGCACCCGCTGTACCTGCACAACGAGAAGGACTTCGCGCCCACCTTTGTCTCCTACACCCTCGGGCTGCGCGGCCCCAGCCTCAACGTCAACTGCGGCTGCTCGTCCTCGCTGGCGGCGGTCCACCTGGCCTGCCGCAGCCTGCTTCAGTACGAGACCGACATGGCCCTGGCCGGGGCGGCGTCCATCCTGGCAACGCAGACCAGCGGCTACGCCTACAACGAAGGCGGCATCCTTTCGCCGGACGGGCATTGCCGTCCGTTCGACGCCGCCGCGGCCGGCACGCTGCCCGGCAGCGGTGTCGGCATGGTGGTGCTCAAGCGCCTGGAGGACGCGATCGCCGATGGCGACCACATCCACGCGGTGATCCGTGGCTCGGCGATGAACAATGACGGCCGCGGCAAAATCGGCTTCACCGCGCCGAGCCCGGAAGGGCAGGCACGGGTCATCCGCGAGGCGCTGCTGGTGTCGGCGGTCGATCCGGCCGAGGTGGACTACATCGAAGCGCATGGCACCGGCACCCGGCTGGGCGACCCGATCGAACTGGACGCGCTGCATGCGACCTACGGCGCGGGTGGAACGCAGCCGTGCCACCTTGGCTCGCTGAAGGCCAACATCGGGCACCTCAATGCCGCCTCCGGCGTTGCCGGACTGATCAAGGCGTCGCTGTCGCTGGCGCATGGGCTGATTCCCCCGCAGGTGGGCTTCGTCACCCCGAACCCGGCGCTGCAGCTGAGCGGATCGCGGTTCCGGATTGCAGCCAACCCTGCGCCCTGGCCAACGCGGGCGCGGCCGCGCCGTGCCGGCATCAGTTCCTTCGGCATCGGCGGTACCAACGTCCATGCCGTGCTGGAGCAGGGGCCGCCGCGCGCGCCGGGGCGGGAGGGCGGCATCCACGTGCTGCCCGTGTCGGCGCTGGATGAGGTGGCGTTGGCGCAGTCGAGCGCCGCGTTGGCGGCCCATCTGCAGGCCAACGCCGGCCTGGCGCTGTGCGACGTGGCCCATACCCTGCAGCAGGGGCGGCGGATGTTGCCGCTGCGGCGCGCGGTCGTCGCGCGGACGCTGGAGGACGCCGTTGAGGCCCTGCGGCGGCCGGATGCCGGGACGCGTGTGGCGCAGCCTGGCGCGCGGGTGGCCATGCTGTTCCCTGGCCAGGGCAGCCAGTATCCAGGCATGGCGGCGGCGCTGCATGCCGCCGATCCGGCCTTCCGTGACGCGTTCGATGCCGGCGAACAGCTCCTGCGGCGCCTGCTTCCGCACGACCTGCGCGCGCTGTTGCTGCAGCCGGGCGATGGGGCGGCGGCCGAATGCCTGCGCCAGACCGAGGTGGCGCAACCGGCCATCTTCCTGGTCAGCCATGCGCTTGCCAAGGCATGGCAGGCCCGGGGTCTGGAGGCCGATGCGATGCTCGGGCACAGCCTGGGCGAGTATGTCGCCGCCACCCTGGCCGGGGTCTTCGACCTGGCGGACGCCCTGACGCTGGTCGTGGCGCGTGGGCGCGTCATGCAGGAAACGCCGCAGGGGGCCATGCTCAGCGTCGCGCTTCCCGCCGACGCGCTTGCGCCGCTGTTGCCGCAGGGCGTGACCATTGCGGCCTACAACGCGCCAGGACACTGCGTGGTGGCAGGCACCGCCGCAGACATCGACGCGCTCGACACGCAGCTGGCATCCACCATCGCGCGACGCCGCCTGGTGACCTCGCACGCCTTCCACTCGCCCCTCGTGGAAAGTGCCGTCCCTGCATTCCGGGCGGTGCTGGACTCGGTGCGGATGCGCCCGGCAGTGCGTCCCTTCGTCTCCAACGTCACCGGCGACTGGGTCGATGCCGGGCACTGCGCCCGGTCCGACTACTGGGTGGACCACCTGCGCAGCCCGGTCCGGTTCGACCGCGCCGTACGCACGCTGCTGGCCGGTGGCAGCGACCTGCTGCTCGAAGTCGGCCCTGGCCAGGGGCTGACCTCGCTCGTACGGCACTCGCTGGCCGACGGCGCGCACGCCGCAGTCGCACTGTCCACCCTCGGGCATCCAGCAGCCGTTGGCGACGAGGCGGCGGCGATGGCGCGCGCCCACGCGCAGCTCTGGTGTCACGGTGCCGGTGTGGTCTGGAACGTGCCTCCCGCAGGTGAGCGCCGCCGTGTCCCGCTGCCGACCTATCCGTACCAGCGGCGTCGCCACTGGGTCGAACGCCCAGGCATGGCTGCGCCACCGAAGGCGGCGGTGGTACCGTCCACGCAGGCCGCTGCGCAGCCACGGCACGAGACGGCACCGGTGTCCGGTGATGCACTGGCCTCGCTGCTGCTCACCCTCTGCGCCGAGCGGCTCGGGCGCGCGCAGGCGGGCCCGGCGGACAACTTCTTCGATCTCGGTGGCGATTCCCTGGTGGCGACCCAACTGATCGCGCATCTGCGTGCCGCCACGGGCAGCCGCATCACGCTGGACCAGTTCCTGTCCGCCCCCACGCTGGGCGACGTGGTGGAGCGGGCGCGACAGGCATCGCCGGCGCCGGCCGCGACGCCGCTGCCGGACGTGTCACCACTGGACGCCGCACAACGCACCCGCAAGGTGGCGCTGTCCGCCGCCCAGCAGCGGATGTGGTTCTTTGAACGCCATGAGGGTGGTGCAGGCGCCAACACCATCCTGACCACCGCGCGCCTGAGCGGACGCGTCGATCACGCTGCCCTGTGCGCCGCCTTCGAAGCGCTGGTCGCCGATCATGCTCCGCTGCGCACGGCATTCTTCGAAGAGGACGGCCGTCCCTGGCAGCGCGTGCTGCCGGCAGCCACGGTCGACATCGAACGGGTCACGGTCGCGCAGGGGCCGCTGCAGACCGGGGAGGTCGATCGGATCCTGGGCGACTTCGCCGCCCGGCCGTTCGATCTGGAGCAGGGTGGGTTGATCCGCGTCCTGCTGGTCTCTCTGGGCGAAGACGACCTGGTGCTGGCGGTCGCGCTGCACCATATCGTGGGTGACAGCTGGTCGATGGGCGTGCTGATCGCCGATCTGCAGGCGCACTACCTGCGCAGCATCGGCGCGGCCGACGGCCCGGCCCCTGGCGTACGCTCGCCGGACGCGATCGATGTGGCCGCCTGGCAGCGGTCGCCGCAGTGGCAGGCGATGGCCAGCGGGCAGCTGGCGTACTGGACGCAGACACTGGCGGGGGCGCAGACGCACGCCAGCATCGCCGATCCGGCACGCCGCAGCGTTGAACGCAGTTTCGACGGCAGAGTGGTGACGCGCCAGCTCGATGCATCGCTGGAATCGGCCATCGTCGGGTTCGTGCGTCAGCGCCGGACCACCCGCTTCTCGCTGTACCTGGCGGCCTATGCGCTGCTGCTGGCGCAGGAAAGCGGCGCGGGGGACATCGTGATCGGCACCGATGTCGCCAACCGCACCCGTCCCGAGATGGAAGGCATGATCGGCTTCTTCGTCAACCTGCTCGCGCTGCGCGTGCGGTTGCAGCCCGGCGAACAGGTGGACGCGTACCTGGCGCGCGTCCAGGCGCTGGCGATCGACGGCCACTCCAACCAGGACGTGCCCTTCGACCAGGTCGTGGCCGCGCTGGACCTGCCCCGCGACCGCCGTTTCGCGCCGCTGTTCCAGCATAAGCTGGTGCTGCAGAACGCGCCCGTGCCACCGCTGCAGCTGCCCGGCGTGCAGGTGCTCGCGTGGCCGCATGCGCGCGAGTCGGCCGAGCTGGACATGGTGGTGACCGGTTGGAGCAACGACGCCGGGGCGGGGCTGCGCATCGAGTACAACCGGCTGCTGTTCGACGCCGACGCGGGTGAGCGCTGGCTGGGCAAGCTGTGCCTGCTGCTGCAGCGGCTGGTGGAGCAGACCGGGGTGCCGGTCGATGCGCTGCTGGCCGAGCTGCATGCGGCCGACCAGGCACGCCGGGAACACGATGAACGACTGGCCGCCGGCAGAATCGGCATGGTCAAGCGACGACCAATCAGCGGCAAGGTTGCCGCCCAGGCTGACAGGAGTGAGGCATGACGATGGAACAGGACGCGGCCAGCGGGTTGCGCGGCACGCGCCGGCGTGGGATGAGCGTGTCGGGTGCCGGGCGCGTGACACGGTCGGTGATGCATGCGCAGTCCGGCCTGCCGCTGGTGTTCACCGCCCAGTCGCCCGGGCAGGTCCTCGGCGAGTGGATACAGGCCAACCGCGAGGAACTGGCCGCCCTGCTGCTTGAACACGGCGCACTGCTGTTCCGTGGCTTCGCGGTCGGCACCAGTGCCGCCTTCGAACAATGCATCGTCGCCGGGTCGGGCGCGTCGCTGGAGTACCGGTTCCGCGCCTCGCCGCGCACCACCGTGGCCGGCAACATCTATACGTCCACCGACTATCCCAGCGACCAGTGGATTTTCCCGCACAACGAGCATTCCTACTCGCCGGTCTATCCGCTTCACCTCTACTTTCATTGCGCCCTCCCGTCGTCCACGGGTGGTGCCACGCCGTTTGGATCGACCCGCCGGATCACCGCGGCGATTCCGCCGCACATCGTGGAGGCGTTCGAGCGACGTCAGATCCTGTACGTCCGCAATTATGGCGATGGCTTCGGATTGCCCTGGCCGACCGTGTTCCAGACCGATGACCGTGCCGAGGTCGAGCGCTATTGCGCAGGCGTCGGCATCGAGACCGTGTGGAAGTCCGGCGATCGACTGATGACGCGCCAGATCGGCAACGCGATGGTGCCGCACCCGCAGACCGGCGAGCGGCTCTGGTTCAATCACGCCACCTTCTTCAACGTCAGCACCCTGCCGCCGAGCATCGGCGAGGAGCTGATGCGCACCTTCCCCGCACATGACATGCCGACCAATACCTTCCACGGGGACGGCGGTGATATCGATCCGGACCACCTGACGTGTCTGCGCGACATCTATCGACGCGAGATGACCCGGTTCGACTGGCAGGCCGGCGACGTTGTCTGGTTGGACAACATGCTCGTCGTGCACGGTCGGGAGCCTTTCCAGGGGCAGAGGAGGGTGCTGACGGGCATGGCCCAGGCGCAGCGCGGCATGGCCATTGAAACGACTACTGAGGGGACGTGACATGCAGGACGAACACACCGGGTACAGCCTTTCGGAGCAACAGCGGACCCGCCTGGCAGCACGCCCGGCCGATCATGCCGGGCGCATCGGCGTGCATGCCTGGGCGCTGGGCGCCGGGCTGGATCCCGCGCGCCTGCAGGCGGCAGTAAGCGCGGTGGTCGACCGCCATGAAATCCTGCGGACCGGCTATCCGGTCGTGCAGGGCTTCAGCGAGTCGCTTCAGGTGGTCCTGCCGCAGGCACGGATCGACTGGCTGCCCTCCACGGGAAACCTCGCGGACGACCTGGCGCTGCTGGTCGCGCGCGCCCCCCTGGCCGTCGGGACGCTGGAGGCCATTGCGTCCACCCACGCGCAGGGCGGCCATCTGCTGCTGCGCGGCACCGACCTGCAGTTCGACGCCGTGTCGCTGGCGGTCTTCGCGCGTCATCTGCAGCGTGAACTCGCCGGCGATACCGATGCACGCGAGGACGCCATCGTCCAGCACGCCGACTACGCCGAGTGGCAACAGCAACAGTGGCCCGCCCGGGCCGAGGGCCATGCCGACGTCCACCTGCAGCGGACCCTGCCGTTCGCCCGACCGGCAGCCGGCGCAGGGCGCGAACGTGGCCGCGTCGCGTTGACCGTCCCCGCCGCGCTGGCCACGCAGGTACTGTCTCCGGCGCAGCCGGGTGCCGCGAGGGCGCGCCTGCTGTTTGCCTGGCTGCAGGTCCTGCGCCGGCACCAGGGCGACACTCTGGTCCACGTCGACCTTGAAGCCCCGTCGCGCGTCGCCGAGCTGGACGAGGCGATCGGGCCCTACAGCCAGCGTGTCGCCGTCGGTGTCGAGGTCGATCCTTCCCACGCGCTTGGCCAGGCCCTGGCGCAACTGGAGGCGACGGTCGCCGCCGCCGCTGCCAGCGTGGCCTTCGCGCCGGCGGCATCGGGTGGCCTGGCCGGCTTCCTCCATCGCGTACATGTGGCCGCACCGGTAGACGCCGTGCACCTGGTCGCGTCGCACCCGGCCGACAGCGAGGGCGCGCTGGACCTTGTCTGCGAGCAGTTCGGCGACCGTCTGCAGCTCATGATCCAGTACGACCGCGGGCAGTACGGGGATGCGGATGCTGCCGTGCTGGGCGAACAGTTCCTGGACGCGCTGGACGCGGTGTGCACGTCGGACCTTGAGACGCCGGTGGCCGCGCTGTCGGGACGCGCGGCGGGCACCGCCGCCAGTGCCGTCCTGCACGGGCCGCTGCTGCCGCCCGTCGCCGCCGACCGGCGGGGTCTGGCTGGCCTGTTCCTGCACGCAGCGGCGCAATCGCCGGCGCGTGTCGCACTGGTCCGGGAATCGCAGCAGCTCACGTATGGCGACCTGGAGCGGCGCAGTGCGCAGCTGGCCGCGCACCTGGCCGCGCTGGGGGCCGGGCCGGAGCGCCGGGTCGGCGTCTGCCTGGCCAATCCGCTCGACATGATTGTCGCGATCCTGGCGGTACTGCGCTGCGGGGCAACCTACCTGCCACTCGATGTTGCCTACCCGCAGGCGCGACTGCGCTACATGCTCGCCGATGCCGGCGCCGCGTGGCTGATCGTCGATGACCGCCAGGCGCAGGCGGACCTGTGCGACGGCCTGCCGGTGACATCGCTGGTGTTCGGTGACGCCATGCAGACCCCCGCCGGTCATCCCGGCGTGGATGCGGACCTGCATCCGGAGACCGCCGCGTACATGATCTATACGTCCGGTTCCACCGGACAGCCAAAGGGCGTCTGCGTGCCGCACGCCGCCATCCTCGCGTCCACCGCGGCACGCGGGCTGGGCTATCGCGATCCGCCGCAGTGCTTCCTGCTGCTGTCATCGTTCTCGTTCGACAGCTCCATTGCCGGCATCTTCTGGACCCTCGGGTCCGGCGGCACACTGGTCATGACCACCCCCGAGGTCGTCCACGACATCACCTGCCTGTCCGAGCTTGTCCGCGCCCGCCAGATCACCCACACCCTGATGGTGCCGTCCCTGTACGCCACGCTGCTGTCGTCGGGCGATCCGGCCACCCTGGCCAGCCTGCGCACCGTGATCGTTGCCGGCGAGGCATGTCCGCCGGCGCTGGTGGAGCGTCACCGCGCGCTGCTTCCGGCCACCGCACTGTTCAATGAGTACGGACCCACCGAGACCGCCGTGTGGTGCACGGTCGAGGATCTGGGTGCTGGGGGACCGCGTGTGGGCATCGGGGCTCCGACGGCGGGCACCCGGATCTACCTGCTGGACGGCCACGGCGACGCGGTCCCGGTGGGGGTGGTCGGCGAAGTCCACATCGGGGGCGCGGGCGTGGCACGCGGCTACGCCGGCCGCGCCGATGCCACCGCCGAGCGCTATCTACCCGATCCGTTCGGCACCGGCTCCGGTGCACGCCTCTACCGCAGCGGCGACCTTGCGCGCGCCCTGGCGGACGGGCGCCTGGACTACGTGGGCCGGATCGACGCGCAGGTCAAGATCCGCGGACACCGCATCGAACTGGGCGAAGTGGAGTCGCAGCTTGCGCAGCATCCCGCCGTGGCCCAGTGCGCGGTTGTCGCACGAGGCCAGGCCGGCGAGCAGGTGCTGATCGCCTACTGGAGCGCGCACGCAGATGCGGCGGCCGACGTTCTGCAGCTGCACGACCACATGCGGCACCGGCTGCCGTCGCACATGCTGCCGCAGGACTACCTGCAGATGGACGCGCTGCCGCGGACCGCCAACGGCAAGATCGATCGCGGCGCGCTGCCCGATCCCGATCAGCTGCGGGCAACGTCGGTGCATGTCGCGCCCGAACCCGGCATCGAGACCCGGTTGGCCGCGCTGTGGGAGGCGCTGCTCGGCGTGGAGGGCATCGGCCGCAACGACAACTTCTTCAAACGCGGTGGCCACTCGCTGCTGGCCATGCAGTTGATCTCGCGCATCCGCGACGCGTTCGACGTGGAGGCACGGATCAAGCTGATCTTCGACCACCCCGAGCTGTCGGCGATGGCGGTGCAGCTGCAGGCGCTGATCGAGGAGACCGCCGACGCAGGCCCGGCACTGGATGTGCTGGAGCTGTGAGTGACGCGATCCGCGGCCATGCGCCGCGGAAGGACTGACAAGGCAGGACGCGCGCGGCATGGGGCAGGCGCGGGCCATGCCGGCAAACGGACGCAGGATCAACGATGAACAGGACGTACATTGAGCAGTTGCGCGCGAAGGGCCTGGAACTGGCCGCGCATGGGGATCAACTGCGGATCAGCGCGGCAAAGGGGGTCATCACGCCCGCGCTGGCCAGCGAGCTGAAGGAACGCAAGGCGCAGATCCTGCAGGCGCTTGCGGAAGAGCAGGCCGCGCCGATTCCGTTGTCGTTCCAGCAGCAGCGTCTGTGGTTCCTCGATGAGCTGGGCGGGCAGGACGGCACCTACAACATCTCCACCGCGTTCCGCATCCACGGTCGCATGGACGTGCCCACCTTCCAGAGCGCATTCGCCACCCTGGTGGCGCGCCACGAAGCCTTGCGCACGCGTATCGAGGTGGTCGACGGCGAGGCCGCGCAGATCATCGATCCGGGTCCCGGTTGCGGCCTGGCGGTCCATGCCGCGCCGACGCCGGTGGACGAGCGCGACGCACGCGTCGCCGCGCTGTACCAGCAGCAGGACCAGGTGCGCTTCGCGCTGCGCCAGGGCCCGCTGCACCGTTTCGAACTGCATCGGTTCGCCGAGGACGACCACCTCCTGTTGACCAACGTCCACCACCTGGTGTTCGACGGCTGGTCATCGGCGGTGATGGTCCGCGAACTGGCCGCGCTGTACACGGCCGGCCTGGAGCAGCGCCCCCTCGCACTGCCGCCTCCGGCGCGGCAGTACCGCGACTTCGCGCGTTGGCAGCGTCGCCAGCTGCAGAGCGGGCAGTGGGATGCCCAACTGGCGTATTGGACCCAGGCCCTTGAGGGCATGCCGCCGCTGCTCGATCTTCCGCTGGATCGTCCCCGCCCACTGCAGCGCAGCTCGCGCGGTGCGACCTGTCCGATCCGCTTCGGGGCGGACCTGAGCCAGCGGCTCGCCGCATTCAGCAGTCGCAGCGGCTACAGCCCGTACATGATCGTGCTGGCCGCACTGACCGCCGTACTCGGTCGCCTGTCCAGCCAGGACGACGTGGCGGTGGGCACGATGATCGCCAATCGCAACCACGGCGAGTTCGAGCATACGCTGGGCTTCTTCGCCAACACCCTGGTGCTGCGCACGCGGATTCCCGCCGCGACCACGTTCGCCGATCACCTGGCCGCGACGCGCCGCACCGTGCTTGATGCCTTCGAGCACCAGGATGCACCGTTCGAGCGCATCCTGGACAGCCTGCAGGTGGAGCGCACGCCGGCGTATACCCCGCTGTTCCAGACGATGTTCGTCTGGCAGGGAGCGGTTACCGCTTCTCTCGACCTGCCCGGGCTGCGTTTCGAGGACATCTATCGCGACAGCGGACAGGCGAAGTTCGATCTGACCTTCACGCTCGTGGAGGAGCGTGAGGGGATCAGCGGCGGGTTGCAGTACAACACCGACCTGTTCGACGCCAGCACCGCCGATCGCATGGTGGCGTGCCTGCAGCATGTGCTCGGCCAGGCGATCGATGCGCCGTCGACGGTGCTGGAACAGATCCCGTTGACGCCGGCACCGGCAGCCCTCCGGCCCGTGGCATCGCCCGCGCCGGCAGTGGAAGAGGGGGATATCGCGAGCCGGTTCGAGGCCATGTGCGATGCACATCCCGGCGCGATCGCGATCACCTGCGGCGATGAGAGCATCGCCTACGCGGACCTCGATGCGCGTGCCAATGCGGTGGCGGCGCTGCTTGCCGGGCACGGTATCGGGCGTGGCGATCGCGTCGCGCTGTTCATCGACCGCTCGGTCGATCTGATCGTGGCAATGCTGGCCGTGTGCAAGGCCGGGGCCTGCTATGTTCCGGTCGATCCCAACGGGCCGATCGAGCGCCTGCGGCACATTCTTCGTGATGCCGCCGTGGCCGCCAGCCTGGTGGGTGCCACCGAGCAGGCGCAGTACGCGCGCGTCAATGACGGCAACCCGCTCGCGCCCCGGGTGCTGGACATGGCGGCCAGCCACGGCGCCTCCCGCCGCGAGCGTCCGCGGGTCGCGCTGCGTGCTCAGGACCCGGCCTATGTGATCTACACCTCCGGCTCGACGGGACTGCCAAAAGGCAGCGTGATTCCGCACGGCAACGTGCTGCGCCTGTTCGACGCGACCGCACCCTGGTTCGGTTTCGGGCCGGACGATGCCTGGACGCTGTTCCATTCCAGTGCGTTCGATTTCTCGGTGTGGGAGATCTGGGGAGCCCTGCTGCATGGCGGCCGCCTGGTCATCGTCCCGTACCTTGTCAGCCGCGATCCACACGCATTCCATGCCTTGCTGGTCGATCAGCAGATCACGGTCCTCAATCAGACACCGTCGGCCTTCCTGCAGCTTGCCGAAGCCGATGATGCCGCTGGCGAGGCGCAGCGGCAGGCGCTGGCGCTGCGCTGGGTGGTGTTCGGCGGCGAGGCGCTCACGCTGCCTGCGCTGGCGCCGTGGTTTGCCCGGCGTCATGGCGCGGGGCCGCGCCTGGTCAACATGTACGGCATCACCGAGACGACGGTGCACGTGACCTACCGGGAGATTGTCCAGGACGATACCCGTCAGCCGCGCAGTCTGATCGGTGACCCGATCCCCGACCTGAGCCTGCACCTGCTGGATGCCGACCTGCAGCCGGTACCGACCGGCGTGCTCGGCGAACTGCATGTCGGCGGCGCAGGCCTCGCGCAGTGCTACCTCGGCCAGCCGGCCCTGACCGCGCAGCGCTTCGTGCCCGATCCGTTCGGTGCAGGCGGCGCACGCCTGTACCGCACCGGTGATCTGGCCCGCATCGGCAACGACGGGCAGCTGGAGTACGTGGGGAGACGCGACGCGCAGGTCAAGCTGCGTGGCTTCCGGATCGAGCTGGGCGAGGTGGAACATGCCGTGGCGGCGCTGCCCGGCGTCGCCAACGCACTGGTGCAGCTGCGCGACGTGTCCGACATCGGCAAGCGTCTGGTCGCCTACATCGTGCCGGATCCGGCGGTCGCGCTGCAGGACGCGTCCGCGTTGCGCGAGGCGTTGCTGGCCCGCCTGCCCGAGCACATGGTGCCGACGGTATTCATGCCGCTCGCGCGGTTCCCGCTCACCGCCAATGGCAAGATCGACGTGGCGATGCTGCCACCTCCGGCACTCGCCGTGGCGGATCGACGTGGCGCGGTCGCGCCGCGCGACGCCGCCGAGGCCGCGTTGCTGGCCGTCTGGCAGACGGCACTTGGTCGTGACGACATCGGCGTGGACGACAACTACTTTGCTCTCGGCGGCGATTCGATCCGCAGCATCCGCCTCATCGCGCAGGCCCGGGCCAGGGGCATCACCTTCAGTGTGGCGCAGTTGTTCGCGGCGCAGACCGTGGCGGCCCTGGCCCGGCTGGCCACGTTCGATGCATCTGCCGGCCCGCTGACGCCGACGCTGGCTGCATTCGCGCTGCTGGAGGCCGATGAGCGCGTGGCACTGCCGGGCGACGTCGTCGATGCGTACCCGCTTGCCGCACTGCAGGCCGGCATGATCCACCATTCGCTGCTCGACCCGGGACAGGGCCACTACCACAACGTTTCCAGCCTGGCAGTGCGCGGTTGTCCAATGGACGCGGCGACCTTCCAGGCGGCGCTGGCGGCCGTCGCCTCGCGGCATCCCATCCTGCGCACCTCCTTCAGCATGGACGGCACCGGCCGTCCGCTGCAGCGGGTGCACGCCGATGTCGGGGTGGCCTTCGACTGCATCGATCTGCGTGGATCGAGCGCGGCAGCGCAGGCGGACGCCATCGACGCGCTGATCGCGGCGCAGAAGCAGACGCCGTTCGACCTGGAGCAGGCACCGCTGTACCGGATCTTCATCCAGCTCACGGCCCCGGACGCGTTCCAGATCACCTGGGTGGACCATCACGCCATTCTGGATGGATGGAGCGTGGCCTCGTTCTTTACCGAGCTGTTCGACACCTACTTCCGCTTGCGCCGCGGCGCGCCCGTCGCATCGACGCCGCTGCACAGCCAGTACCGCGATTTCGTGGCGGCCGAGGGTGCTGCCCTGGCAGACCCGCACACGCGCGCATACTGGGCCGGCGTGCTGGACAGCGCCCCGTTCCTGGCGCTGCCACGCACCGCCGGTGCGGGCGACACTGCCGCCACCGCCGGGTTCCGTTGCGAGGTCGCCTTGCCCGACGGTCACGCCGATCGGCTGCGTGCGCTGGCGCGCGACGCCGGCGTGCCCCTGCGGACCGTGCTGCTGGCCGTGCACATGAAAGTGCTGTCGATGCTGGGAACGCAGCAGGACGTGGTCAGTGGCGTGGTGTCCAATGGCCGCCTCGAGCACGAGGACGGCGATCGCTGCCTGGGACTGTTCCTCAACACCCTTCCGCTGCGGATGTCGCTGCCGGGTGGCGCGAGCTGGCGTCAGCTGCTGGCCGGAACCTTCGCTGCCGAGCAGGGATTGCTGGCCAACCGGCGTTTCCCGTTGTCCGAACTGCAGCGGATGAACAGGGGGGAGCCGTTGTTCGAGGTCGCCTTCAATTTCATCAGCTTCCACGTGCTGCGCCAGATGGACGATGCCCTGCCGCAGGGGTTCGAGGTGGAGCAGCGTGAACAGTTCCAGCGCAACAGCTTCGCGCTGATGTGCGGGTTCCGCGAGGACCCCGGAAGCGGCATGGTGGGGCTGGACCTGCAGTTCGATCCGCACCGTCTGTCACGTCTGGATGTGGAGCGCGCGGGCCGCTGTTACCGGGCCGTGCTCGAGGCCATGCTGGCGTGTCCGGGGCAGGCCCACGACGCGGCGGCGTGGCTGGACCCGATGGACCGAGACTGGCTGCAGGGCGTGGCCGAGGTCGGCACGCTGCCGGCGGCCCCGGTATCGGTGGACGTGCGCGTGCAGCGCCAAGCCCGGCTCACGCCGGCCGTGGTCGCCATCGAAGCGGCAGGCGTGCAGGTGTCGTACGGGCAGTTGGACGCGGCCGTGTCGCACCTGGCCCGCCAGCTCCGTGAGCGCGGCATCGGCGACGGTGACCGGGTTGCGGTGTGCATGCAGCGCGACGCCGGCCTGGTGATCGCGTTGCTGGCCATCCTGCGGACCGGTGCAGCCTACGTCCCGATGGATCCGGGCTACCCGATCGAGCGGTTGCAGTACATCGCCCGTGACGCAGCGCCGGCCCTCCTGCTGGCAACGCCCGGCACGGATGCGGCGCTGGCGGCGTGCGTGCCGGCGGTCATGGACGTGACGGCAACCGGGCTTCTGGCCCACGCCGCCACCGATATGCCGGCCATGACGCGCCACGCTGCCGGGCTCAACCATCTGATCTATACGTCCGGTTCCACCGGCGTGCCGAAGGGCGTCGCCATTACGCGCGGGGCGACGGCGGCCATGCTGGACTGGGCCGTGCAGACCTTCACGGCGACGGGGCTGCAGCGCACCCTCGCCAGCACGTCGATCTGCTTCGACCTGTCGGTGTTCGAGCTGTTCGCGCCGCTGTCCTGCGGCGGCTGCGTGGTGCTGGTGGACACCATCCTGGACCTCGTTCATACCGATGTCGGTGCATTGACCCTGGTCAACACCGTGCCGTCGGCGCTCGGTGCGATACTGGAGGCGGGACGTCTGCCGCGCGTGGATATCATCAACGTCGCCGGCGAGCCGCTGCCGCGTCCGCTGGTCGACAAGGCCTACGCCCATCCCGGCGTGCAGGCGGTGTTCAATCTGTATGGTCCTTCCGAGGACACCACCTATTCCACCGCCGCCCGCGTGCCGGCGGGCACGGGCTGCAAGCCCAGCATCGGCGTACCGCTTCCGGGCACGCAGGCGCATGTGCTCGACAGCGCGCTGAACAGGGTCCCGCCGGGCGCCATCGGCGAGCTCTACCTGAGCGGGGCCGGGCTTGCGCGCGGGTATCACGACCGCGCGGCGATGACCGCCGAGCGTTTCCTGCCCTGTCCGGCGGGCGCAGGAGCGGGTGGGCGCATGTACCGCACCGGCGACATCGTCCGGTTCCTGCCCTCGGGCGAACTGGAGTACCTGGGGCGCAGCGATCACCAGGTCAAGCTGCGCGGGTTCCGGATCGAGCTGGGCGAGATCGAGCACGCACTGGCGATGCTGCCCGGGGTCCAGGCAAGCGCGGTCCTGGCCGACGACCCGGCCGATGCACAGCGTCGGCTCGTGGCGTATGCGCAGGTGGACGGCGACGGCGTGTCCGAAGCCAGCCTGCTGGCAGCCTTGCGCGCCCGGTTGCCGGAATTCATGGTGCCGTCGCGCGTGGTGCTGCTGCCGGCCCTGCCGATGACGCCGAACGGCAAGATCGACCGCAAGGCGTTGCCTGCCCTCGGCGTGGCGAGCGGGGAGGCGGCTGCGGCGACTGCGGTGGCGCCGCCGCGGCCGGGCACCGAAGCACTGATCGCCGAGGTGTGGAGCGGGGTGCTGGGCTGCGCGGTGGACGACCGCCATGCCGGGTTCTATGCGCTGGGAGGCGACTCCATTCTGGGTATCCAGGTGGTCGCCCGCATGCGGCGGCTGGGTTACGACCTCACGCCCCGCCTGCTGTTCGAACGCCAGACGCCTGCGGCCTTGGCAGCGTGCATCCGTCGGACCGACACGCAGGCGATGCACTGCGAGCAGGGGCCGGTCACCGGCACGGTCGAGGTCTCGCCGGTGCAGCACTGGTTTGTCGATCAGGCCCTGGCGCATTGGCAGCACTGGAATCAGGCGGTCGTGTTCGACGTGCGGCCCGACCTCGACGCCGCACGGCTGCGCCAGGCGCTTGGCCTGGTGATGGCACACCACGACATGCTGCGGGCCAGCCTGGTACCCGACGGTGACGCAACGCGGCAATGGATCGGGACGGCCGGCAGCGAGCCTGTCCTCGAGGAGGTGGTCATCGATCCCCCGGGCAGTCCGCAGGGGGATGCGCAGTGGCTGGCAACGGCGGACGCGCTCCAGGCCTCGCTGCAGCCGGCCCAGGGCCGGGTCATGGCCGGCGCATGGGTCCACTGCGATGGCGGGCCTGCCCGTCTGCTGCTGGTGGCGCACCATCTTGTCGTGGACGCCGTGTCCTGGCGCGTGCTGATCGAAGACCTCGAAACCGCCTGCGCCGCCGTGGCACAGGGCAGTTCGGCCGTGTTCCCGGCAAAAACCACCGCGTACCCCTACTGGACCCAACGGTTGCTGGGCGACCTGCGTGCGGGACGCTGGAACGCCGAACGCAGCTACTGGCAGTCGGTGCTGGACACCGCCGCGCCTGCGCTGCCCCGGCAGCGGGGCGGCGTCAATGACGTCCGCTCGGCGCGCAACATCAGCGTGGCGCTGGATGCCGGGGAAACCGAGCGGCTGCTGCGTACGGTGCCGGCCGCGTATCAGACCGAAATCAACGACGTCCTGCTGCTCGCGCTTGCCCACGCGCTTCGTGCGTGGACCGGCCAGCACAGCATCGCGCTGACCCTGGAAGGGCACGGCCGTGAGGACCTGTTCGACGACGTCGACCTGTCCCGCACCGTCGGATGGTTCACCTCGATGTATCCGGTCAGCCTGGTGCTGGAGCACGGCGCCGACCTGGCGGCCGACCTCAAGGCAGTGAAGGAACAGCTGCGGCGCATTCCCGGCAAGGGCATCGGGTTCGGGATGCTGCGCCACCCCGCCGCAGGCGCGGAACGTCTGCCGCGCTCCGGGGCACATGCCGACATCGGGTTCAACTACCTGGGCCAGTTCGACGCCGGTACACCCGCCAGCGCGGACCGCTGGCTGCGTCCGGCAGACGCGCCGACCGGCGCGCTGCATGCGCCGGGACAGGACCGCGCGCACCTGCTGGACATCACCGCAGCCGTCACCGGTCGACGCTTCGGAGTGAACTGGACGTACTCGGAGAACATCCACGACCGTGCGGCCATCGAGGCGCTGGCCGATGCCTTCATGGTCAGCCTGCGCGCCATCATCACGCATTGCAGCAGCCCCGGACGCTGGGGCCGGACGCCCTCGGACTACCCGCTGGCAGGGCTCGATCAGGTCACCCTGGACGGCGTGCTGGAGGCGTACCCCGACGGAGTGGAGGACATCTACCCGGCCACGCCGCTGCAGCAGGGCCTGATCCACCATTCCCTGCTTGATCCGGACGGGGGGACCTACCTGATCCAGATGGATTTCAGCCTGCCGGACGCGCTGGATGTCGACCGGCTGGTGGCGGCCTGGCAGCGGGTGCTGGCCGGGCACGCGATCCTGCGCACCGCGTTCGTGCAGCTTGCCGACAGCCGCCTGCTGCAGGTGGTCCAGCCCGCCCCGGCGCTGCCCGTGCAGCGGTTGGACTGGCGCGCCCGGCAGAACGATGCGGAGGCCGCGTGGCAACAACTGCAGGCACGCGACCGCGCCGTCGGTTTCGACTTCGCGGTGGCGCCGCTGCTGCGCCTGCATATCGCGCAGATGCCCGATCACGCACATCGCCTCCTGCTGACCTACCATCACGCGCTGTTGGACGGGTGGTCCATTCCGCTGCTGCTGGAGCGGGTGCACGCCGCGTACGCGCGTGCGGCGGATGGCCAGGCCAACGCTGTGCCGGAAATGCCCGGCAGGCCGTTCCGCGACTACGTCCAGTGGCTTGCCGAGCGACCGGTGGAGACGGCGGAGCGCTACTGGCGCGACCACCTGGACGGCTTCAGCCAGGCAACGACCATCCTGCAGGGCGCCGCCAGCGAAGGGCTGGGCAGCGCGTGCCAGCGTCTGGTCGTATCGCCGGCGCTGCATGCGGCGATCGACGCGCTGGCGCGCCGCCAGGGCACGACCCAGAGCAGCGTGCTGCAACTGGCCTGGGCGCGGGTGGTGTCCCGCTACAGCGGCCGCCACGACGTGGTGTTCGGTGTCACCGGTGCCGGGCGACCGCCGGAGATGGCCGATATCGAAGCGTCCGTGGGCGTGTTCATCAACACCGTTCCCGCGCGGTTCCGGCTGGCGGCGAACGCGCGCGTCGGCGATCTGCTGCGCGAGTGCCACGCGCAGCAGGTGCAGCGCGACGAACATGCGTTCCTGCCGCTGTCGCGCATCCAGGCCCTGTCGGACATCCGCGCGGATACGCCGCTGTTCGAGTCACTGCTGGTCTTCGAGAACTATCCGGTGGCCAACGGCGATGGCGATGCCGACCCGACGTCGGACAGCCTGCAGGCATCGCTGCTCGGCTCGCAGGAGCGCTCCAACTATCCGCTGAGCCTGTGTATCGTGCCGACGGCCGATAGTCTGGTCGTCAACCTCAACCATGACCTGGCCCGCTACCCGGTCAGCCAGGCACGCGCCATGCTCCAGCACTTCGAGCAGGCACTGCAGGGCATCGTCGATCACGTCGATGCGCCGCTGGGTCGCCTGCCGACCCTGCTGGCCGACCAGGCAGCCGCGCTCCGCCAATGGAGCGCGGCTGCGTCGGCAGCGCTGCCGACGCGTTCGCTGCTGCAGCAGCATGCCGACATCGTCGCCCGGCATGGTGGGCGGACCGCCGTGGTCGACGCGGAGGGCAGCATCGACCACGCTGCGCTGGATGCGCGCGCGTCGGACTGGTGCGGCTACCTGCTCGGTGCGGGTGTACGACCCGGCGATATCGTGGGCGTCCACCTGCCACGCGGGCGCGAGCTGGTCGCGGTCATGCTCGGTCTGTTCAAGGCAGGGGCGGTGTATCTGCCGCTGGACCCCGCCCAGCCGGCCGAACGCCTGCGCTGGATCCTGCAGGACGCCGCGCCGGGTTGGGTGGTGTGTCCGTCGGCCGAGGCCGGTGCCGCGGTGCTGGCCGGGCAGGCGGTACTGACCCCCGACGGCCTGACCGGCATCAGCCGTGCCGGCGGGGCGGCCGGATGCGCGGCGCCGTCGCTCGATGCGCCGGCCTACATCATCTACACCTCCGGTTCGACCGGGCACCCGAAGGGCTCGCTGTCGACCCATCGCGGCCTGGGCAACGTGGCGGCGAGCCAGGCGCGCGCGTTCGAACTGGGCGTGGAGGACCGTCTGCTGCAGTTCGCGGCATCCGGTTTTGATGCGTCGTTGTGGGAGATCGCCATCGCGCTGTCCTGCGGCGGCGAACTACACGTCGTGGACGATACCGGCAAGCAGCTCGGCGACGGATTCGACCGGTTCCTGCAGCGGGCCCGCCCGACCTGGGCAACGCTGCCGCCGTCCGTCCTGCGGCACCTGCAGCCGGACCAGTTCCCATACCTCAGAACGCTGGTCTCGGCCGGTGAAGCGTGCGATGCGGACATCGTGCGGCGCTGGTCGGCGGGGCGGCAGTTCCACAACGCCTACGGTCCCAGCGAGGCCAGCATCTGCGCCACGCGTACCGCCGTTCGCGACGCTGCGGTATCGCCCGGTATCGGCTACCCCATCGAAGGGACGTACGCCCGGGTGCTCGACGCCAACCTCGATGACGTCGTGCCGGGTGTTGTCGGTGAACTGTGGGTGGGGGGCATCGGGCTTGGCCAGGGCTATCTGGGCCGGCCGGACCTGACCGCGGCCGCCTTCCGCCCTGATCCGGCGTCCACCGTCCCCGGGGCACGCCTGTACCGTACCGGCGACCTGGCCCGGCATCGCGCCGACGGCTGCCTGACCTTCCTCGGCCGCATCGACCACCAGGTCAAGATCCGTGGATTCCGTGTCGAAACCGGCGAAGTCGAGGCGGCTCTGTTGTCTCTTGACGCCGTGCTGGATGCGGCCGTGCTGGTCGCCGTGGACGGGCAGGGCACGCCGTGCCTGCACGCCTGCATTGCGACCGGGTCCACCGATACGCCCGCGTCGCTGCGCGACCGTCTGCGCCAGGCGCTTCGCAGCACGCTGCCCGATTACATGGTGCCGGCCCGTTTCAGCTTCCTCGCCCAGCTCCCCCTGACCGTCAATGGCAAGGTGGATCGGGTCACGCTGGCTGCGCTGGAGCCCGCCGTTGCCGACGCGCCATCCGGCGCGCTGGCGTCGGACACCGAACGCACCCTGGCCCGGATCTGGTCGGCCGTGATCGGCGGCAGCGTTGGCCGCGACAGCGACTTCTTCGACATCGGCGGCAACTCGCTGTCTGCCATGCAGGTCATCCGGGACGTGCGAGATGCGCTCTGGCAGGGCGCCCGCATCGAGGACCTCTACCGCAATCCGCGCCTGTCCGACCTGGCGCGCCACATCGATACGCTGCAGTGGCTCACGGCGGACGCGACCGCCCCGTCGGAAGCCACGTTCGAGGACCTGCTATGACGATCATCCCGAGCCTGCTGGAGCAGCTCCGCCAGCTGGATGCGCGGCTCACCGTGCAGGACGGCAACCTGCGCATCCAGTCCCCGCGCGGCCCGTTGCCGCCGGTGCTGCGCGAGCAGCTGGTCGCGCACAAGCAGGAACTGATCGTTGCCCTTGGCGGTGGCGGCAGCGCGGCCGGGGACGCAGACACGGGTGCGGCCATCGTGCCGGTGGATCGCTCCGGGCCGGTGCCGCTGTCGTTCGCCCAGCAGCGGCTGTGGACGCTGGACCAGCTGGGTGCGGACGGGGCGACGTACGCGATCCACATGGGCCTGCGGTTGTACGGGGCCGTCGACATCGCGGCGATGGAATCGGCGCTGGATACCCTGGTCCACCGCCACGACATCCTGCGCAGTCGCTACGTTGCCATCGATGGCCAGCCGATGCAGGTGGTCGATGCGTCCGCTGGCTGCCCGTTCGACGCCATCGCGATCGACGCGGCGGACCTGGATGCCCGTCTCGCGCAGCATGCCGCGCTGCCGTTCGACCTTGCCGCCGGCCCGCTGTTCTCGGCCGTGCTGTTCACCTTGGGCGCGCAGGAGCACGTACTGTCGCTGCGCATGCATCACATCGTCGCCGATGGCTGGTCGGCGGGCATTCTCCTGCGCGAACTCACCCACGCGTATCACGCGCATGCGGCCGCGACGCCGCCGGTGCTGCCGGTGCTTCCCGTCCAGTACGGCGACTTCGCCGTCTGGCAGCGCGGGCAGGTCGATGCCGCGCGGTTGGCCGCCCAGCTGGACTACTGGCGCGGTCATCTTGCCGGTGCGCCGGACGGGCTGGATCTGCCGACCGACAGCCAACGCGGCCCGCTGCAGACCTATGCGGGCGACCTGTGCGCGCATCCGCTTTCCGCCGCGCTGGGGCCGGCGGTGATCCAGCTGGCGCGGTCCCACGGGTGTACGCCGTATGTGGTGCTGATCGCTGCCTTCGCGGTCCTGCTGGCGCGGCTGGCGCGGCAGGACGACGTTGTGATCGGAGTGCCCCTGGCGGGTCGCGAGCGGCGTGAACTGTCGGGATTGGTCGGTTACTTCGTCAATACCCAGGCGCTGCGCTTCGCGCTGGACATGCACGAACCGTTCGAGGCCGTGCTGCGCCGCGCCGTCCGCACCGTGGCCGATGCGCAGGCCAACCAGGATGTCCCCTTTGAACAGGTTGTGGACGCGCTCCAGGTGAGCCGGAGGCCGGGCCAGACGCCGCTGTTCCAGGTCATGTTCGACCTGGAAGCCGGCGCCGATCCGGCCGAGCCCCCGCCCGGGGACACGGCACTGCGCGTGGAGCCGGTGCGCAGTCCGCACACGGTGGCCAAGTTCGACCTGACGTTGAACATGGTCCAGCGTGGCAGCGCGTTCTCCGCGCAGCTGGAATACAACACCGACCTGTTCCAGGCGAACACCATCGCCGGATGGGTCCAGGCATTCGACACCCTGCTGGAGGCGGCCGTCGCGGCGCCAACCACCGCGCTGGTGGATCTGCCGCTGCAGTCGCCCGCGCGGGTGGCGCAGCGTGTGCAGGCCAGCGAGGGGCCGCGGCGCCTGCTGCAGGGCGACGTGGTCGCCCGCTTCCGCGCGCGCGCAGCGGCATGCCCCGATGCGGTGGCGCTGGACGGTCCGGCGGGCCAGTGGACCTACGCCGAGCTGGAGCGCCGCAGCGCGCACCTTGCCACCCGCCTCGCCGCCGCGGGCCTGGCGCCGGGTGCCTGCATCGCCCTGAGCTTCCAGCGCAGCCTCGAACAGGTCGCGGCGGCACTGGCCGTGCTGCGCGCAGGCCTGTGCTATGTCCCGCTGGACCCGGCCCTGCCGGCGGAGCGCGCGGCGTTCGTCGTCGAGGACAGTGGGTCTGTCCTGCTTCTGACCCACGCCGGGCTGCACCCGGATGCGCGGCTGCCGACGTGGCGGCTGGACGGACCCTGGTGGGAAGGCGCGGCGGCGGGCGCAGCCATCGACCTTCCGCTGCATCCGTTGCAGTCGGCCTATGTCATCTACACGTCCGGTTCGACGGGGCGGCCCAAGGGCGTGCGGATCGGGCATCACGCACTGCTCAACCATGCCGAGGCGATGGCGGCGCTGTTCGAGCTCTCGCCACAGGACAGGGCGCTGCAGTTCAGCACCTTCAGTTTCGATATGGCCGTGGAAGAAATCTTCCCGACCTTGCTGGCCGGCGCGACCCTGGTTCTGTACGACGACCGGATGGGCCTGGACGTGGAGGCCTTCGAAGGCTATCTGTCGCGCGAGCGGATCACCATTGCCAATCTGCCGACCGCGTACTGGCACCTGTGGACCCATGCACTGCACGGTGCCGGTGCCGCGCTGCCGGCACTTCGGCTGGTGATCGTCGGTGGCGAAGCGCCGGCCTTCGAGTGCCTGCAGCGCTGGCGTCGGTGTCGCCCGTCGGTGCGGTGGCTGAACACCTATGGGCCGACCGAAACCACGGTATCGGCGAGCTGGTGGGAAGGCAGTTCCAGCGATCTGGATCTGCTGCACAGCCGGATCCTGCCGATCGGCGTGGCGCTGCCCAACAGCGCGCTTCGGGTACTCGATGCAGCGCTGCAGCCGGTCCTTCCCGGCACGCTGGGCGAGCTGCATGTCAGCGGCGTCAACCTCGCGCTCGGTTACGTGGGCCAGCCGGCCCTGACGGCGCTGGCCTTCGTGCCGGATCCGCATGCCGGCGAACCGGGCGCGCGCATGTACCGCACCGGCGACCTGGTGCGGTACGGCGCCGACGGACAGCTGGACTACGTGGGCCGTGCCGACCACCAGGTCAAGGTGCGCGGCTTCCGCATCGAGCTGGGCGAAGTCGAGATCGGCCTGCGTGGTTGTGCCGGCGTACGCGATGCGGTGGTGGTGGCACGGCCCGATGCGGCCGGTGGCTATCGCCTGGATGGGTATGTGGCCGGTGACGCCGTGCAGGCCGAGGCGCTGCGCGAGCAGCTGGCCACGCGACTGCCGGCGTACATGGTGCCGGCCCGGCTGTGCGTGCTCGACGCCCTGCCGCTGACCCCCAACGGCAAGG